>CAZWJZ010000548.1:0-2527 GCA_964634665.1 uncultured bacterium | reverse complement strand
CTGGCATAAAATCGTCTGCACGTGGGGGCCGGAGCCCTCCCCACGCTCGTGGGGGTGAACCCGACAGCAGTCAACGCTGTGGCGCCGAGGGTGGGCCCTCCCCACGCTCGTGGGGGTGAACCCGAGCCCCGCATCTTCTGGGACCTGTTCGGATGGCCCTCCCCACGCTCGTGGGGGTGAACCCGCGGACCCGGTATCGCATGGCCTCGGCCATCGGCCCTCCCCACGCTCGTGGGGGTGAACCCCATCATGGGAGTGGCCCCGGGGCCGACAGGGCGCCCTCCCCACGCTCGTGGGGGTGAACCCGCCGGGAACGCCGGCGGTCGACCCGTTCCGGGTCTTCGGCGGTCCGGTCCAGGTGTGGGTGAGCGCGATCGACGACGAGAACCTCACGGCGACGCTCGAGGTCCGCCTGCCGCGGCCCGTACCGGTCGCGGGACCGGCGATCTCGCTCACAGGTCCCGACGCCGGCGGTGGTGGGCTCGTCTGGATCGGCGGGAAGCTGCACCACATCGGGCCACGCTCCCCAGCACTAGCCCTCCTCGAGCAGGTCGTCGCCCTGGGGTCCGCCACCATGCCGGGCGTACCCCCTGCCCTCCAGCTCCAGCTCCAGCAGTACCTGCTGACGGCGATCGCCACATCCGTAGCGGAGCAGCTCGACGACACGAAGATCTCGCGCCACGCCCACGAAGCGGAACGCTGAACGTCGGGTGAGATAGATGCTGCAGAAGAACCCTTATGCAGCGAGCCGGCCGGCCTCGCATGGGCTACCTGGGGATCGAGCTGACCCCGAGAGGGGCTACAGGGCGAGGCCGGCGGTGGCGTTGCGGTTCCACCAGCCGCTGGTGCGATCGTAGAGGCGCATGGTGGCAAGGCTCTTGTGGCGGGAGTGTTTCATGATGTCGGCTTCGTCGATACCGCGGTTCTTGGCTTCGGTGACGAACCCGGCCCGGAGGGAGTGGGCCGAGTAATCGTTGGCGTCTGCCAGCCCGGCAGCGAGGACCCGTCGGGTGACGATGCCGTTCACGGCGTCACCGGAGATGGGTCGGGGCCGGTTGGCGAGGCTGTCGCCTTTGGTGATGTGGAGCCAGATCCCGTCGGTGGCCTTGTTGGTGGCCCTGATGTCGAGGGCTTGGAGCCAGTTCTCGAGCGCGGCGATCGGGTCCCAACGTGAGCTGGGTTGGCGCAGGATGGGGACGTAGATGGTGTGGTCTTGGGCTCCTTTGGAGCGGGGGAGGGCGATACCGACGCCGTGGTCGTCGAGCTGGAGGTGCTGTCGGTGCATGCCGGCGAGCTCGGAGCGGCGGAACGCCCCGTACCAGCCGATCAGCAACAGGGCGATATCCCGGCGGCCGGCCAAGGTCGTGTCGTCGATGGCCAGCAGCACCTGGATCAGGCGTTCGGCGGTGAGGGGGGTGGAGCGGTCTTGGTCGGTGCCGAGGCGTTTGCGGATGGCTTTGAGGGTGACGGTGACCTTGGGGTGTTTGGTCGGGTCCGCCTCGGCCGCGTCGTTGCTGAGGAGGGCTTCGGCTTCGACCAGTTTGGCGATGGCGGTCTTGCGGCGAACGATGGTGGCATAGGCGGCGCCTTCCAGGGCCCGGAGGTAGGCGGCCACCGTCTCTGGGGTGCTCCAGGTCCGGCGGGTGGAGCGGCACCAGGCCTCAAAGTCGACCAGGTCCGAGCGGTACGAGCGCCAGGTGTTGTCGGCGACCGAGGCCCGCAGGTCGGCCAGCAGGTCACCATCGAGGAGCTCATCGAGGCGGCTGGCGAGGTCGGCCCGGTGGGGGAGCGGTGGGGGAGCGGTCATGGCCCCGGTGGGGTGATAGTGGCGGTGTCGAGGCGGCGGTGGACCATGGAGATCGTGGTCAGGGCCTCGAGGAGCTCGTCGTCGGTGACTGTGCGGTAGAGCCGTGGATCGTGGGCGGTGGGGTTGCGGTACAGGCCGATCAGCCCCGTGACCAGGTTGGCGAACCCAGCCTGTTCGCCACGGTCGGTGTCGGTGATGCCGGCGGTGATGGCCACCACCGGTCCACTGGCCGGGCTCAGGGTCGCCTGGACCAGGGCGGCGCCATCGGCGGTGAGCCCGCTCAGGGCCCGGAGCCGGTCGGGGATGCTCTTGGCCGCCTCCAGCATGGCGTGGAAGTTGCTCTTGGCCAGCAGCTCGTTGGTGCAGTACCGGACGACTTCGGGATGGGTACTGCGTCGTCGTAGCTCGCCTCGGATCCTCCCGGCTCGCTCCTGGGCCTCGGTGAGGGTGGAGGCCTTACCGCCGCTGACTCTGGCCACCTCACCTTTGTCGTTGACCTGGAGGCCGCTGTGGATGAGGACCTCGTTGAGGCCGTCCTGGAGGTAGGTGAACTGGGCCGGGCCTGTCGAGCTCAACAAGCTCCCATCAGGCAAAACCTTATCGATCACAGCATAATGTTTATTATGCAGCAATGATTGACCGCGGTGACCGGCGTGTCCAAGGGGACCTCCCAGCCCTACCCCTGCTACACCACTCGTCCCGCTGGGGCTGAGTCTTCCA
>CAZWJZ010000547.1:0-2536 GCA_964634665.1 uncultured bacterium | reverse complement strand
TTGGTGCTGCGGCGGTCGCGCCGCGTTGGTGCTGCGCGGCGGCCCCGCGTTGGTGCTGCGCGGCGGCCCCGCGTTGGTGCTGCGCGGCGGCGCGGCGCGGTCGGCGGCGCAACCGCTCGTGGCTTCGCCATCGCTCAGAGCGATCGCGAGACCCCCGGATATCTGAAAGAACCATGTGTGCGACTATGAAAACGAACAAACGTTCGATATCATGTCGTCATGTCAGCGGCCGCACGACTCGATCGTCTCGAGCATCTCGACAGCAGTGACCTGTCGTCGATGTCGATGGGCGCTGTCACCGGAGCCTTGCGAGACGTCGCGGTCATTCGCGGCAAGACCGCGCAGATCGAAGCAGCGCTGACACGACGGCTCACCGAGTTGCACGAATCGGGCCAGGCCGTCCCGGCCGTCGACGTGCTCGGGCGGCAGGGTCGCTCGTCGCGCCGCACCGCCGAGAAGGTCGAGCGTCGCTCGGAGACGCTCGGTGAAACCCCCCGGCTCAACGACGCGCTCGGCCAGGGCAAGGTCGGCGCCGAACATGCCGATGCGTTGGCCGGAGTGGCTGGCCGACTCGGTGACGAGCATCGCGCCGAGCTCTTCGCTCGCGATGCAGAGATCACCGAGCTCGCAGCGTCGTTCTCGCCCGAGACGTTCCGCCGCAAGTTGCACACGATCGTCGACGAGATCACCGACGATGACGGGCTCGATCGGGCGGAGCGGCAAGCCGACGATGCGAGCGTGACGATGCGGATCGACACCGAAACCGGGATGCACACGCTGTACGCCCGACTCACGCCTGAGGCCGGCAACAAGATCCGGCGAGCGCTCGATCACGAAGCAGCGGCGCTGGCCAAGCTCGACCAGCATCGAGGTCTGCGACGTGACCAGTTGCTCGCGAGAGCACTCGAAGGTGTCGTGTGCGGTGAGGCGGTGGCCACCGGAATGGGCCCGGCCGAAGTGGCCGTGCTCATCGACTACCGGACGCTGACGGAGGGGCGCCACGGCGACACCATCTGCGAGTACTCCGATGGCTCGCCGATTCCGGCCGAGACGGCGCGGCGACATGCGTGCGAGGCGAAGTTCGTTCCGGTCGTGTTGGGCGGCGAGAGCGAGGTGCTCGATGTGGGCCGCTCGCGTCGGTTGGCGACGAGTGCACAGCGCTCGGCATTGCGGGCCTGGTACCGAACCTGCGCGATCGATGGCTGCGACGCACACTTCGACCGATGCCACGTCCATCACCTCCACGAGTGGGAAGAGGGCGGCGCGACCGATCTTGGGAATCTGCTGCCGTTGTGCAGTTTCCACCACCACCGAGTGCACGAAGGGCGATGGCGACTACGACTCGAACCACGCACCAGACGCTTGACGGTTCGGCTCCCCAACGGCACGCTGCACTGCCGATCGTCTCCCGACCGCCAACCGACGCGAGCCGTGGCGTGAGCGTGTCGAGCGACGGCCGTGACGCTGGCCTGTCCGCCGCTCTGCGCCGTGCCGTCGCATCGGGGCGCCGACCGATCAGCCGATCGGCGATGATGAAGCGATGACGACGATGTTCTCCCAGACTGCTCAGCGCGTCGATGAGGGTGCCGACCCCGTCGTGGAGGCCGCGGCGATCGTCGCCGCCATGACGCTCGACGAGAAACTTGGCTGCCTCGACGGCGACACCCCGTTCTGGCCGGGCCTCGTCGACATGACCTCGGGCGGGTACTACTCGCATCCGTGGCCGGCGGCGAAGGTCGAGCGGCTCGGCGTGCCCGGCATCGACTTCTCCGATGGTCCGCGCGGCGCGGTCATCGTCGACGGCACCGCGTTTCCGGTGAGCATGGCCCGAGGGGCCGCGTTCGATCCGATGCTCGAAGAACGTGTCGGCGACGTCGTCGGCCTCGAACTGCGTGCAGCGGGCGCGACGTTCACCGGAGCGGTCTGCCTGAACCTGCTGCGCCATCCGGCATGGGGGAGAGCGCAGGAAACGTACGGCGAAGATCCGCATCACGTCGGCGAGATGGCCGCTGCGTTCACCCGTGGTCTGCAGCGTCACGTCATGGCGTGCATGAAGCACTTCGCGCTGAACTCGATGGAGAACGCGCGATTTCGCGTCGATGTGACCGTCGACGAACGGGCGTTGCACGAGGTGTACCTCCCTCACTTCCGTCGGGTCGCAGCCGAGGGCGTGGCCTCGACGATGAGTGCGTACAACTCCGTCAACGGGGAGTGGTGCGGTGAGCACTCGACGCTGCTCACCGACATCTTGCGCACCGAGTGGGGTTGGGACGGGTTCGTCGTGTCCGACTTCATCTTCGGGCTCCGCGACGCGGTTGCGTCGGTGCGAGCCGGGCTCGACATCGAGATGCCGTTCCGCCAGCAGCGTGCGATGCATCTCGCCGACGCACTGCGCTCCGGTGGTTCCGCGATCGACGAGGCCGATGTCGATCGCTGCGTCCAGCGGATCGTTGCGACGCTGCTGCGGTTCCGATCACAGCTCGCTGCGGCTCCGAGCCCCGACATCATCGGGTCGGCACCGCATCGCGCGCTCGCC
>CAZWJZ010000546.1:0-2536 GCA_964634665.1 uncultured bacterium | reverse complement strand
CTCCTGCTCGCGCCGGTGAGCTTTGGACCGTTAGCTCTCCTCCTACTCTCCTCCTACTCTCCTCCTACTCTCCTCCTACTTCTGGAAGAGACATGTACTGAAAGGCTACTGCTAGGGCACGATGGTCTAAGTTACAACAAGTTTCAGGATAAGATATGGTTGAGAAATGATGGTAAGGGGAGATCTCTAGAGGAATACGGCAGTGAAAATTAAAATTAAGAACCTTGGTGCTCTCAAACAAGCTGAATTTACTCTTGGTGACCTAACTATCATTTGTGGTTGTAATAACACCGGTAAGACCTACGCCACCTATGCCCTATTTGGTTTTTTGTTTACTTGGCGTCGGATGTTTGCAATTGAAATTAACGACGAAAAAATGGAGCAACTCCTCTCAGATGGCGTAATGCGTCTTGAGATACAGGACTATGCCAACCAAGTTGCGAAAACTATTTCTGAGGGCTGTCAAGCTTATACCCAGCAATTACCAAGAATTTTTGCGGCACCAGCAGATCGGTTTAAAGAAACAGAGTTTTCTGTGAGTTTGAACAGTCAAAATATTAGCTTAGACAGTCAATTTGATCGCAAAATTGGCTCTGGCGAGGTAGCATTATTCTCCACAACTAAAAGTAGGGATAGTACAGAATTAGTCGTAACTTTGTTGGTTGAAAAAGAAAGAGTAAAAATTCCTACTGAAATTCTTAAACGCATCATTTCTGACGATCTAAAAGATATTATTTTTGCCAGGGTTTTTCCTCGCCCTTTCATTGCAAGTGCTGAAAGAACTGGCGCTGCAATTTTTCGTAAAGAGTTAAATTTTGCCCGCAACCGTTTACTTGAAGAGATGGGGCAAGCTGATAAAAATATTGATCCAATGGAACTTCTATTCAAAGATTATGAAGATTATGCTCTTCCTATAAAGACTAATGTTGATTTCACTCGGACACTTGAAACCATTGCCAAAAAGACTAGCTTTGTGGCTGAAAACCATCCCGATGTTTTGAAAGATTTTGCGGATATTATTGGTGGCGAATATACCGTAACCCGCAATGATGAACTTTACTATGTGCCGAGAGGTAGACGAATTAGGCTCTCTATGGATGAGAGTTCTAGTGCCGTGCGTTCTCTTCTAGATATCGGCTTTTATTTGAGACACGAAGCCGAATATGGCGATTTACTTATGGTAGATGAACCTGAATTGAATCTACATCCTGAAAATCAGCGTCGTGTTGCACGCCTTTTTGCTCGATTAATTAATTTAGGTATTAAGGTTTTCATCACAACTCATAGTGATTACATCATAAAAGAATTGAACACATTAATAATGCTTAACCAGGATAAGCCCTATATAAGACGTATTGCTGAAGAAGAAGGTTATGGCTCAGGAGAATTACTATCTTCGGATAAGGTCAAAGTTTATATTGCAGAAGAAGCCTTAATAACTTTAGACGGCAAAATCAGAAGGACTAAATGCCAGACCTTAACACTAGCTAGTGTTGATTCAGAACTTGGAATTGAAGCCCGTAGTTTTGATACAACTATTGAAACTATGAATCGAATTCAGGAATCAATTGTCTGGGGTAAGGAGTGATGTCTGATATTGTTATTTTCAAAGAAATGATAAAAATTACTGCTGTAGTGCCGTTAGAAACTTATCACGATAAAAATAAAGTTACCCTCGAAGAGCCTCCACCTGCTGGCTATTCTGTGACAATCTATGGAATGCCTGATGATGATCAAACTATCGTTATCAAAGCTGATGCTTTTACAGCACCAAAAGATATATTTGCTGATTCTAAGCGTGAATGTAAACGTGCAGATTTTGTTATCATAGCTGAAACTGATGGAAAGAAAGTCATTATCTGTATTGAGATGAAAGCAGGAAAAGGTAAATCAGAGGCAGAAATTATTCAACAGCTCAAAGGAGCAAAGTGTTTTGTTTTCTATTGCCGAGAAATTGGTCAATCGTTCTGGAATCACCAAAATTTTCTTAAGGATTATTTTTATCGTTTTGTTAGCATCAGAAATATTAGTATTTCCAAGAGACCAACGCGCCCATCAAATCGGACGGAGATACACGATCATCCAGATAGAATGTTAAAAATCACCTCCCCTAAAGGGCTTCAATTCAATCGTTTAGTTGGAGAGCTGTGAGAGCTAACAACGCCCATGCACCCGACCGTATAAAGATTACGGCGAGAAATGAAAGATGTCTGCGGCGGGTGATGGGCAACGTTAGGTTCCTTAGGTTATAGGTGGGGGCAGTTGCTTGCAAGTTATCTGTGAAATGCTTAAGCGATGAGGAAAGTAGAAGTTGTCCCACATGCCCCTAAGTGGCAAGAAGCATTTGAGGTTGAATCAAAGTCTGTCGCCGATGCGCTGGGCGAAAATGTTGTCGCTGTCCACCACATTGGCAGCACAGCTATCCCAACCATCTATGCAAAGCCTATCATCGACCTGTTGGTTGAAGTCAAAGACATTATTAAAGTAGATGGGCAAAGTTCAGCAATGGAGTCACTTGGTTATGAAGTGATGGGTG
>CAZWJZ010000545.1:0-2538 GCA_964634665.1 uncultured bacterium | reverse complement strand
TTCACACTTTATCCTTTTTTGCTACAGGGGAAGTGGTTACAGTAAATGTATACCAGTTATCAGCCCATCATTTTTTGGAAAAGCTTTATTTAGTGGCATTCTGAAAGCCTATAGCAAGCCTTTGCGAACATCATAGGCTTAAGTTTTTGAATAAGGTTGGTGTAAAAACCAGATTTTTCTACTGTAAAGAACTTGTAACATAAGTCGGCTAAGCTTGCCCTTGAACCTAAGCGTTTGGCTTAGTTCGGAAGCTTTGAAGCGATCTTCTCGATAGGGGCATCATGGGAGTTCGCTGAGCTAGTGATGCAACCGGCCGACTTGGCATGTTTATCTGTCAGGACTTCTCATATCAGCATGTAGTTTGTACATGATTAGTGCTCTCAAGGAGCAAGCTGCAAGACGGGCATCTTTGCAGTGAGATGATCTAGATAGCGTAACTTACCAAGCAAATATTCCGTTGCGTCCGTGCAGGAAAGGTGCAACGGATGTTAATACGACTACAAACACTTTCTCTTCTTTGTATAACGCTAGTCTTTATTTCAGCTTGTGGTGTTGCTAGTGAACCTTCCAGCATTGATTCTTTAGGTGCAAGCACAGGTGTTGCGCTCAAACTAAGCAAAAACCTAGCTACAGCCACTACCAGCGGCCTCGCCAAGGAAGATAAGAAAGATGAGCCTAGTTACACCATCCCGACTATAAAACTTAATGAAAGCATGTTTGCTCTTAAAGACAATCAAATCAAACTCGTATCAGCTGAAACGCTTGAGTCTTTGAAGAAAGAAGGCTACCTTATTGAAAATGAGCAAGAAGTCTATGGCTTTTCAAGCGCAAATGACATGCAGAATGCTTTATTGCAACTCGAGCGTAGCTGGGCTTTGGCTTCTGCTAAGGGTGTAACGATTGCCATTATTGATAGTGGTGTAAATGCCACGAATGCATCTTTGCAGCATAGCCAAATTACAGGCTATGACTTTATTGACGATTCTGCTAGCGTTAAAGATGAGCACGGTCATGGTACGAGCGTGGCTGCACTCATTGCGGGTAAAGGCCGCATAAATGGCATAGCGCCAGAGGCAAATATTTTGTCACTTCGTGTGCTAGATGAAAATAATCGAGGCTCGAGTCTTGATGTTATTCGGGCGATTTATTATGCGGCTGATTTGTTGCCTGGGCTTAAGAACGAAACAAAGGCTGACATTATTAATTTGAGTTTAGGTCATTTTGCTTATAGCCCGAGTATGCATGAGGCGATTAAGGCTGTGCGTGAAGCGGGTGTTTTGGTGGTTGCTGCTGCTGGTAATTCTTTTTCTGAAGTGAGCTTTCCTGCTAAGTTGCCTGAGGTCATTGCGGTGGGTGCTGCTGAAGTGAATGAGGGTCAGTGGGGTTTGGCTCATTACTCTAATTTTGGTGCTGAACTCGATGTGCTGGTGCCGTTAGGAGGTAGTACAAACTTTAATAAGGGTTCTTATAAGTTGCCTAGCATTGAGAGTGTTGGGCTTGATGAGGTTCATTTTGTTACGAGTACTTCTTTTGCTGCACCTTATGTTTCTGGTTTAGCCGCGTTGCTTATGTCACAAGGTTTCAATGCTGATGAGGCGGTGGCTGTTCTTAGGTTGAGTTCTGCAGATATCTACGAGTCAGGTCAGGATGATAGGTCTGGTTTTGGTTTGCTTAGTCCTTATGCTGCAGTTCGTAGTGTTTATCAGCAGAGGCAGCTTGATAAGCCGTTTGTTGTTCAAGTTTTGGATGCTCGGAGTTTACAAGAACATACTCTTTTTCAAGTGGGCCAAGAGAGCTTCTTGAGTTTGGATGCTGGTATTTATAAGCTTGTTGTTTGGGAAGATACTAACAATGATAGTTTGTGGCAGCAAGATGTTGAAGTATTATCAAGCTATGTTTTTGAGCTTGTTGAGGGTGAATTACTTGACTTAAGCTTGGTTTTGCAATGATTTTGAAACACTTTACTGTGTTTTAGAGGTGTGCAGAAAAGCTCGGTGGAGCCTAAAAGTACAAAGCGCTATCGTTTTTGATTTCTTGTCTTACTAGGGGTTTGCATTCAGCTTAACTGGTGCTTGCTTTAGCTATTTAGGTTTAATTGATTAAGCGGATGGGCATTGTTGGTGATTATTAAGATAACTTAACTAAAACAGCTTTTGCTTTTTTTGTGTGTAACTGCTAGTCTACTTGAATTGCAAAAGTGTCGTACAATAATCTCATATGCTTCTCATGAAGAGACTTACTTTAACCCTAATCGTAACTATAGCTTGGCTTCTAGCAAGCGTTTTAGGTCAAGCTATTCCCTTACGTGAAGGAGTCTTAGCGACCGACTCGAGTTTAATTAATCGCGCAACTATTACTGATGCAGCACAAGAATTAGAAGCTTTAGGAGCAGATGTTCTTGTTTTGTTTGTTGAAACTGACACAGGTGAAACCTTTGCTGAAACAGAAGCCTATTTAGACCGCGCTTTAGAGCAATATGACCTTAGGAGCGGTGAGGCGTACAAAAATAATTTATTTGCTATTTATTTGGGTACTGAC
>CAZWJZ010000544.1:0-2548 GCA_964634665.1 uncultured bacterium | reverse complement strand
GCTACTAAGCTACAAAGTACCAGTTAACAAAAAGAGCAAAGAAAAGGCCTGCCAGGACACTAAAAGCAAGACTAAGTGTTTCATGAACAGCTTTATGTTTACCCCAGTGACCTAAAAGCATAAAAATAGGAAACATAACTAAGAAGTAACGCATAAGACTTTGCGTTGAACTCAAACTCGGAATAAGAGCACTCAACAAAACATAAAGCGCATAACTCGAGCCTAGTTTTCTCCATACAAAAACACTAGTGACTAAGGCGCTTAGTAAAGCAAGACTGTCAAAGCCAACATGCCACCAAATATCCCCTTGACCCGTAATAATATCTTGACCTAAAAGCCCACCAATATCGCGTATTAAAATGGCAATTGTCCCTAAGCTTTCACGCCCCCAAGCAGCCTGAACACTCCAAAAGGCAATAGGGTCAGTAAAACTCTGCTTCAAAAAAACCATGTAACTAAATAAGCCTAAAGGGATAGCAGACAACGCTATTAAGCTAGACCAATCTGATTTAAGACCCCTTAAAAAGCCAAGCCACGCTTCTTTCTTGTAAATCTTGCTTAACGTCCAAGCATGAAGCCTGAGCCACTCGAGCCCTACAACGCCCCACATGATTACGCCTACAATGCGGCTACTAGCGCAGAGCATACCCATAATGCCTGCCCAGCCCCAACGTTTTTTCTTAGCAAAGTACATGCTGGCAATAGCAAAAACTAAAAAGGTACTTTCGGTATAAACAGCACTAAAGAAAAAACTGGTAGGAAAAATACATAGGTAATAAACAGCCCGCCTAGCAGCCTCTTCACCAAGCTCGAGCTTAGTGAGTTTGTATAAGAAGATGAGGGCAGCTATAAAGCAACTGTTACTCACGATTATGCCTGCTAGTACAGGGTTTTTTAGCAGGCTATTTAGTAGGTCAACGAGAAGCGGGTAAAGTGGGAAAAAAGCTACAGTGCTTTTTTCGCCAGGTCTATAAAAGTAGCCATCTTGAACAATGTTTAAGTAGTAACCACTGTCCCAGCGTGCCCAGATGTCTAAGAAGATGTTTTGGCTGTTTATTTGCCAGAAGTCTTGACCTGTTTGGCTGGGTAAGGCAATTTCTGCGACATAACCAACCATTAGCAGTAATAGGCGGCTCACAAAAAATATGCTTAAGATCTGCCGCAGCCATGCGTAGCGCTTGAGCTGCGTCCTTAGCTTGTTTAGACTAGCGTCTGTGAGCCATTTTTTGATTGTGTCAGGCTTTAAAATCACGGTGTTTCACCCAAATTGCGAATGTGAAGGCGCTCAAAAGCAACGGTGCTTTGCGAAACGGTTAAGCCTAAAAAGCCTGCTTGATTTTGTAGAGCCAAGCTGTCTCTTATAAGTTGACCGTTAAAGTAGATGCTATAAACAGCATCTGAAACATCAAGTCTTAAGCTGTGCAAAACATCTTTTTCTAAAGCCATGGCTAGGTAACCTTGACCTACAAAGTCACCATCATCATTATAAAAGCCCCAAAAAATGCCTTCTTCACCACCATCATTATGAGTAAATCTAACCAAATGACCGCCCTCATAACCACTTAGACTAGGTAAATTAAAAACTAAGCCTGCACCAGCTGCGTCACTCTGTTTAAATTCAATTTCAACTTGGTAGCCACTAAAACTTTCAGGATAAAGCACAGTGTAGTCAAAGCCTTCACTCATGTACTGCCATAACTGACCATCTGCTACACGCCAATTACCTGATAAGATACGCCACTGACGCTCTAAAGGAAACGAAAACTCATTTTCATACAAAATATCACTTGTATTTTCCTTAAGGGTAGTTGAAAGCGCAAGGTTTGTACTGGCAATGCTGTTTTTATCAATCATGAGACCTTCAAAACGTGTGCTCTGCGTACTACTGAGGGCTAACCAGCCACGCCGGTAAGTGAGCGCTAACGCCTCAACAATAAGATCATTATTAATAAAAATACTGTAGCTATCTTCGCTCGTTTCAATGCTTAAGCTAAGCGTGGGGCTGGTTATAAGCTGCTGATAAAGGAATTTAGATTGCATGTTTAAACTACCATCTTGCTCAATATAACCAGCAATAACCGTCAGTCCATCACTCTGCTCTACGACATAAACTACATGACTTTCTTTTAAAGAATTACGGTTCTGCTTAAAAAAACTAATACCAGCTCCTGCTTCAAGCTGCACACTAAAACGCAACCCCGTTTCACTCAAGTAAAGTGGGCTAGAAATAACGCCCTCTGTATTTTGGTTTTGTTGTAATACACCCTTTTCACTAAGCCAATGACCACTCTGAACCTCCCAACCCTCCAAGTTGCCATCAAAAATATAAGGCAAACTAACAAAACTACGCACCGAAGGCTCGAGTCTGCTGTGAATAGCTAAGTTGAGTAGGTAAAACCCTAAGCAAAAACTAAGGAACATAAAGGCTTGCTTATAGCGTGTTAAAGCGCTAAAGAATTTTGCTAGTGAAGAACTAGAGAATCGTGACAGCATAGTTAAGTACATCCCAGCTATACTTTGAGGTATGGCCACACGAACACGGTATTTG
>CAZWJZ010000543.1:0-2552 GCA_964634665.1 uncultured bacterium | reverse complement strand
CTTTAGACTTAATCCTCCAATTAATAAATTAAGTAGATTGGAAAGACAAAGTTTAGAAGCAAACCTTGATGATGAATCAAAGCTTTTGGAATTTTTGACCTACATACAGGCTGAGAAAATTAGAGATTCTAATGTAAGCAAGGCGTTTCTAGTGCTGGATGAATTAAGAACCGACATCTTGCTTTTAGAAGATTTGGATAAAGCAAAAACTACACTTTATTGTTTATTGAAGATTTCAGATGAGATTACAATGTCAAATGAGACATGGCATTCTTGGCTTACTCCATACTCATATGATCAACTTCTGGCATCTTTATACCTTAAGTTGCATAGGAAATTTAAACAGGAATATTCCTTTGCAGTACTGAAGTATCTAATTGAGGAAACTATCTCAATTCATAATCTCATGGTTTTGCTAGAGATTGTGCATACTGAAACTGAATTAAGAAGTGGTGAGAATTCTTCTTTAAGAAACTCATGCCCATTTACTCCTGAAGATTTATCGGAACTAACCTATCTAGCCAGTTTAAAACTTAATAATGTAATTGGCGCAGAAACCTTTAATACCAATCACCCAATGCTGGTTGAGACACTTAAACGTTGGAAAAGAGTTCAGGAAAAATCTAGTGAACGAGACAGGTTAATTCAAAGTCTCATAAATAGTGAGGAAGGCATACTCTCAATAATGCGTTCAAGAACTAGCTATTACCGAAGGTCTGGAAGGTCTAACGAAAGAGGGAGCATCACTGTAACAACATCAGGCCATTCGCGAGATTCCTTACAAGAGGTATTTGATGTTGATGATTACCTATTGAAACTATCTGCGCTCAAAGATCAAAAGAATGGTAAATGTAAAACTGAGATTGAAGAATATTTAAATTGCTTTATTCCATCAGTTGAAGCTGCCTCTAAATTTTGAGCTAGCTGAAATTTCGCCATACATAGTCTGCCCCAATGCCTCAACAGCAGCCTTTTGAATCGTTGGTAAAACATGCGAGTAGGTATCTAACGTTAGAGACACGCTAGCGTGTCCTAAACGCTCTGACACGATCTTAGGATGGACATTAGCCTTAAGTAGCATAGTAGCGTGGGTATGCCTTAAGTCATACATTCTAAATTTAGAGACAATTTTCATTCCTTTTTTTGCTGGTACCTCTTCAGCTAATTTACCTTGTAATAAGCAGGGTTTAAAATATCGATTTAGTACATTACTTATATTGTGGGGTTTGCCTAAAGCGTTTTGAAAGATGAGGTCACCTGACATAGCATTTTGCTGTTTATGCTCGAGTGGCATTTGAATTGTTCCATCATGTAAATTCACTGGTCTTCTTGAACGGTTTCTTTGAGTTTTTTGTCTGGCCTTGAAAAGATTTTCTCAATGCAGTATCCTCGGTTTGAAATGATCTAAGCACCTTTAAATCAACTTTTTATTTTTATTTAGCTTTGGAATTGTAGTTATTTCTGAGCTGTTGCTATAGGCAATCGTTTTTAAATTCAGCATTCAAAAACTAATCTTAAATCTGAATCAAGATTTTTGTTTTCCTTGGTTAGCTATTTTTAGTTGGATCTATCGATTTCATTATCGTTGGTTTTTAACCCCTGTACTGTTTAAGAAAGAAGAAAGAAGTAAAGTATGACGCTAAAATTTCGTCCTTATCAACCCACGGATTTAGTAAAAGTATTGCAATTTGTTGGGCAGTGCTTTCTAGATAGGCATTACAGTGATTATCATCTTGGTGACATTCTTCATGCTATGAGTAGTCGTTATCGAGGGGAGGACTTAGAACGCTATTTTTGGCTTTTTGAGCAGCAGGGTGAGTTGCTAGCGTTTGCTGAGTTATCTAAAGCAGAATGGGCAACTTTTACGCTCATTACTCATCCGAGTTGTGAAACTGATATGCAATTAAGATTATTAACGGAGTGTCAAAAAATAATGCAGCAACGCATGAAGGATAATCCGCCAGATAAGCGTGTCTTATCTACAAACATTTCTGTTTTTGATGGAAAAATGATTGATTGTCTTAGAGTTCTTGGTTATGAGCTTAAGCCTGACAATTATGTTCAAACCCTAAGATCGCTCGATATACCTATACCTAACCCTGTATTACCTGAAGGGTTTCAGATACGAAATGCATTAGGTGAGCACGAAGCGAGTTTACTTGTGGAAGTTCACAAAGGTTCTTTTGGAAAGAACTGGACAGCTAAGGAGTACTTGAAGGTTATGCGAACGCCTGGTTTTGTTATTAAGCATGAGTTGGTAGTTGTTGCGCCTGATGGGCGCTTTGCTGCGTTCTTAATTTACTGGCTTGACCCAATTAGTAAATCTGGACTCTTTGAACCTGTAGGCTGTCACAAAGAATTTCAACGGCGTGGTCTTACTAAAGCACTCATGTATGAAGCTATGCAGCGTATGGTAAATGCTGGCATGGAAAAAGCTGTTGTGTTGCATGAAAGCGATAATCCTGCTGCCACAAAGCTCTATGCCTCTGTAGGGTTTAAAGAGAACTTCAAAACACTTGATTGCAAAATTCAATTATGGAAAGGAAATGATA
>CAZWJZ010000542.1:0-2560 GCA_964634665.1 uncultured bacterium | reverse complement strand
ACTTACTTTGAACCTGTTGTGAGCTTACTCTATGCATACTTTGCAATAGTTCACACTCGAGCTCTTTGTTAAAACTCTAAAAGGAAGGCATCAAGACTCAAATTATGATTGAACAAACAAGTTTACGTAAGTATCTTTCAGCGCCCGGTCTGTTGTTTCTTGTCATAGTTACGCAGATACCCTTTGTTGTTGCTATTTACTTTGCATTCACAAACTGGAACTTATTACGCCCAGGCAGTAACACGTTTTTAGGCTGGGATAGAATGTGGAGGAATTTTAGTCGCATTCTTACTAATTCTGACTTCTATGTAATTATATGGAACACCATTGTTTTAACCGTAAGTGTCGTTATTTTGACCTTTATTTTTGGAATGATGCTGGCGCTACTACTCAACAGACCCTTTCCGGGTAGAGCAATAGCACGTACGCTGCTTATTACGCCTTTTCTAGTCATGCCTGTTGCGGCAGGTATCTTATGGAAAAATATTGTCCTAAACCCCAATAACGGCATACTTACCTACATGCTTGACCTATTAAACATAGCTAATTTTTATTTGCCTGAAGTTATGCCCATGGGATCAATCATATTGATTGTGACTTGGCAATGGACACCTTTTGTCATGCTGATTTTGCTTTCAGGTTTGCAATCATTGCCTGAATCAACCCTTGAAGCCGCTAGAATAGATGGTGCAAGTGGCGTAGCTATGTTTAGATTCATTATGCTGCCACATCTAAAGCGCTTCATCGAGATTGCCCTATTGTTAGAAACCATTTTCATTTTAAACGTCTTCGGTATTATCTTTGTAGTTACAACCGGCGGACCCAGCATTCGCACTACAAATCTCCCATATCAAATTTTTCTTGAAGCATTTTCTCGCTGGAATGTCGGAAGAGCAAGCGCTTACGGAATCTTCGCGGTCATTCTAGCTAATCTGATTATCCTCTTATTCTTGAGGGTGCTTGGAAGCCAAAATGAAGGCGAGGTAGCTGCATGAATAACAAAACCTTAGGATATCTCCTCACCGGCATAACTTTCCTGATTGCATTCCTGATGTTCTTTCCGATTTTATACATGGCAATAACCTCTTTTAAAACGGAAGCAGAAGCCATTGCATATCCACCTAGAATATTTTTTGAGCCCACACTGCAAAACTGGCGTGATGCTATCTTTGATTCACCCTTTCCAAAATACCTATTCAATACAGCAAGTATTACCTTCTTTTCTACAATTCTAGCTTTGCTTTTTGGTTTACCTACTGCCTATGCTATGGCGTACTATCCAACCAAACGTACAGAAAGTTCCATGCTATGGATTATGTCTACCCGCATGTTGCCACCTGCTGGCGTTATTGTGCCACTGTACGTAATTTTTCTAAATTTGGATTTACTAAATACCCAATTAGGACTCGTTATTTTATACTCCGCCATGAACTTCCCCCTAATAGTCTGGATGATGCGCTCCTTTATGCAAGAACTACCTTTTGATATTATTGAAGCCGCTCGCCTAGATGGTGCAAATCTTTGGCAGGAATTTTCTAAGGTTATTTTTCCACTTCTTATTCCGGGCTTGGCAGCAACCTCATTACTAGCCTTAATTTTTACTTGGAACGAGTTCTTCTTAGCCGTCAATTTAACCTCAACCCTAGAAGCTGCCCCACTATCAGTTTATGTATCAACCTTTAAAGCAGCACAAGGTGACTTGTTCATTGCAAAAATGTCAGCAGCAACCACTGCAGCAATTATCCCTGTTCTTATAGCAGGTTGGTTAGCGCAGAAACAACTTGTTACAGGTTTAACGATGGGCGCAGTAAAATAATGAGTAGTATAAAAGCAATGACTAAAGAAACAAAAACTAAGATTCACAAGATGACAAGTGCGCAAATAGAGGCTCCTCAGAAATCGGCTATACGTAAGGTAGATATTCCGAGTGTAGGACCAAACGATGTGCTTATCAAAGTGCAAAGTGCAGGTATTTGCGGTACGGATCTTCATATTTGGCATGGATCTTATGAACTGGCTAAGTACCCTTTAATTCCAGGACATGAGTTTAGCGGCAGTGTCGCAAAAATAGGCAGCAAAGTTAAGAACTTTAAGCTTAATGATCGGGTGACAGCAGACCCAAACTTACCTTGCTACAGTTGCTTTTTTTGCCACCGTAAGCAGTTTAATCAGTGCCTGCACATAGAGGCCATAGGGGTAACTCGTCATGGAGCTTTTGCAAACTATGTTGTGGCTCCTGAAACAACTGTTTTTCCTATAAGTGACAAAATGTCGTTTGCTGAAGCAGCACTTTTAGAACCACTTGCTTGTGTAGTTTGGGGCTTAAAACAAGTTCAGATTCAAGCTGGTGACAGCATGCTAATTTTTGGTGCTGGTCCTATGGGCATTTTGATGATGCAAGCAGTTAAAGCCGCAGGTGCAAGTTCCGTCACCATGATAGATATGGAAATGAGCCGCTTAACTCTAGCCAAGTCCTTGGGTGCCGATTATATAATATTAGCGCAGGACTTTGATTTGGAAAAAGCTCGAGTTATTTCACCTTATGGCTTTGACGTTGTGG
>CAZWJZ010000541.1:0-2562 GCA_964634665.1 uncultured bacterium | reverse complement strand
AAATGCCCAAGCTGGTCAAGTAATGTCCGATTCCAAAACAACTTGACGCAACCCTCAGCTTCTTATATCTTTCCTATTTTAGCTATTGCAATTATCACAACACTACTTTAAAGTAGTGTTGTGATACCTCCGTTTACATCTACTGGTTTACTACCTGAAGGTATTTTTGAAGCAAGCTGGTCTGAGCTGGAAATCAGCTTGGCTGAAACCTTAACTAGGAAACGCTTACTTAGGGGCTTGCTTTTGGGTCTTCAAGCTTTAAAAGCTGCAGGCTGTACAAGAGCTTATATAGATGGCAGCTTTGTAACAGCTAAACCTCAACCTGGTGATGTTGATGTTTGTTATGAAAGTGCAACGATGAACTTTAGCTTGCTTGAGCCTACCCTGAAAGATTTCTCTAATCGCCGTGCTGCTCAAAAAGCTAAGTATGGCTGTGAGTTCTTTGAAGCAGAGGCAGAAGCTATACCAGATGGCACACTCTACTTAGACTTTTTTCAGTTGACTAAAGAAGGTAATAGAAAGGGCATAGTTGCTTTGAATCTTGAAGACTTACCTGAGGAGGTAACTAATGATTAAAAATGAGCGTGAGTATAAAATTAGTAAGTCTTGGTTAAGTAAATTTGAGGCTTCTTTAAAAGCAAGCCAGGAACGCCAAGCTAAAGATGCGAATGATAGTGAACGCTTGCAAATACGTGCTGCTGGTATTAAGAGTCAAATGGAAGAGTTGCAAGAAGATATAGCTGCTTATGAAGCGCTTAAATCAGGAGCCACGCATAGCTTTATTGTTCATACACTTTCAGATTTACCTGCAGTGTTAATTCAAGCTCGAGTTGCTAGGGGTCTTACGCATAAGGGCTTAGCTGAAAAGCTTGGTATTTCCGAAAAGCAGGTGCAGCGTGATGAAGCGAATGACTATCAGACAGCTGGACTTAATCGTTTGATTAATCTTGCTGAGGTTCTCGGTGTGAGTGTAGAACTTAAAGCTGAACTCTTAAAAGCTTCTTAGCCAAGTTTTCAAAGCAGAGTTGTTTATAACCCCAACCGCTCCCTCAACCTACGAACCTTACTCCGACTATTATTATCAGCTTGAACTCGAGTAGTGTCTTTTTCACCTTTAAATACAGCTTCAGGTTTTGTTTGCTGCATAAGCATATGTGTGTGATCTAGTACTTCGCCTAATCTCCAAACGGGTTTGTGCTCAGCTAAGTATCTTGGTTTTGGTAACTTGCCTTGCTCTACATATCGCCAAACTGACTTGGTTGTGGTTACACCTACAAATTTTGCAACTTGCCTAGGACTTAATTCTTGAAAGCGTTCAAAGGCTGAAAGCTGGTCAGAAGGTTTTTGTGCTACTTTGCTCATTGGTCGCTATATGTCGCTATATGTCGCTATTTGTCCAAGATTAAGGCACTCTGTACTCAATCGCTATACTAGCAAAACAACTATTTTACCGTAACCAAATAACTATTTCCATAACCAAATCTAAACCCCCACTTCTACCACTAACCCTCTACTCCTCAATTTCCTCCGTCCCTCACGTCATTTCTCTTGTTTCAGTCTTGTAATTTTATGGTAATGTAAACAGTTATTTACACTACTACTGTGAAATCTGTGTTTGCATGAGCTCATAAGTTACCACCCTATTAGTATTAAGGGGATTTTTAAAGTTATTTTCTCTAAGTTTTGTTATGTGATTAAATGTATCTACATATATGCTAAAGTAGCTACATGAAGTCTATGGGTATTAGAGAAGTAAAAAACAAGTTATCTGAAGTTCTAAGTAAAGCTAAAGAAGCTCCTATAACTATTACGAATCATGGAAAGCCTGATGCGGTACTTATGAGTTACGCTATGTATCAAAAATTAGTACCTCAAGAAACAGGTCTTGATGTGTTTGAAAGCTTTGACTGGTCTGATGTTGACCTTGAGCTTCAACCTGCTTTTAAAGCTCGTGAACTGAACTTAGAGTAAATGTACCTACTTGACACAAATGTGCTTTCTGATAGCCTTCGTTTACGACGGTATCCAGAATTAGCAAACTGGCTTAGTAAGCAAAATGCAAATGAGCTGTATATAAGTAGTATAAGTCTGGCAGAAATCTCTTATGGGGTTAATAGACTAACTGAGGGAAAAAGAAAAAAAGAACTGCAAGCAGACTTGCTTAGGCTTCAACAACGCTTTGCAAATAATATTCTTCCAGTAGATGCGAATATTGCTTTGATTTATGGTAAACATCAGGCAGATCAAGTGAATCAGGGTCTTAATGATAATCCTTTTGATTCTTTGTTAATAGCAACAGCTAAAGAACACAAACTAGCAGTGGTTACTAGAAATCTTAAACACTATGAAGATAGAGGAGTTGTTGTTATTAAGCCTTATGGTTGATTATGCTTAGCACTTCGTGAACCTTCTCCTTCTTGGATGGGGGTATTAAGGTTGATTCGTAAATCACACTATTTAAAAAAGACAGACTGAAAGCCCGTCAGTAAAGCTTCTCTTTACAAGCCATTCTCACAAACAAATCAGCACTACCTGCTATCCTTACTTAAAGGAGCTAAGGTA
>CAZWJZ010000540.1:888-2589 GCA_964634665.1 uncultured bacterium | reverse complement strand
CTGCTCATTGCCCATAAGTTGAGCAATAAAAATTTCGTTAAAAAGTCTGTACTTTGTATTTACTTTGTATTTTTTGACTAGATGCCCACGCATCTTCAATCCACTCGCACCTCAAATAACAATAGTATTCAATGGGCGGAAAATGAATTTTCCAGCCTTAAAATAAAAGACCCGCGCCGGGTAAAACGCTTCAAGAAAATGGCCGCCGATTTTCATGCCCACCCCGGGCAGTCGATTCCACAAAACAGCGAAAGTCCTGCTGCAGCCAAGGCCGCCTATCGGCTTGTCGAAGGCGGATCTATCACTGCCCAGGATGCGTTCTACGCCCACGCCGATGCAGTCACCAAGCGAGTCAAGGAAAGTCCGGAGCAGGTTTTGCTGGTGGCCCAGGACACGACCTCGTTGAATTTTGCCACCCGTCCCAACACCACCGGACTCGGCCCCATTGGGAACAAAGCTGAGAGCGGGCAGGGATTTTTTGTGCACAGTTCGCTCTGTATCGGCGCGCAGGGAGGAGAGGTTTTTGGCCTCTTGGGAGCTGAGATGTGGGCGAGGGATGCCAAGCAGTTCAAAGCAGGCCCGGCAGGCGCACGCAACCGCAAACCCATTGAGGAAAAAGAAAGCTTTCGTTGGTTGCAGAGCTGGCAGAAGGCCCAAAAACTTTATGAGCAACTTGGAGGCAGCCGACAGGTTGTCAGTGTTTCCGACCGTGAGGGTGACATCTACGAGGCCTTCGCGCTGTGCTTGGATACGAAGGAGCGTAATGGAGGCGGTGCCGATTTGCTGGTGCGTGCACAGCATGACCGGCAGCAAGTCGGGGAGACGGGAAGAGCGAGTTGGGAGCATATCGAAGGCAAGGAAGAGGTGGTCATTCACACCATTGATGTGCCGCGCAGTCACGGCAAACCGGCCCGCAAAACCAAGCTGGAATTGCGTTGGGGGAAGGTGGAACTTGCAGTGCCCGCTCACAAGACCAAATACCTCGGGCTGGAAAAACCACTGACTCTCTGGCTCATTGTGGCCACCGAAGTGTCACCGCCCGAGGGCGAAGAACCCATATGCTGGCGTCTGTGGACCACCCTGGAAATTGACACCGCGCAGTGCGCTATCCAGACGATGGGTTGGTATGCCAGGCGTTGGCAGATTGAGGAGTTTCACCGCATTCTCAAGTCAGGTTGCAAGAGCGAGAATCGCCAGTTGGAAAGCCTGGAACGACTTTCCCTCGTCGTGAGCCTGGACATGGTGGTTGCCGCCTGTATTCTGGGCTTGACCAAGGCCGCGCGCAACCAGCCGCAAGCTTGTGCACAAGCGTGGCTTAGCGATGAGCAGTGGATGGCATTGCACTGCTATATCAACAAAACCCATATTGTTCCCCAGGAGCCGCCCAATCTCATAACCGCTGTGAAGTGGCTCGCCCGGCTTGGCGGCTTTCTGGGTCGTAAGAGCGATGGATTTCCTGGCCCTCAGGTTCTGTGGAGAGGATGGCGCAGATTGGAAGATATCACCGCCACTTTTAACATTCTCAGAAACCAGGAAACTTGTGGGCAATGAGCAGAGTGTACCACCGCACCCAAACTTCATAGAGGCCCGCCGCCGGAAGATCCGGGGAAACCGTGACCATCCTCAGGCCGGTGCCGGTGGCATCGAACACTCCAAAATGCGTGTAAGTCCCTCCAGAAACGCCCAGCTCCGGAGCGGCCT
>CAZWJZ010000540.1:0-878 GCA_964634665.1 uncultured bacterium | reverse complement strand
CCTCATCATGAGAGGGTTGAAAGGTATAATGCACCGAAGCCAGGTCATTGTCCTCCACCAATATACCTCCCGGCCCGGGTTCATGTGCGTACAGCCGCGAGACCAGCATCAGCAGACACGCTGGCACAGCCCGGAGTGAATGATGAAAAGAAACTCGCATGGTAGCCCCGCGAACACTCTATGATGATCGTTTGATGTCAACCTTCAAAAACCGTTCCCCGCCAGAGCATTTCCAGCTCAATCGCTTCCAGCGCTCCAGCCACTTTGTGGCAGCTTAAGTTGTCGGCAATAACAATGTCCCCGGCGCTCAGAGTTGCCACCAGAAACTGAGTGACATGCGCAAGAAACAGCTCTCCATTCATTGCTCCACCGAGCAACACCGGGGCAACCACACTGTCGCACCGCAAGCCCGTATTGAATGCGATTGAGTGCCAGTGACCAAAAGCTGCCTTGAAGTCCGACATTCCATGATTGCCAATATGCAAGCAATCAAATTAGATTACTTCAGCACCCGCGTGTGGAAGGCCGCGTTCCGCGCCGGGTCCGACGCAATTGCGGTCAGGTGATGCAGACCTGTGAGCTTCATGAGATCGCATGAGCCAGTGCCGCTCCCACCGATTCGGCCCGGGCTTTTTGCGCAGCGTCCAGGAGCGATCCATCCGCCGCAAATGCCTCATGGGCCGATGGGAGTGAGAATGATGCGTCGATCACATTGACACGGATATTCTCCAGCAACTGCCGCAACTGCGCAAGGCTGCGCGCGCCGCCATAACCGCCCGGAGATGCGCTCACCAGCGCCGCTGTTTTCTCCTGAAAAGCCGCCAGCATGCCCGAATCCCCATCCTCCCGCGAGACCCAGTCAATCGCATTTTTCAGGA
>CAZWJZ010000539.1:2330-2593 GCA_964634665.1 uncultured bacterium | reverse complement strand
ATGGCGGGCAGGCTTAGGCTTACTTTTTCATTGGGTGGGCATTCAGCTAAGCTTAAATAGACATCGCAATGACTAGTGAGTGCTTTAAAAATACGAAGTTCTAGAGGCCCTATTTCTCTAAAGCCGTCCACAATTATCACATCAGCTTCTGGGGCTTGACTCATGCTTAACACATGATTTAGGGTTTCAAGACGAAAATCATCGTAATCCCATGAGGCTTCATTGAGCTTTTCGTAGCGCGCAAATACTTCTTTTAAGCGCGT
>CAZWJZ010000539.1:0-2320 GCA_964634665.1 uncultured bacterium | reverse complement strand
AATGTTTTTTGGGCTTAAGCCGTAGCGTTTGGCTTCAGCTATGGCTTGCGCAAAGAGTCTTGCTTCACCGGGTGCAGGCACTTCGTTTCTAAGCTCTAATAAGGCTTCACCTACTAGTGCTAAGCGCCCTGTACCTACAAGCAACGGTTTTAACTTGAGTGCATTAGCAAGTAAGCGGTAGTAGACTTGCTGAGAGCTTAAAAACTCAACCCCTAAAAGTGCACCTGCTTGGGTTAGCTTCTGGTAAATATAAGATCGCTGGCTAGGTAAACCTACCCACCAAATACGCTTACCTTCAGCAGCAAAGGCTCTCACTTTTTTTATTAAGTAGCTTGTTTTACCTGAACCTGCAGGCGCGACCAAAAGATGCATATATATAAGTTTATGTTAAACAGCTAGTCTTTTGGCTTATTAGCAATTCAATTCTTTTTGGTTTAGATTAGGCAGTTAACACTAAAAGGCTTAATTTGAAGCTTAAAGGTTTGCTAGTAGCTCTGTTTACTTTATAGAGCGCTTATTTACTGCATCAGAGTTCTTTGGCTAATTATTCAGAATGTTAAACCGAGTTTAAGATAAGCACTACACTTACCTTAAACTCGGTTATTGACAAAACCTTAGCTTTTTAAGGTTGCTACCAGCGAAAGAATGTTTTGCTACGCGTTACTATCTCGTTACCTTCTATATAGCTATAACTTTCAGTTGTACTCATGCGATTCGCAATAAGATCTATAAAGTCAGGAATCAACTCTGCAGTATCAAGTAAATCCCCATAGCTTGGCAAAGCAACTTGAACATCATCCTCTGAGCCCATCATTACTCTACTCACATCTAAAGAAACTTGAACAGAGTCAGTACTTTCTACAGTTTCGCTAACACTAATATCTATCGTGTACGTTGAAGCTTCACCATAAAGACTACCTGAAGCTTCAAGCAAATAGCTTTTGTCAGCTTCTAAAGTATACGTAACACTATAAGAACCATCATCATTGTAAACCTCTGCGGCTACATAAAGATCACTTTCTTTTTCAATTAAATTAAGGTAAGGATAGTAGGTATCTAAAGTATCGCTCAACACTCGAGCGCTTATGGTGTCACCTTCACTAAAGCCTGTTAATTCGAAGTATTGTATGAGATACCCGTCTGAACTATCTTCGAGACTTACGCTTACTTCTAAGCCCTCTGCGGTAATAGGTTCAATGATTATGTCTTCACTTAGATAAGCTTCGTAGGGTGTGAAGTAGCTTGAGGCGGTGTAAACGGTGCCTAAAAGCTCGAGCCAGTAGGTTTTTCCTTCTTCTGGGGTGAAGTTTAGCTGCTCACCATCATTGGTATATTGGCCTTCTGCTACGTACATGCTGTCATTTACATCAATAAGTTTGATATAAGGGTAGAAATCAGGGTCATCATATATAAAATCTAGGGTTACGGTTTCACCTGCATTTAGATCAGTTAATTCGTAGTAGTACGTTATGCTTCCGTATTCATCAGCAGCAGTTGTAGGAATTGAGAGACTTTGTAAACCGTCTTCTAGGGCAAGAGGAATGGCTGTTGCATCTTCTTCTAGGTAAGCACTGTAAGGGTAAAATTCAAAGCTATCAAATTGGCTGGCTCGAAGGGCTGTATCAAATGAGTAAACAAGGGGTTGCATGAAAAGCTTGAGTACGGTAGCTAAACCCTGAAAGTTTTCTTTGTCTTGACTATGCATAAATACAGTTAAGTCTTCTGGCGCGCGCTCACGAGCAGCTTGGTACTCAGCATCTTCAAGAATGGTGGCTGAACCTTGGTAAGTGTCTATAAGCATTTCTATGGCTGTTGAGGGTGTGCCTAGCACAAGGTAGTTACTAATAAAGGCGTAACCTAAATCTCCATTGAAACCATACTGTAAGCGGTTAATGGTTGTTCCTTCATAATCGTAAGGGCGAACAGCTACCGAAGCACCACCCATGAGTAGGCTAAACTCATCAAAAGAACGGCCATTTAGTATGAACATTTCGAACAAAGACCAAATGCTGCTCCCCATAGCAGTTAAACCTGTTTGGGCAGCTTCAGGAGAACTCACTGGCATAACAGTTACTTGCGGTAGACCGTAAAAAAGATCACCTGCGTCACGATTATAAGGTTTAAGGGTAAAGCTATGCACTTCACTACCTACCCAGTCAAGTAGAAAGCTGTCAAGGTCAACACCAAACTCTGCCAATATATCTTTGAGTGACATGTCTGAACCTGTTGCAGAGCCCAAGCCACGCACCCAGCTATCAGCGTAAATAATCATCTCGCGAATAGGAATATAAGAAGAACTCACTGCATTTGCAGATTCGGG
>CAZWJZ010000538.1:0-2611 GCA_964634665.1 uncultured bacterium | reverse complement strand
AGCTCTGGAGTTTGTTACTGACGAAGTAAATATAGCGTCTAGTTTGTCTCAGCTTGTTTCAAAATTTGCTATACAAATGACTGCTAAAGGCATGCTTTACACGCAAAGACCCTCACAACAAAATTACGTGTATGATCTTATACCTGATGTTAAAAAGATTACTTGGCATTTGGCTGCAGCTGAGTATTTTGCTTTAAACGCGAAATCCTTAGAGGCTAGTGTGGATATAAATGATTTAGCTTGCTGGGTGAGTCAAGTTAAGCATTTATGCAAAGCTAATGCAATGACAGCAGCTTTTGAGCTTCTAAACTCATTTGATGAGAAGCTTTTGCTATATGGTGCTTTTAAGCAAATGCTTCAACTTCATTTAATGTTTAAAGGTGCACTTGAAACTAAAGCAGATAAAGCTAAGAATCTATTTAGGATTGGTGTAGCTTATGAAGCGCTTAGTGACTTTCCTTTAGCTATTGATGCTCTTAATAAAGCCTTAGCACTTATTGATGAAGTTGAGCTTATAAATTTGAGGCTTGATATCTTACTGCTACTTGCTAGAAGCCAGCAAAAAACAGGCTTTATTGACTTGTCAAATGAATCTTTCAAGGATGTTTTAATTCATAGTAAAGCAATTGGAAATAAGCACTTAGAAGCTAAAGTGTTAAGCAATCTAGGTGTAAATAATTTTATGACGGGTCAAAGTGAATTAGGTATTGCTAAATTTAAGGAGAGTATTCGTTTAAGTCAAGAAATTAATGATAAGCAAAACGAAGCTAAGTACTTAGGTAATTTAGCAAATGCTTATAAGCGTTTAGGTAAGTGGAATGAGTCAAAAGATCTATTCTTAAAGGGTTTAGACATGAGTCGGGGCCTAAACGATGTTCATACTGAAGCGTTGCATCTTGGTAACTTGGGTAGTGTTTTTCTTTATTTAGGGGAGTATGAGGAAGCGATAAAGTACTTTGAGATGAATTTACTGCGCAGCAAAAAGCTGGGGGATTCAATGGGAGAAAGTATAGCTCTTGGTAATCTGGGGTTGGTTTACCTCGAACTTGGACTGAAAAATGGTTTTCAAAAAGATATTGATAAATGCTTTAGTTTTTTTAATGCTGCGCTCAGCTTAAGCCGCAAATTAGGTGATAAAGAAGGTGAAGGTAGGCATAATAGTAATATTGGTAAGGCTTATCTTGAACTGAAGAAATTCAGAGAAGCAAACTTTTATCTTGATGAAGCAAAACGATTGTTCACAGTTACTCAATCTAGAAATCTTTTGGTAGTTGAAGATCTTCTGAGTCAGGTTGAGCGATTTTGAGAATTTATGTGCTAAGCAAATAGATGTTTAAACGTGTGGTATTTAGCTTAAGGAGTAACTTTGATGTGCAGGCTTTAAAGTATTTTAGTAGTGCGTCGTCTGTTTTTGAACGCTAGTCACAATGAATTTAAGTCAAATTTAAGTACTGTTTTTCTATTCTAGTTTCAGAAAAGGAGTACCCATGAAAACCTTAGTCGCAGTCTTAGTCATTATCATTTCCTCTTTAGCTTTTGCAGATCACTACAAAGGTAGCTATCAAGCAAGCAACGGCATGAGCATAAACATTCAGTCTAGTAATGGACAATTACAAGGTAGTCTTACTGCAACAGGTGTTCAGTTTACTTTGCAAGGCCAAGGCAATCAGCAAGGTGCCTTTGGTACGCTTAGTTCTCAACAAGCTGTTTTAGGGTTTCAAGCGCAGCTAAGTCCTGATGGTACTACTTTAACTATGGCGATCTACCAAATGAATCAGCAAGGACAAGTTGACCAGTCAAGTGTTCAGCAATTAGTTGCTCAGAGAGCTAATTCAGGCTTCCCACAAGCACCTAAGCAACCTACTCAACCAGGTTTCCCGCAACCCCCTGCAGGTAATGGCTTTCCTCAACCCCCGACAAGCACAGGTAATGGTTTTCCGCCAAGCACCGGACAAACAGGTTTTCCACCAGCACCTAATGCATCTAACTTTCCGGTAACCCAACCAAGCATGCCAGAAGCAGGTTTTCCTAACGCTAATCCTGTTGCTTTTCCTCAAGTTCCTACATCTACGAGGTCAAACATGCCTAATCAACCTTTCCCAGCTAGCAATCCTTTAGCTACAGAAGTAGCTTCACCCTTCCCACCAGCACCTGTTAATCAAGTTGATTGGGCAGGTAGCTATAGTGACGGTCAACTCACAGTGACTATTCAAAATGCAGGTAATGCTTATCAAGGTAGCATTCAAGTTTCAGGTTCAAGCTATCCTTTTCAAGCTAATGCTATAGACAGCTTTTTAGATCTACAAGTTCAAACACCCAATGGCATGATACTTGTCTATATGGAACGTTACGAAGGACAGATCTACTTATACACTGAAACAGATGAATACCAACTTCAGCAACTAAGCCCTTCACCAGGTGGCTTTGGTTTAAATATTGATAATCCTATAGGTAACTAATACGCATCTTAAGAAACAAATGTACTTTTTAAAGTGAGACTGACTCTGAACAGGCTCACTTTTTTAGGTTTAGCTAGCTTAAGGAAGTTAACTCGCTTTTACCTAATTTAGGGGGTATGGGGGAATGAGAAAGCCCATCTCCTTTAGGTGTG
>CAZWJZ010000537.1:0-2614 GCA_964634665.1 uncultured bacterium | reverse complement strand
GACTTTGATTTGGAAAAAGCTCGAGTTATTTCACCTTATGGCTTTGACGTTGTGGCAGATGCAACAGGTGTACCAAAAGTTATTGAAGGCATGGTCGTTTATGCAAGAGCGGGCGCTAAATTATGGGTTTTTGGTGTTGCGCCTGAAGGCTCTAAAATTGCCATGCCGCCAGATATTATTTTTAGAAAAGATTTAAAAGTAATAGGTAGTTTTGCGTTAAACAAAACGTTTACTGAAGCCATTGCCTTGGTAGAGCATGGTGCAGTGAACCTAAAAGCGCTTATATCTCATGAACTACCCTTAGAAAAGTTTGAAGATGCTTTGTATTTAGCTGAACATGATGCTGAGCGTATGAAAGTACAAATAAAATTTGAAGATTAAGTCTATGAATAACGTAAACTACAGCTATGTTTCTAGGTATTGATTTAGGTACAAGTTCTGTTAAAGCCCTTTTACTATCAGAAGAGGGCTTTGTTACAAAAGAAGCCTCAGAGCCTTACGCAGTTAACGCAGTGCAGCTAGGCTGGGCAGAAAGCAATCCTCAAGATTGGTGGCAAGCAACTTGCAAAGCTGTAAAGACTATTTGCAAAAACAACCCTCCCCAAGCTATAAGCTTCTCAGGGCAAATGCATGGCACCGTCCTTAGTAACGCACAAGGCCAAGCAATCAGACCCGCAATATTATGGGCAGACACACGCTCGAGTATTCAGTTAAAGCAGTTTGAACGTTTAGCTTTGCCTCAGCGACTGGCTTTGGCTAATCCTGTGGTGGTTGGCATGATGGGTAGTAGTTTGTTGTGGCTTAAAGAGCATGAACCTGATGCTTATAAGCAAGCGCGGTGGGCTGTTCAGCCTAAAGATTGGTTAAGGTTTCAGTGTACCCATGAAATGCTCACTGAGCCTTCAGATGCATCTGCAACGCTGCTTTATAACTTAATTGAAGATGATTGGGCTTTTGATAGTGCAGAAGCACTTGGCTTGCGCAAGGATCTTTTGGCACCGCTTAAAGCATCTTCAGAAATCGCTGGTTTCTTAAGGAAACAGGCCGCTGAAGAGCTTGGTTTAGCAGAAGGCTTAGCAGTTATAACAGGAGGGGCAGATGCAGCGTGTAGTGCTTTTGGTAGTGACTTAAGAGAAGCAGGCCAAGCCCAAATAAATATTGGTACTGCCATGCAGATATTTGCCATTCGAGATACGCCAGAAGCAGATAAGGATCTCAAAACGCATTTGTATAGAACGGTTGAAACTAACTATTACGCCATGGCGGCCATGCAAAATGCAGGTATTGCTTTTGAATGGGTTAGAAAAATCTTAGGGCTAAGCTGGCCTGAAATGTATCAAGAAGCCTTTAGTATAAGTTCAACGGAAGGCCTTTTGTTTCTGCCTTACTTAACAGGAGAACGCACGCCCCACATGAACCCAGATGCTAAAGGCACATGGCACGGGTTGAGTTTAAAACACGAAAGAAAACACCTTATAAGAGCAAGTTTTGAAGGCATTGCTTTTGCCTTGCGAGCTGGCCTAAATGCACTTGAAGACACAGGCATTCAAGCCTCATCTTTGCGCCTAGCAGGTGGCGGGACAAACGAACCCGCATGGCAACAACTTCTAGCTGACAGTCTAACTAAAGATTTGTACCAAGTAAATGTGCCTTCCGCATCTGCAAAAGGAGCAGCTGTGCTAGCCGCCAAAGGTCTAGGCAAAGAAATACCCCAAACACAAAGCCCATGCTTAGTGGCTCAAGCGCAACCTAACGAAGAACTCGAGCGGCGCTACGCTGACTTTAGTGCGTTGTACCAAA
Organism: uncultured bacterium; assembly: GCA_964634665.1. GTDB lineage: Bacteria > Deinococcota > Deinococci > Deinococcales > Trueperaceae > JAHEBB01. Next base: position 814 of record CAZWJZ010000537.1, on the reverse strand, counting down.
AGTTGTATTAAGCTATAAGCTAAAGCAAAAAATAGACTAGGTTGCCTAAAAGGCCCTAGAGGAAGGCAAGCATATGTTTGATTTAAAGGGCAAAAGAGCAGTTGTAACTGGCGCAAGTAAAGGCATTGGTAAAGCCATCGCTAGTTGCTTAGCTGAACAAGGGGTAGAGCTGATTGTAGTTGCGCGTAATAAAAGCGAGCTTGAACAACTCAGTAACGCCATTCAAGCTAAAGGAGGCATCTGCCACACCATGGTAGCTGACTTAGCCAAACAAGACGATGTAACAAGCTTAGCCAAAAAAGCACTCGAGCTTTTTGGGACTATTGATATTTTGGTTAATAACGCAGGTGTAAGCCATCCTGAATCAGCTTTAGAAACTAAAGAAGCAAGCTGGAATCATACCTTTGATATTAATGTTAAAGCCTTGTTTTTCTTATCCCAACTCATTGCTCCAGCTATGATTCAGCAAAACTGGGGTCGCATTATCAACATTTCTTCACAAGCAGGTCTTATTGCTTTAGAAGATCACGCTGCTTACTGCGCTAGTAAAGGCGCTGTTGAAATGGTAAGCAAAGTCATGGCTTTAGAGTGGGCTAAGTATGGCATAACCGTAAACTGCATAGCGCCCACCGTCATAAATACACCCATGGCAGAAATGGCTTTTCCAACGCCAGAATCAAAAGCAAATATGCTCAGTAAAATACCAGTAGGACGGTTTGGTGAAGTCGAAGAAGTTGCAGCCGCAGTTGTTTATTTAGCATCAAAAGAAGCCGCCATGATAACAGGTGACACGCTCAAGATTGACGGCGGATGG
>CAZWJZ010000536.1:522-2615 GCA_964634665.1 uncultured bacterium | reverse complement strand
CGGTTTTCGTTTTGCCTCAGGTCATCAGGTTCCAGCAAGAGAGGATTTGCATGTGGAGGCAGGAACGGAGTCTGCCGTAACAAGCAAATCCGAAAGCAAGCGTAAAGAATAATGCAATACAAGTTTTTCATCATTCATGTTGCCAGCAGCGAAACTGCTCAAATAGAGCTAAATAGTTTTTTAGCGCAATACAAAGTACTCTCAATTAGAGAAGAGTTTGTAGCCAATGCTCAAAATAGCTTCTGGGCAGTATCAGTTTCTTACTTAGGTCAAGAAAACGCTAGAGCAGCTAGTTCTAAAAAAACTATTGACTATAAAGATGTCTTAAGCGAAGCAGATTTCATAATTTACAGTCAGTTGCGTGAATTAAGGAAAACCTTATCAACACATCAGGGCGTACCACCTTATATCTTGTTTACGAATGAGCAGCTTGCTGCGTTTGTAACCAAACAAGTGAATAGTAAAACAAAAATGAAGCTCATTGAGGGTGTAGGAGAGGGGCGTATTGATAAATATGCAGAACCCTTTTTAGGCATTTTAAACCAATGGTTTGAGGTAGCTAGATGAAGCGAAAGTACATTGAGCTAAGCAGTATTGCTGATCTTAGCAATTTAGCGTCAGCAGCACACAAGGCAGCAAAAGCAAAACGGTCACGACCAGAAGTGCAAAGCTTTTTTAATGACTTGCCTAGCCATTTATCAAAATTATCAGCTGATATTCTTAACGAAAACGTGCCTTATGGTCACTTTCGATCATTCTCTATTCGAGATCCAAAACCACGCCTTATTCACGCTGCTTGCTTTGAAGATCGTGTTTTGCACCATGCCATTATGAACCATGTGGCACCCGTGCTTGATAAAGCCATGACCAGCCAGAGTTTTGCTTGCCGTGAAGCTATGGGCGTTCATAAGGCAGCTGCTTATGCTTTAAAGCAACTTAGGCGCTACCCGTATTATTTAAAGTTAGATGTCACAGCATACTTTGCTTCGATTTCTCATGAGGTTTTACTTAAACTATTGAATCTAAAACTTAAAGGAGAAGCGCTGTTGCGTTTACTCAAGCGCATTGTGACAGGGTTTGAGTCAAGCCCAAAATGTGGGTTACCCATTGGCTCACTCTGTTCACAGCACTTCGCAAACTACTATCTTGATGCTTTAGACCGAAATTTGTTAGCGCATGAGTCTTGTCGTGCTTACTTAAGGTACATGGATGACATGCTTATTTTTTGCCATTCTAAACAAGCAGCCAAAGAACTTTTAGTGTTTGTAAAAAGCTTTTTGGCACAAGAACGAGGTTTAGATCTTAAAGAAAACTGGCAGTTAAATAGAACTGATTTTGGTGTTACGTTTTGTGGTTACCGTATTAGCCCTCAGGGTTTAGGTTTATCTCAAAGACGCCGTAAACGCTACCAGCAAAGACGTTTGTACTGGGAAAATGCTTATAAGGAAAAAAGAATCAGTTCCTTAGACCTTCAAAGGAATGTGGCGGCTGTACAATCAATTATTCAAGGAACTAACACAAGCTGGCAGCACGCTAACCTTAGTTTACACCCTGCAATTGAGGTGTAAAATGAGTTTGGGTGTTCATCGAAACAAAGCGATAACCGCGTGCTTCGTGGCGGCTCTTGGAACAACAACGCTAAGAACTGCCGCTCGGCTTACCGTAACAACAACTCGCCTGATAAGCGCAACAACAACAACGGTTTTCGTTTTGCCTCAGCTCAGGTGCTTGGCAGTAGCCAAGTCGATGACCAGATGGCATCCTGCTCTTTACTTAGCTAAAGACAAAAACAAAAGCTATCGGCACGCTAGTAAGAAGCCTGAACGCCTGCCGATAAGCTGCTTTAAGGTTGTAGCATGACTAGTGTGGAATTAAAAACAGTAACGCTTTTAAGCCCGCCCGAGTGGGCAAGCTACTGGGGTGAAGATAAGTATGGACCATGGGTGAGCTTAGTATATAAAGATGTTGAGCAGCGTTTTAGGTTTATGCAACCTGCTGAATTCATGATGGGTTCACCCATAGATGAAGCTGAACGATATGATGATGAAACACAACACTTGGTACGTTTAACAGAAGGGTATTGGTTAGCAGAT
>CAZWJZ010000536.1:0-512 GCA_964634665.1 uncultured bacterium | reverse complement strand
GCTTGTACACAAGCTTTGTGGGAAGCTGTGATGGGGGAGAATCCAAGTAACTTTAAAGGAGAGAATCGTCCTGTAGAAACAGTTTCTTGGGAAGACTGCATAGCTTTTTTAGGCAAGTTGAATAATGACTTAGAAGCCGCCATATTTCGATTACCTACAGAAGCTGAGTGGGAGTATGCATGCCGAGCGAATACAGAAACCCCCTTTTCCTTTGGGGAAGGAATAAGTTCTGAGCAAGTCAATTTTAATGGCTCAGAACCTTACAAAGATGATCCAGTAAGTGAGTATCGTAGGCAAACCATTGCCGTAAAATCATTGCCATGTAACACTTGGGGACTGTATGAAATGCATGGCAATGTTTTGGAGTGGTGCAGTGATTGGTTCTCTAGGGAGTATTTCTCTGGGGAGGTTTTTGTAAACCCACAAGGTCCAAATAAAGGCGATAACCGCGTGCTTCGTGGCGGCTCTTGGGTCAACTTCGCTAAGTTCTGCCGCTCGGCTTACCGTTTCAA
>CAZWJZ010000535.1:0-2616 GCA_964634665.1 uncultured bacterium | reverse complement strand
GGTGGATACCTTCAAAAAAGTAGCATTTTCTCACGAGATTGAGTATGTGAAGCAAATCGTAGAAAAGATTGATTTAAATGCTAATACGGTTGCTATTCATGTTCGAGGAGGAGACATAATTTATGGTCCTTTTCGATTTTCGCAAAGATTTCAGAACAAAGTACTTCCTTTGCCCTTAGCTAAAGAGCTTGCAAGACAAAATGCGAAACAAGGTATTACTACAGTTGTGTTTATACAAGATGACGGTGTAAAAACGGTGTTTAAAGAGTTAACAAATGTAATTTTATCCTCTGATTTAAGTAAAGAGTACAACTTTACGACGTTGCAGCAAGCTTTTTTTGATATTTTTCTAATGTCACGCTGTAAACAAATTATTGCAGGCTCGAGTGGTTTTGCTGAGGTTGCTGCTACGATTTCTGGTCAGTTTGTTTTAGATGCTAATTCTCAACTCACCCTTGAGCAAATTTTGTCTGTATTGAAGCGTGATTTGGAAGATTTGCCTGCTTATGATGATTTGCAATTATCTTTTTGTTGGTTTATTTATTCGTTATATGCTGAGGAAGTTCTGTCATGTGACGAGATTGATGATGCTTTGCGGCAGGCTCAGTATTTTGATGCTGAAAATCAGCTTTATGCTTTAAAGAGGGTTACTAACTTTTTAGCGCATAATCAAGTAGAAGATGCTGAAGAGCTATTACATGAGCTTTTTGAAAGTATTTTTGATAAAGAGAGACCGTTTAAATCAGGGTTTTTTGCGGCATTGTCAACACGGCAAGGTACTAAGTTCAGTATGCGCAATTATTTTAAGTTTTTTCGTGAATGTAAGAAGGCTTCTAGGCCCTACACTCAAGTTTGTAAAGCTTATATTTACCATGTTTCAGGGAATCAAGATGCTTGCCGTTTGGTTTTAGATAAACTACGTGATTATGCCGAGTATTCTGGTGCTCTTGAGACATATATTGTGCGGCTTGAGGAATTGTCTAAAGTAGCTAAGAAAGCTGAGGTAAAGTAATGAAAGCACTTATAACAGGCGTAACAGGCCAAGATGGTTCTTATCTGGCAGAGTTTTTGCTAGATAAAGGTTACGAAGTCCACGGAATAAAGCGTAGAGCATCTCAGTTTAATACTCAGCGGGTTGATCATATCTATGAGGATCCTCATGTTGAGAATCAGAATTTTGTGTTGCATTATGGTGATTTAACAGATTCATCTAATTTAACGCGTATCTTGGATATGGTTAAACCAGATGAAGTGTATAACTTGGGTGCCCAGTCTCATGTGGCTGTGAGTTTTGAAGCCCCTGAATATACGGCTGATGTTGATGCCATGGGTACTCTAAGATTACTAGAAGCCATTCGCTTTCTAGGCTTAGAAAAAAGCACAAGATTCTATCAAGCTTCTACTTCAGAATTGTATGGTCTTGTCCAAGAGTCACCTCAAAAAGAAACCACTCCGTTTTATCCTCGCTCTCCTTATGCAGTAGCTAAACTTTATGCTTATTGGATTACGGTTAATTATAGAGAAGCCTATAATATGTATGCCTGTAACGGTATTTTGTTTAATCATGAATCCCCCAGAAGAGGCGAAACCTTTGTAACAAGAAAAATTACGCGTGGCTTGGCTAATATTGCCCATGGTTTAGAGAAGTGCTTGTATATGGGTAATATGGATTCTTTGCGTGATTGGGGTCATGCGAAGGATTATGTTCGTATGCAGTGGCTTATGTTGCAGCAAGAGATAGCTGAAGATTTTGTTATTGCTACAGGTAAGCAGTACTCTGTGCGTGAGTTTATAAGTTGGGCTGCTCATGATGCTGGTATTGAACTTAAGTTTGAGGGTAAAGATTTAGAGGAGAAAGCTGTAGTTATCTCAGTAGACCCCATGAAGGCACCTTCCGTAAAAATTGGAGACACGCTTGTTCGAGTGGATCCTCGTTATTTTCGTCCTGCTGAAGTGGAGACACTTTTGGGTGATCCTACTAAGGCGAAAGAAAAACTAGGCTGGGTTCCTGAGATTAGTGCGCGTGAGATGTGTGCTGAGATGGTTGCTGAGGATTTGAAGGTAGCGCAGCGTCATGCTTTCTTGAAGGCGCATGGTCATGCTGTTCCTGTCTCTGTTGAGAATTAATAATTTTATCTGTATTGATTAAAACTAGGTTTTTTAATATAAGTTGTTTTTGTTTAAGTTTCCGTTTTTGATTGAGTATATGGAAAGGGATGTGTTATGAAAATTGACAGAACAATAGTGCAATATGGGGTTGTTCGTTCGGGTAGTACTTTATGTTACATGCTTTTGAAAGAATTATTTGTAAATGTTCAAAAACAACACAATGTTAATAAGGATAAAGGTTTACCTATTGTAATAACGCATCGGGATTTTAGGGATAGCTTATTGTCTCAATTTAGAGTTATTAAGACAAAGCAGGCAAACGAATTTCAGTTTGTTAATAAGGAAAAGTTTGAAGCGATGTCGCAGGATACGCTTAATTATACAGATCTTTTAACTTCCTTGAAGCCTCATCAGTTGGAAAAGAGATCTCGTCATTTTGTAGAAAAATATATCTTAGTAAGCGTACAAAAACAACATCCCTAAAAGTTAGGTTAAGATGCGGAGATG
>CAZWJZ010000534.1:824-2622 GCA_964634665.1 uncultured bacterium | reverse complement strand
CCTGACGCCCCGCACGGAGCGCCAGCTCGCCATCGTCGCCGACATCCTCAACCAGGGGGCCGAGCGCGTCATCCGCATCAACGGACACGCCGACGCCCTCGGCAGGATCACCGACGAGGGGAGCCACCAGTCCCGGCTCATCGGTCGGCGTCTCGCCAGCCTGCCCGTCGACGTCATCTGGCACTCGCCCCTCACTCGCGCGGCGGACAGCGCCCGGCTCCTGGCGGAGGCCATGCCGGGAGTTCTCGTGGACGAGGCGGCGGAGCTGGTCGACCACGTCCCCTTCGTCCCGGACCGACGGACTCTCTCGCCGTCGTGGGCAGGCTTCTTCGACGGGTACAGCGGGCAGGAGGCGGCCGCCGGCGCGGACATCGCCCGGGCGCTGGTGTCCCGATTCGGTCGGCCGAACTCATGCGGGCAGCGCCCGACCCACGAGGTCCTCGTGACGCACGCCTACCCGATCGCCTGGCTCGTCCGCGAGGCGTTGGACGCTCCGCCGGACCGGTGGATGTCCTTGTCGGCCATCGCCAACGCGGCGCTCACGACCCTCGAGATGAGCGCGGACGAGCCGCCCGGGATCATCATGGTGAACGACATGTCCCACCTGCCGCCCGGACTGCGCTGGACGGGGTTCCCGGGTGGGGGGCTGGCGTGACCGCCGTGAGCCCGCTCGACGATGCCCTGGCGAGCTCGGGTGGCAAGGCCGTGGCGCTGAGGCGGCTCCTGCGCGCCGGCTTCCCTGTGCCGGCGGGGTTCGTGGTGACTGACGAAGTCCACCCGACCGACGCGGTCGTCGGCATCTCGCGGGCTCTGCAGCGGCTGTCCGAAGGCGCCCCCCACGACTACGTTGCCGTCCGCTCGTCCACCACGACGGAGGACGGCCCGAGGGCGTCGGCCGCCGGACAGCACGAGAGCGTCCTCGCGGTCCGGGGGACCGAGAAGGTGTGTCAGGCGATACTCACGTGCCGGGCATCGCTGTGGTCCGAGCGGGCCGTCGCCTACCGCGATCATCGCGGGATCGGCGACGCCGGACCCATGGCGATGGCCGTGCTGGTGCAGCGCTTCGTCGATGCCGACGTGTCCGGGGTCATGTTCGCCGGTGGGCCGGGCGGGACGAGCCTCATCGAGGCGTCCTGGGGGCTGGGCACAGCGGTCGTCGGCGGTCGCGTCACGCCCGATCTCTGGCGCGTGACCGACACCGGCGTCCTGGAGAGTCGCTGCGGGAGCAAGACCCACCGCACCGATCGGTCCGGCGGAGAGCTCATTACGCGGGTCGTGCCGGGCGAGCCCGGGGCCGCTCGCTGCCTGTCCGACAGGGTGGTCTCGGAGCTCCATGCCATGGGCCGCGACGTCGCCGAGACGTTCGGAGGGCCCACGGACATCGAGTGGGCCGTCACCGGCGATCAGCTCTGGCTGCTGCAGGCCCGGCCGGTGACGGCGGCGGTACCCCACCGTCCCGGGCACGCATCGGCAGCGACCGGGAGCACCCTCACGGGGCTCGCTGCGAGCCCGGGAGTCGCCACCGGCACCGCACGCGTCGTCTCCCGACCCGGTGACTTCTCGCAGTTCGGCCCCGGCGACGTCCTCGTCTGCCGTGACACGGACCCGGCGTGGACGCCGTTGTTCACTGTCGCCTCGGCGGTCGTGACCGAGACCGGGGGGATCCTCTCGCACGCGGCCATCGTCGCCAGGGAGGTGGGTATCCCGGCCGTGGTCTCCGTGCCGCGGGCGACGGCCCTCCTCGCCGCGCCCCGTGTCGTCACCGTGGACGGCGACGCGGGTCTCGTCCGGCCGAGCC
>CAZWJZ010000534.1:0-814 GCA_964634665.1 uncultured bacterium | reverse complement strand
CCCCTGACCTCGACCAGCTCTCCCCGCCGCGGACGTGGCGCCTACGTCGCGTTCGTGGACGCCCTCGTCGCCAGCGGGTCCCGGGCGCACGTGGTGAAGATCGCGGCCGCCGGTGTCGAGGCTCGCCCGGCGCCGGTGCGGTTCAACGGCAACCACCGAAAGGTGCTGGATCACCTGGCCGAGACCGACCTGCCGGTGACCGTGCTGGCCCCCAACGGCTTCATGGAGAACCTGCGCCACTCCGCCGCGAGCATCGCCCGGGGCCAGTTCTTCCGCTCTGTCACCGACGGCGCGATCAGTCTCATCGCCGCCCGGGACATCGGCGAGGTCGCCGCGCACGTGCTCGCCGACCCGTCGCCCCACGCGGGGGCCGTCTACACCCTCACCGGGCCCGAGGCGCTGACCTATGCCCAGGTCACGCAGACCCTGGAGGCGGCGACCGGGCACCCGGTGGCGTTCGTGCCGGTCGAGCCGGGGCAGGCCCAGGAGAGCATGCTCGCGCCCGGCTATCCCGAGTGGAACGTCGAAGGGCTCCTCGAGCTGGACCAGATCTACCAGGCCGGGCACGGGCGCGCGGTCACCGACGAGGTGCGCAAGGCCACCGGCCGGCCCGCGACGTCGCTCGCGCAGTGGGCGCAGGAGCACGCCGCCACGTTCCGGGGCTGAGCTGCGACGCCCGGCGGTTCGCTCGCCGGGTTGTCGACGCCTCAGCGGCTGCTCCCGGACGCGCCCGCGGAGGATATCGGGCGTCCTCGGTACTGTGCCCGCCCGGGTCGATGCGGGGGGGTACGGATGGCGGACGTCGTGCGGGACC
>CAZWJZ010000533.1:0-2633 GCA_964634665.1 uncultured bacterium | reverse complement strand
TTGTTGCTGATTTTATTGGTGAAACCAACTTTATAAATGGCACGCTTGCTAGTGTTAGCGGAGATACTGCTGTCTTAAAACTAAGTGATGGGCGCAGTTTAGAAGGCAAGCTTAAAGGACACACATTAACAACAGGTGAAAAAGTGAGCCTAGCCATTAGACCCGAAAAGATAAAACTCGAGCCTTCTGCGGTTAGTTCAAATTCTGATGCGTCTACAGTCATTAGCGCTGAAATAGCTGAGGCTTATTATATTGGTACAGATACTCGCTATAGAGTTGTTTCTGGTAGTGATATTGATTTGGTAGTTCGCGTGCAAAACCTTAATTCTGGCTTTAAAGGCATGCTCGAGCCGGGTACTAAGGTTTCGGTTTCTTGGTTGAATGAAAATGCCACACTGTTGGCTTAGTAGGGAGTATATTAAAATATGAATAAGATTCGTGTTTTAGAGATGTCCGGTTCGCATTATGACATGGGTTATCAGCATGGTTTGGCTTATAAAGATGGAATTAGGCATTTTGCGACAGAGCGCGTTCGTTTGAGTTCTAATCCTCTTTGGGCTGGTAATAGCTTGTCTCAAGCTGAAGTTATAGGCTTGGCTGAAGCTTGTATTGAGGAGCATAGGCTTTATTCTCCTGATTTACTTAATGAGCTTCAAGGCATGGCAGCTGCCACGGGCGTAAGTGTTGCTGAGCTAATAATTGTTTGTGGCTATACTGATTTTATTGATACAGTTTACGCAGCTAAGCCTCTAACTAAGCCAGTTCCTGCGCATGCTGGCGCAGATAACTGCACTGCTTTTTTGGTTCCTGAACATAAAACGGCTACCCAGCAAGGCTTTTATGGTCAAACCTGGGATATGCATGATTCAGCTACTGAGCATGTCATTTTGCTTCGCGGTAAACCTCAAAACAAACCTGAGTTTTTGGCTTTTACAACGGTTGGCTGTGTTGGCATGATTGGCATGAATAGCGAAGGCGTAGCAATTGGCATTAATAACCTATCTGCTATTGACGGTCAGATTGGCGTGACTTGGAATTTTGTTGTACGTAAAGCCTTGGAGCAGTCAAATGCTAAAGATGCGCTTGCTTGCATAACTGAAGCTAAACTAGCTGGCGCTCATAACTATATGCTCATGGACAAATCAGGCATGGGCTTTAATGTTGAAGCCATGTCAAGCAAAACTGTTATTACAGAACTTAAAAATGAACCTTTGGTACATACCAATCATTGTCTTGTAGCTGAAACCCAGGCAGTGCAACGTGAACGGGAAGCGTCTTCTCAGGCGAGTTCTGAGCGTCGTTTAGCAAGAGGCTATGAGCTGCTTAGCAAAGATAATATTGATGAGCATGACTTACAGGCTGTCACGCGTGACAGTGATTCAATATGTGTGGTATCTAAACCCCCTAGACACATTGAAAGCTGTGGTGCTGCCATCATGCGACCAGCAACAGGTGACTTCTGGGCGGTTTGGGGCTTACCAAGTGAAAATGAGTACGAGCATTTTAGTATTTAAACCTTATGCCTGACCTATCAACCCTAGCTCTTTTTGCCTTAGCTTCTTTTGCGCTTATTATCGTGCCTGGCCCTGCAGTACTCTATGTCATTACATGCAGTTTAGATCAAGGTAGAGCAGCAGGCTTAGTCTCAGTGGTGGGCATTAGTATTGGGGCTTACGTACATATTTTAGCAGCAGCGCTCGGTTTAAGCGCCATACTGGCATCCTCTGCTGTTGCGTTTAGCCTGATAAAATATGCTGGTGCAACTTATCTTATCTACTTAGGGCTTCAAAAACTCTTTAGCAAAGCAAAACTCGAGTCTGCGAAAGCGCTTAAACAGCCATCGTTTAGAAGTATTTTTCTTGAGGGTATTGTGGTCAATGTGCTTAACCCTAAATTAGCACTCTTTTTTCTAGCATTTTTACCCCAATTTATTAACCCTGAGCAGGCTAGCTCGGTATCACAAATTTTGATTTTAGGCACTGTTTTTGTGCTTATTGCACTCTTAAGTGATGGCACATACGCAATACTTGCCAGCCATTTTGGTAACTGGCTTAAGCAAACAAAGTCTTTTTTAAAAGTACAGCATTATTTTAGTGCTGGTATTTATATAGCATTAGGCATAGGCGCAGCACTAGGAAGCTCGAGTTCTAAATCATGATTAAATTATCAACTATTGAGCCTTGGCATGCTGAGGGCTTAGCTGACCTACAACGTCTTTGCTTTCCTACCTTAGCGGATCATGAGTTACTTCAGGAGAAGCATTTTCTTAATCACTGTAAACTCTTTCCAGAAGGAAATTTTGTTCTTTTAGATGGCACAAAGGTGGTTGGTTTAGGCTCAGGTTTTTTAATTAATTTCGACTTTAATGATTCACAGCATAGCTTTAAAGATATTATTGCTGAAGGTTTTTATAGTAATCATGACCCTAAAGGTGAATGGTATTACGGCGGAGATATAAGTGTTCATCCGCAATATCGCCAAAAAGGTTTAGCACGACGGCTCTACACAGCACGTAAAACAATTGTTAAGAAACTTAACCGCAAAGGAATTGTTGCAGGCGGGCTGGTACCGGGTTATGCAAAATTTAAGAAAAAAATCTTTCTACGGGGACAAAAGATGAAGGCAAGTAAAAG
>CAZWJZ010000532.1:0-2634 GCA_964634665.1 uncultured bacterium | reverse complement strand
AGCCGTTACCATCACCACCGTTATAGCCGTTATTGCGTGAAACATTACCGAACAATATGGTTCGTTTGCCCCGCCAAGTATCAAAGCCATCATCTGAATTACGATCAGCAAGGTTATACCAAAACTCATTATCGTTACTGTTGCCACCTACACCGATAGAGCCAAAACCATCACTATCATCGCCACCATGATTATCTTTGGCAGTTGAGTACGCAACTATGTTTCTAGAGCCACCGTAAATTTGAAAGCCACTCATAAAGCAGTTATTAAAGACCATGTTTACAAAAACATTGTTATCTGCACCACTATGTAGAAATACACATTGCTGAGGGCTTTTGTAAATCTCCATGTTCCGCATAGTTATGTAATCAGCACCATCAAACCAGACCCGTTGACTATCGCTACCAGCACGCCTATTAGACCAGTCAATAATTGCCCATTCACCAGGGTAAGACATAATAGTAATGCGTGCATTTGCATTGCCTGAACGTGTAAAGCGCACCTCTTCATTAAAGTAACGCCCACCACGAACATAAATAACATCTCCCGCTCGAGCTTCGGCTATGGCTCTACTTATATTTCTAAAGGGGCTTGACGCGCTTCGACCGTTATTAGAGTTTGAGCCACTGCTTGAAACAAAGTACGTTGCTCTTCCGGGGACAGCTGGTAGGTTTGGGCGTGGCAGTAAGTTAGAACTAGGCGTAGGTTCTGGCTCGGGTTCTGGCTCAGGCTGAGGGGTCGGAGTAGGTTCTGGCTCAGGTTGAGGGGTCGGAGTAGGTTCTGGCTCAGGTTGAGGGGTCGGAGTAGGTTCTGGCTCAGGTTGAGGGGTCGGAGTAGGTTCTGGTTCAGGTTGAGGCGCTGGAGTCGGCTCTGGTTCAGGAATTGCCTTATTACTAAAGCTAACATCAGCACTTTCGATTTCATAGCCACCCGTATGAATACGCTTAAAAAGCAAAGCATTATCACCATCTTGCCACCAAGCAGCAGGCGTATCAAAACTAAAACTCAGTGTTGCATCATTATTATCGCTAGTTGCATTAGGACCAAACAAAATAACAGGCCCATTACCATTAATATAAAGTTCACCCTCATCACTAAAATCAGGATCAACAACCAGCATGCTTAAAGTAGCAGTTGATACATTAGCAGGTTTAGAAAGCTTCAAACTCGCTCGAGCTTGACTGCTAGCACTATTACGAAGCGCAACAGGAAAACCCTCAGGAATAACTTCAGCTTCTTCAGGCGTTCTTTCTTCAGGTACAGGACTTAAGTCATCATTAGCCTGCGTGTTACTAAACTGAAGTTGACCCCCGCTAATTCTAAAGCCCATGCTTTCTAAGTGAACAAAACGAAGCTCATTATCGCCATCTTTCCACCATGCACTCGGGGTAGACCAAGAAATCTCAACAAATTCATCATTAAAGTCACCACTTGCCATGGAACCAAAGAGAATTAACGGGCCATTACCATTAATGTAAAGCTCACCTTCATCAGGAAAGTCAGGATCAAAGGCTGTGAGTTTAAGATTTGCAGAGGCAGCCGAAGCAGGTTTTGAAAGCTTAAAGCTGTGAGACGCCTCTTCAGGTACTACTCTGCGCATAAGATCAATATCTAAATCTAAATTAACAACAGGATAGCTTGGATTAGGCTGCGTAGTTGTTGGCGGCTCAGTAGTGTCAGGCAGCTCAGCATTGCTAAGTTGCAAGTTCTTAAAACTAGCACGACTCATAAGCGTAGCATCTCTACTGGTAAGCGCCAGCCCCACATAAATACGCTCAGCCATAACAACACGCTTACTAAAAACCGCTGACCAGTCTTTACCATTAGCAGATTCAAACGCCGTAAACACATCAGCTTCACGCTCGAGTTTCAACCAAGCTTGTTGTTCTTGCCCTGCTACCGTGTCACTATCTTGGCCTTTAGCTTCACGCCATAAGAACCAATTACCATAAGCTTTTGTGTTTGCTAGGGTGACATGAATTGCATCTTCACTTAAGTCATTACGCATCATAATGCCTGCTTTTGACCAGTCATTTGTTGCATTAAAAGACTCGAGTTTAGTGATTATGCTACCGTTACCCTCTAGGCTTTGGTATAAGAATTGAAAATGATCTCTGTGCTCCCAGATATCTTCACCTGAAGCTTCAATAACAATACCTTCTTTATCAGCACTTACCGTACCTTCTTTAGCGTTTACACCTATGGTAACAGACTGCCAGCCTGCAAGTGCATTAGCGGCACTGGGTTTATTAGCTTGACTGCAACTTGTTAAGACAAGACTTATACTCACTAAGAGGCAGTTGAATGTAAAAATGTGTTTGAGCTTAAAGCCAAGTTTAAACATTAAAGTTACTCCACAACAAAAACAACAAGAAAAAATTTGAACCCTTAAAAGTAATACAGCAAAAACCTTAAGGTTCATCTTGCGTTTAAAAAAGCTTTGAGGAGTTCCCACCTTCGCTCTTCAAGATAACAGAACATACCTAAAAAACATCTGAAGAAGCTTAGAAGATTATAAGAGTTCTGAGAAGGGTCTTACCCTTGCGGACTGAGAATATATCATAGTTTTTTAGCTAATTGTAAGAGCGCCTTTGATTAGTGTTAAGAAAATCAGTACTTTTACATGGTTTTAGT
>CAZWJZ010000531.1:0-2640 GCA_964634665.1 uncultured bacterium | reverse complement strand
CTAAGCCTCAGTTAATAAGGAGGAGTGACCGAAGCTGATGTCAGATAGTCTAACTTTTATCATGGCATTGTTTTATAGGGCAAAATATTCCAAAAAAGTATTAGAGCTAAGCATTAGTAAAGCAATATTTAGGCCTTTTAATAATTCAAAAAAACCCTTAAATTCCAAGATGATCAGAAAAACCGTATAATAATAGAAATGAATATAAAAACAAAAACCTATCTCGTTAAGGCAAACAGTAAGCTAAGCCTAAGTAGTTATGACCCAAGTGATTATGGTGACTTCAACAAAGAAACAGGAAAAGAAGACGCCTATAAATTACTAGAAACACAAATAAAAAAACTAGCCGAACTACAAAATGCACTCTATGCAGATGGAAGCCAATCACTACTAGTCGTATTACAAGCCATAGATGCTGGTGGCAAAGACAGCACAATTAGAAGAGTCTTTAGTGGCATAAACCCCCAAGGCATAAAAGTAACAAGTTTTAAAGCACCAAGCACAGAAGAACTCGAGCATGACTTTTTATGGCGCGTTCATAAAGCAGTGCCCAGAAAAGGCATGATTGCTGTTTTCAATCGCTCGCATTACGAAGATGTCTTAGTCGTGCGTGTCAAAAACTTTGCGCCTGAGACTGTCTGGAAGAAACGTTATGACCATATAAATAATTTTGAACAAAACCTAATCGATTCAGGCACAAAAATAATTAAGATATATCTTAATATAAGCAAAGAAGAACAAAAAGAACGCTTTCAAGAACGCCTAAATAACCCAGAAAAAAACTGGAAGTTTAACCCAGCGGATCTTACAGAAAGAGCCTTATGGTCTAAGTATATAGAGGCATTTGAGGATGTCTTTAAAAAATGCTCAACAAAAGATGCACCTTGGTACATAATTCCAGCAAACCGAAAGTGGTACAGAAATGTTATTATTGCCCAAATACTAATAGACACACTCGAGTCTATGAATCTTAAGTACCCTACGATAGATTACGACCCAAGTACGGTTGTGATTCCAGATTGAATTCGGCGCAGCTTATACATGAGGGATGTTTTGCCACTAAAGCATTCCTTATTTGATTAAGATGCCCGCGTAAAAAGCCTAATACCCAAAAATAAATAGCTGTGCTAAACTATAGGCTCTAAGGAAGCTATGGATAACCCTAAAGACATAAGAAACGTACTCCAGAGGTATGGGCTCCGCTATAGCCAACCCCGAGAAGTTATAGTTACTTACTTTAAAGAAAAAAATAGACATACAAATGCAGAGCAGCTCTACCTAGACCTTAAAACAAGAGGGCATAACCTGAGTTTATCAACCGTCTACCTAAATCTAAATGTTTTAAAAGATGCAGGCTTAGTAAGAGAAATTAGAGGAAAGTCAGGCGAAGCTATTTTTGATAGCAATTTATCTGACCATCATCACTTAATATGTGAGATCTGCGGTAGCGTAACAGACTTACCAATCCTAAATATACAAGGACAAACCCCTATAAACATGCTTAAAAGCCACGCAGAAAAAGCCTCAGGTTGGATAATTAACGAACCCAATCTAGAACTCAAAGGCTGTTGCCCAGAATGCCAATAAAAAGTTACAAAGGTAGTAAAAAAAGAACCAACATAATTGCAAATAAAGATAAAACCGTGGTCATAACCACAGACTTAGCCACACCAGAAAAATCCCCTTTAACCTCAACAGCAACCACAAACATAGTCACAGCCGCAGGCATAGCAGCACTAAGCACCAAAACACGCAAATCAAGTGCAGCCAAAGAAAATAATAAAGCAGCCCCAAAAGCCACAAAAGGTCCAATAAACATCCTAAAAAAGCTCGTACGCACAGCAGCACCCCCCAGCTCCCAAACCCAACTACGACGCATCTGAATACCCAAAGAAATAAGCATCACAGGAATAGCAGCACTCCCTAACAAATCAATACTCCGCTCAAGTGAAACTGGCATAGCCAAGCCCGAAACATTCACCGCAACCCCAAAAAAAGTAGCCCAAAAAGGCGGTAACTTAATGGCATCCCATAAACGCTGACCCCAACCCTCAGAACTACCTGACAAAAGCACAGGCCCTAACGAAAACATAGCAACAATAGACAAAACAAACAAAACAACCGCACGCTCGAGTCCGGCTTGACCAAACGCAAAGAGGGTAATAGGTAAACCCATATTGCCAGTATTTCCAAACAATGCCGTAGCTAAAACCCCACGCCGCTCAATCATAGATAGGCCAGAAGAACCAAACCAAGAAATAAGACCCAGAACAAGCAAATACACAAAATAAGCTAAAGATAAAACTAAGGCAGCTGATAAACTAAGATTTGTAGCAGCCAACGCATCAAACATAAGGGCAGGAATAAAAATATAAACAGCCAGTTTACTAAGCGTCTGAATATCTAAATTAGGAAAAAGCTTGTCAGCAAAAGCACCTAATAAAACAAGCAGAAAAGTTGGTATGGTTGCGTTAAAGGCAGTAACTAAAGCATCCATTACCGCTTCTCATTTACATTAAAAACAAAATAAGAGTGAGACACAAAAGAAATTAGAACACAGAAATAGGTTTAAACAAGGTATTAAAAAACAATAGTTCGGACAGGTATTGAAAAAAGAAAGCCATCACGTTAGTTTGAATG
>CAZWJZ010000530.1:0-2653 GCA_964634665.1 uncultured bacterium | reverse complement strand
TACCGTTCGATTAGCTTCAGGTGAAGAAATTCTTGCTGATATGGGTATGGACTTACCGAGTGATTTTGGGGGTATGCCGTTACCTGAATTTAAAATAGGGGAGCAGGTTGAGATTTACTACTCACCAAGTCCGAGTGGTGAACGGCAGTATGTTGTATCTGACTGGGTGCGTAGGCCTGCGCTTGTTTGGCTGCTAGCTTTGTTTCTTATTGTCTCTGTAGTCGTTGCACGTTGGAAAGGTTTAAGGGCATTTGTTGCGACAGCTGCTAGTTTAGGGATTGTTGTTTGGTTTATTGTGCCTCGTATTCTTGATGGCTGGAACCCTATGCTGGTTTCATTGCTAGGTGTGGGAGGCATTTTAATACTAGCGATTTATTTTGTGCATGGTCTTAATTGGAGTACCACAGCGGCGCTTATAGGTACCTTTGTAGCTGTTATTGCAACTATGCTCTTGGGTGTTTGGTTTACCGAGTTTGCTCATTTGACAGGCTTTGGTAGCGATGAAGCCATGATGATTAATGCGGGTTCAAGTCAGATTAACTTAAAGGGTTTGTTGCTAGCAGGCTTGCTTATTGGTGCTTTGGGTGCGCTGACCGATATAACCATTGTGCAGGCAAGTGTGATTAGAGAGTTAGCGCATGTGAATCCAAATTTCACTTTGTTAGAATTGTACACACGAGGTATGAATGTGGGTACTGATCATGTGGGCTCTTTGGTTAATACCTTAGTGCTGGCATACACAGGTGCGGCACTGCCTTTATTTTTACTAATGAGTTTAAGTGACTTTGGTGTCGGTCGAGCACTTAATATCGAACTTGTTGCCGCTGAAGTGGTGCACACCATAGTAGGGTCAATTGGCCTTGTTCTAGCAGTACCCTTAACAACCTATATAGCTGCCTTTATGTTTCAAGGGGATAAGCTTCCTATGGTTAAGGGTGAACTAGATCATGGGCACCATCATTAATTAACCGTTGCTTTAAACATAATGGCGCCACGCTCGTTTGGCAATATAGAGCTTCCACAAACACTAATAATGTCTGCAACAACAGGGTTTATTACACCTGTATCTAGCGTTACAGTGGTATTGGGGGCAGTTGCGTGACACTCCACTAGAACTTCACCTGAACCTGAAAAGCTATCTAAAGCAAGCGTAGTAAAGCTAGGTACATCATTACTAAAGTCAAAAACATCCACTTGAGTTGCAAAATTTTCATATTCAATACGGTAAACAAGCGTATCACCTGGGCTACCATTCACAGAAAAAACAAAGTCATCTGTAGGGTCAGAAGCACCACCTGAACCTACATCACAACTACCATCCCCTTGCAAGCTTTGATTACAAACATACTTCACGATACGCAAAATATCAGGCGTAACTGAAGAACTATTATTTGTTAAGTCAGAGTCTGGTGCTGTAGAACTGCTAATCGTTGCTGTGTTTGTATAGTCAGTTGGCGTGCTGCTTTCATTAACCAAAGCTTTAAAACTAAGGCTTGCTGAATTACCAACTGCTAAGTTAGTAATGGTCCAAACTAAGCTTGGATTAGCTGTATCATTTTGAAAACTACCGCCAGTCATAGAGATAGGTGTATCGATATAACTGTAGCCTGCAGGAACAACATCTGTTACTGTGAAGCTAGTTACATTGGCAGGGCCATTATTGGTCACAGTAAGGGTGAAGGGAAGTGTATCACCTGGTGTGACGTTACCTGAGTTGTCGGCGTCAGTAATGCCTTTGTAATCTGGTGGGTCAAGAATGATATGAGTATCTACAGATTTGACAATACTTAATTCTGCCTCGCCTATAAGCACTTGATAGTCCTCGACTTCTCCTTCTAAAGCTTGCCCTGTTGCTGTTATGCCTGGATCTTTTGACCAGCGAAAGCGGGCGTAACTTAGACCAATACTTGATGCAGGAACGGGGATACTAACGGTGATTGTTCCTAGATTTGGGTTTGCTGTATCAAGTTCACCATCATCTTGTAAGTCAGTGATGATTTGTTCACCTGGGTCATTAAAGTCACCATCAATATTCCAGTCAATCCATGCATTTAAATAGCCTGCTCCTGTTACTGCAAGCGTAATTTCTGTGCTGGCACCTGGAACTAGGGCAGCAATGATAACGCCATCTTTATCATTGCTGCCTTCACTATCATCATCTGTTGCATTTTCGTTGTCATCCGTACCATTAGCCCAGTTAGCTATGTCATGATCGACGAGTGCTCCTAGAAAATAGCTCCCAGCTAAGTCAAGTGTGTGACTGGCGCTACCGTAAGAACTTGGCGCATCACCATAATCAAACTCTCTAACTTCTAGAGTGGCTGAGGTTGCTGTTTGGTTGGAAACCGTTTCTATAGTGGAGAGAGCATTGATTGGAATGGTATTTACATAATCATTAGCTGTGCTGGCTGTTACAGTTACGGTAACGGTACAACTTGCGTCTGCAGCTAAGCTTGCACCGCTAACACTGAGAGTGTCTTCTCCAGCATTTGCGGTTACTGTTCCGCCACAAGTTGTAATTGAATTAGGCGTAGCTGCATTAACCAGTCCTGATGGATAGCTGTCAGTCAGACTCATGCCACTAAGTGAAGATGGGTTACTAGTACAGCCTCCTAGAAGTCCCTCATCACTTACAAAGAGGCTTACCAGCGAA
>CAZWJZ010000529.1:0-2659 GCA_964634665.1 uncultured bacterium | reverse complement strand
ACACCATTCGCCCTCGCCTTGATTCAGGGAAGTAATTTCTGTACGGTCACTTAGTAGCCAAAGGCAGTGATTGGGTTTAAACTTACTTAGGTTAAGCATAGTTTAAGAAGAGACGTTAAGTTTCACTGCTATCTTCACCTGCAAGGGCTTCAAGAATGTCAGGGGGTAGGTCGCCTTTTTCGACGGCCTTGTTTAGCATTTCGATACCTAAGCGCACGACTTCGGATTTTGAGATGAGTCGCTCTGGGTTAGAAAGCTGATAAGCGGTTTTTGTAAGCAAAGCATCTTGTTGTTCAGTGATGACAACCTGCAAACGTTTACTTTTTTCGCGTTTAGGCACGAGATTGCCTCCTTATAAGTAATGTACCATTATAGGGATTTGCTTGACAATGTTTATGAAGCTCGATACACTACGCGTGTGTTTGTTGTGTAATTAACACATGCCTCTAAGGTGGGTACTGCAAAATGCCTTAGATGAGGTTGGTTCTTGATGACGAAATTAAAGTCTGCCTATATTATGCAAGGTAATAAACCTTTGAGTGGTGACGTTACTATCAATACAGCAAAAAATTCTGTCCTATTTCTTATGCTAGCTCCGCTACTTAGTAAAGAAAAAGTTATTTTAAAAGACATTCCTAGACTCAGTGACATTATGATTATGGCCCAAATGCTCGAGCATTTTGGGGCCATTGTTGAGTGGCACGGTCGTGACTTACATATTCAAGCTGAAAACATTTCTAGTGTAACGGGCCCTTATCATTTGGTAAGCAAAATGAGAGCAAGTTTTACAGCACTAGGTGCGCTTCTTGGTCGTTGTAAAGAAGCTGGTATGGCTATGCCTGGCGGTTGTACCTTTGGTCCTAGACCAGTTGATAGGCACATTAAGGCCTTTAAAGACTTAGGTGCTGAAGTCATTGAAACAGATGGGGATTTTAGATTAAAACTGCAAGGCTCACTTAAAGGAACTGCGCACTTTGAGGCACCAACCGTTGGTGGAACCCATAATATTTTATTAGCAAGTGTTTTAGGGGAACATGAAGTCGTTATTGAAAATGCGGCACGTGAACCTGAAATAGCTGATCTAATTGATTTACTAAGCAAAATGGGTGCCCAGATTCAAGGCAAAGGAACCTCAACGCTTACGATTCAAGGCGTAAAAGAATTATCTGGCGCAACCTTTAGACCTATACCAGATCGAATTGAAGCGGGTACTTTTTTACTCGCTGCTGCTGCAACGAGAAGCAAATTAACTTTGCACCAAGTTGAATTAAGTCATTTAACCGCAGTCATAGCCAAGCTAACCGAATCAGGTTTACATTTTACTAAAAATAGCCCTGATAGTCTTAGTGTAGATGCAACAGGGCCACTAAAGCCTATAGATCTTGTGACAAGTGAATACCCTGGTATTGCAACAGATGTCCAAGCGCCTTTTAGTGCTTATTTAGCTACTTTAAGTGAAACATCAATCGTAGAAGAGCGAGTCTACCCAGGACACAGATTTACCCATATTGATGAACTAAACAAAATGGGTGCAAGCATAAGCCTTAGTAACTCAACACTTCATATAAAAGGCGGTCAACTTCACGGAGCAAAACTGCACTCAGCAGATATTCGTGCTGGTGGCGCTATGGTGATTGCAGGTCTTGCTGCAACAGGAACAACCGTTGTTACAGGACTCGAGTTTATTGATCGTGGTTATGAACGCTTTGATGAGCGATTAAGGGCCTTGGGTGCAGATATTCATAGGCAAGAAGTGTTGGAGTCGCTGACAGGTACGTACGGCGACTAAGGTTTATTTTCCCAGACATCCTCAGATTCTTCAGACCAGTCATCTTCAGGAAAAAGCCTAGGGTGACTGGTTTTTTCGTTAGACTCGAGCGTTTCTTCAGAAATTATCTTTGCAGAACTTTGCTTTTCTAACTTTTCTTGCTCTGCTAGCTCAGTGTCGCTTAGTAATAGTTTTATGTCGGCAACAGAGTCAAGAATGGCAGCAGCTGTTTTAGGTACTGCTGTTTTGGGAATGGTTGATATTGGTTCTTTAGGTGTTCTCACATTTGCTGCTAGAATTGCTGCTTTAGAAGCAGAGGCTAAAGCCGATTCCTGAGAGCTATTTGGGCTATTTAAAAAAGAATTAAAAGCGTCATTATCTAGAGTGTCTTGACTAGCTTTTGAGTCTTGACTGGCTTCGGCTAATGAGGGTTCAGGTTCTGATTGACTTGCTTTAATTGCCGGAGCTGTACGTTGAAATCGTAAACGCATCGCTAAGCCAATGAGGCCCAAAAATAAGCCTGAAAGCATAACGTAAGACCAGTAATTAGGCGCTACAGATGACGCAATAGCAGGTATAACACCTGAAGATAGCGCTTGATTTTGTAAGTCTGAATTAACCGTAATGACATCAACAACAGGTAAACTTTGTGTGCTACTCGAGTATGACCAAGGGGAGTTGGTTTTAGCAATGTTTTGCCAACCTGTAGCGCTAAATGGAGAGTAGTAACCAATTATACCGTAGCTTGTCATTGCCGCCGGACGATTAATAGTAGTGCTTATACTAAGCTTATTACCCTCAGTAAAAATGGCAGGTGAGCCTAAACTAATAACGTTGCCATCAACTGCTTGAAAGAGTTCAGCTTTGTCTCCCGAAAGCTTAATAGCGTAA
>CAZWJZ010000528.1:0-2659 GCA_964634665.1 uncultured bacterium | reverse complement strand
TTTACTGCGCCTAAGAAAAGTGCACCCCACAATGTAATGCGATTGGTAATACGCGTAAGGTGATCTTGCGTGGGTTGTCCAGGACGTACACCAGGAATAAAGCCGCCATACTCACGTAAGTTTTCACTTATCCTACGAGGATCAAAACTTATTTGTGTGTAAAAATAAGTGAAAGCCATAATAAGTAAGGTACTCGTTAGGAGTCCTTCAGGTGTACTTGGTGTAAACCACCTAGCAATTCGCTGAGCCCACAAGGCTTGTGGAGCAAGTCCTAGAAGGGTAGTTGGCAAAACCAATATTGAAACTGCAAAAATGATGGGGATAACGCCTGCAGCATTAAGTCTTAGCGGAATATAAGTGGTTTGACCACCCATAACTCTTCGACCCACTACTTTTCGAGCATACTGTACAGGTATTCGTCGTTCAGCTTGTTGAATAAGAACCATACCGGCTATAGCAACAATAAGAAGAATAAAAAAGACGATTAACCCAAAGAGATTACCTTGGCCCTGCTGAATTAGCGTAAATTGCTGCGCAATTGCACTCGGGAAAACCGCCACAATACCAGCATAAATAATGAGAGAAATACCATTACCAATTCCGTATTCAGTTATCTTCTCCCCAAGCCACATAACCATAGTAATACCAGCAATTTGTGTGAGCGCAACAATAAACCAAAAGAAAGGCCCGTTTGCCCAACCAACTTTTAATGCTCCACTAGGACCAATAAGTGCAATCGCAAGAAACACAGCTTGAATAGCACCTAAGGCAGTTGCAGCATAGCGCGTGTACTGCGTTATTTTCCTACGACCTTCTTCACCTTCTTTTTGCAGTTTTTCCAAAGGAGGGTATACCGAAGTTAAGAGCTGAAAAATAATACTAGCAGTAATGTAAGGAATAACGCCTAGAGCGGCAATTGAAAAGACTTCAAAGTTTCCTCCAGAAATAAAATTTAGGAGGCTAAAAATCTCTGAACTTGCCAATGCACCACTTTGCAAACGGTCAATATCTACCCCTGGCGTAGGGATGAAAACCATGAGTCGGTAAACGGCCAGTAGTCCTATGGTGGTGAGTAGTTTCGCACGCAAGTCCGGAATGACAAGCGCATTGCGAAACGCAGCTAACATCAGGCATTCTCCTCAGTAGATGCATCAGCACCTATCACTTTACCACCAGAAGTCTCAATTGCAGAACGGGCGGACTGGCTATAAGCATCCACATCTATCGTTAGATTTTTAACGCTTAGTTCACCACCACCAAGCAATTTTACAGGCTGATTTTTATTACCAACTAAACCAGCGGCCATTAAAGTTTCTGTATTTACCGTACTTCCGTCATCAAAAACATCTAGGTCGCTTAGATTTACAACTTGAAAAGGAATCATGTAGCGGTTAAAGCCTCTTTTTGGTAAACGTACTATCAATCTAGAGCGTCCGCCTTCCCAACCAGACCCTTGAGAGAATCCACTACGGCTTTTTTGCCCTTTTTGTCCGCGACCTGCTGTTTTACCCCGCCCGCTACCTAAACCGCGACCTACTCGACGGCGGCTTTTTTTAGCACCAGGCGCTGGCTTTAAGTCATTAAGTTTCACACTATCACCCTTCGATCTTAAGCAGGTAAGACACCTTGTTTACCATGCCCCGAACATCTGCACTGTCCTTGACTTCGCGCGAATCACCAGTTTTTTTAAGTCCTAAGGCCTTAACCGTTGCACGTTGATCTTTTTTAACACCAATTAGGCTTTTAACAAGTGTAATTTTCACTGTGCAGCCTCACGCTCTTGTTTCGACTCTTCATACGTCTTGAGTTGCTTTAAACCATCAATAACAGCGTAAGCTACATTGGTTTGGTTACGCGACCCAAGTTCTTTAGTAAGAAGGTTCCTAAAACCAGCAAGTTCAACAATAGCGCGAGGTACAGTTCCAGCTATAACACCGGTACCTGCACCAGCTGGTTTTAGCATTACCCGGCTTGTACCGTGTTGACCAACAACACCATGAGGAATTGTCCCTGGCTCTTCGATTGGAACTTCAATGATATTCCTCGTGGCAAAGTATTGTCCCTTTTGAACTGCAACCGGTACTTCTTTGGCTTTGCCTAAACCTACACCAACACGACCATTACGATCGCCTACAGCAACCATCGCACCAAAACGAAAGCGTCGCCCACCTTTGTAAGTTTTCGCAGTACGACGGATATAAATTACCTTTTCTTCAAATTCATTATTCACTGCCATTAGAAATCCAGACCCCCTTCACGGGCACTATCAGCTAAAGCTTTAATACGTCCATGATAGCGGTAGCTACCTCTATCAAAAACGACTTTTGTAAATCCGGCTGCTATCGCCTTTTCAGCTATAGCTTTACCAACAGCTTTGGCTTGTTCAGACTTGTCACCTTTAACAGCAAGCGTTTTCGAATTTGCTTCAGCTACCGTAACACCTTGAGCATCATCAATAAGCTGAGCATATATATGCCTTGCACTACGAAAAACGCTAAGACGCAAACGATCTGTCTTTACAGGACGCTTTAAACGACTGCGGGTACGAAATTTACGTCGTTGTACTTGATTTAATCTATTCATACCATCTACCTCGCAGCGGCCTTACCAGCTTTTAGACGCACTTCTTCACCTTCGTAGCGAACACCTTTACCATGAT
>CAZWJZ010000527.1:0-2678 GCA_964634665.1 uncultured bacterium | reverse complement strand
ATGAGAACAAGAATCTCCACCCTATAGCGAATGCTTAGGTGGAGAGTATGTCAAACTCCTGTGGTTCAGGACTGTTCTTGGCTAAAGGCTTTTTGGCGAGTGCCACGAACTACCGAGTGAAGTGTGCGGATAAACAAACTCAGCTATTTTACAAAGCTTCTATGGACTAACTTAGTTTGTTGAGAAGAGCATCACGGGATGAAAGGTGGAGCAATTAAATTCCTCAGCATGGCGAAACCTTAAAAAGCACTAATATCTCGATAAAAAATCACGAATTACAGAAATAAATTTTTCATTTTCTTCTTGCTGAGGAGAATGACCTGAATTTTCAAAGATAACCAACTCCGCATGAGGAATAAGCTCAGCTAGTTCCTCAGAAGCCTCCAAAGGAGTAATCCAATCATGACGACCTACAATTACGAGTGTTGGTACCGTTATTTCAGAAAGCCTTTCAGTAACATCAAAATTAGGAATGTTTTGGGAAAAAGCAACGTTGTGGGTGTCAGCATGGAACATGATTTTTTCAATCCAAGCATTGGTTTTGTTAGCATCATAATTTGCATCATACAAAGGAGCGATCGTCCTAAAAACTTCTTTAAAATCTTCATCACTTTCCATTTGCCCAGCAAAAATACGATTCAAATCCTTTTCATTAATACTCGGAAATTCTTTCGCGCGTGCTAGTGCAGTTGCTTTTGCTTTAGCTTCAAACTTATGCGAGGCAGCCGTATCACGCAAAATTAAATGCGTAACCCTTTCAGGATGGGTCAAAGTGTACTCGAGTGCCAAATACCCACCGTAAGATCCACCCGTCATAATGAATCTTTCAAATCCTAGTTGATTTCTTAATGCATCTAAATCAGCGACCCATTGTTTATGTGTGTAGGGTGGTGTGAGTGAAGATTGGCCTGAACCTCTGGCATCAAAACTAATTATTTCGTAACTATCACTTAAAGGAGAAAATGCTGTTTTGGCATTTGCATGAGACCCCATACCAGGACCACCATGATGGGCAATAATGGGTTTACCTTTGCCATGACGATCAACCAATAGTTTTGCACCGTTTACATTTAAAACCATAATGCTTCCTATTCCGAAACGATAAATTCCAACGGGATTAAGTCATCATGATGGCTTAATTTCGCAATGCTAATGCTTAATAAGTGAGCTGCCGCAGTGAGTCCTGCTGCACTCAGATAAGAACTTGCTGCAATCTGATAAGGGTGCACCCCAAAACCATCATAAGCATGTTCAAGGATGACAGGATCTTTTTCTAGTTGCTTAAAGCAAAGCTCGAGTTGATTTTCGATTTCGTTTAGTAGTTGTTTTAATCCCATAAAGCCTACATCTTGGTTTGGTTTGGGAGGATTATCAATCCAGCTGCTTATTTCAGTTAGCTGGTCTTGTTGACTTAATTTGCGGGTTAGTTCAGAGCTACTTTTAGCAACTTGGGTAGCGCTTTGAGTTGCTTCTTGCCAAATTGTTTTTGCTTCGAGGCCTAAGAATGAAGGTAACTTTCCGTCCAGCCAGCCATGTGTATTTGCTTGATTGAGCTTTTGAAATGAGTCTGAAATTCTTGTGAGTTGTGTTGTTGCATTCTTCAGCAATAGTTGTATATCAGTATTTGTTGTGATTTTTGGTTTATGGTTTTGGCTTTTACGAGAGTTTGCTTGATAGCTTAGAGCGTTAGCTAATAATTTGACTGCTTCTTTCCAACCAAGTTGTAAAACATCAAATCCAAATTCAGGGTGAGAACCAAAAAGAACAACTTGGCCTTCGCCAAATTCTGAAACAATGCCATTATAAGCTTCTTTCTCAATGCATCTATCCAGCAGGGTTTCATGTGTGAATTCTGCTAAGAAGGCTTCACTAGCAGTGAAGCCTCTTGTAGCTGCTAGGGGCTGCAAGATTCCTAGTGCTTTGGCTAATTGAGGGGTATTTAAAGCTGTTGTAATATCAAATAAGGGCCCGTTGTAATGAACAATTTCAAACGTATCAGCTAAACCTTTTGATAACCAGTGATGCTTTTGGCTGAGCTTGGCTTTTAGGATGCCGACTCCAGGTGATGTTAACCCTTCAAAAATACTGTCATTACTGTTGGCTAAGCAAGCACTAACCATATGTAAAACTCTTGCCTCTTCATGAGACTGCCAGTAATTTTCACCAACATAAGCTGGTAAAAATGAGCCTGCACAAGAACCAATGTACATGCCGCCTGCATCTACCCATGCTCGTACTTTGGTTGCACCATCAATTCCGAGTGGTTCGAGCATACCTGTCATGGCCGTAAACCCACCGCCAGGAAAAATAAGGACATCTAGCTGCTCTAAATGACCTTCATTTATGTCTTCTGCCCGTATGGGGTGGGGTGTTGCACCCCACAGGCTTGCTAAAGCTAGATGATGATAAGGTGCGCCACCACTCGAGTAAACACCAACCTGTAAGCCTTTCAGTTCAGATGTAAGTTGTTCACATAACTCTATCCACCAGCTCATTTATTTTGCCCAGACTTGCTCAAGCATTCGCATAGTATTCCCTCCTACAGCTTTTGCTATTTCATCATCACTGTAGCTGTGCTTGACTAGCCATCGAACAATATTAGGAAAGGCTTCAGCTGGGCTTTCAAGACCATCAACCCATTCTACTTTCGGGTAAGGATTTTTACCTTTTGACGCGCC
>CAZWJZ010000526.1:0-2682 GCA_964634665.1 uncultured bacterium | reverse complement strand
TCTTTCAACATAACGTTTGGTTGCCAGCATTGGAATAGGGGACGTAATTACAAATATTCAACATAAAGAAAACAAAAATCATGTGAATACGATACTAAAGACAATACTTATAGCTAGCTGATTCTTTACGAAGCTGCTAAGCTTTAAGACATGCATCATTTCGGACAAACCCGCACTCGAGTGACTCGCCGTCATGCGTTTATTGCACCTGATGGTTATGTTGAAACGCCTTTAAGTAATTGGAAGCATAGTTCTGGTATTGTGCTTATTTCACCTCAAGTGGGCGCACGCTTTACGCAGTATTTTACGCTTATGCAAGAGGGGGGTGAGGGTGCGCCACCTTTGCCTGGGGTGGAACGCTTTATTTTTGTGCTTGAGGGTAGTGTGCATGTGCAAACTGAGGCAGATACCCTTAAATTAGCAGCTAAGGGCTTTACGTTTTTTCCTGCAGATGAGCCTCATATTATTACGGCAACAAGTCAAACGAAACTGAATGTTTATGAGCGTCGTTTTGTGCCTAATGAAAGTGATGAGCCTTTGCCTATTGTGGCGGGTAATGAGCAGGATATTAAGGGTGAGCCGTTTATGGGTAACCCTAATTTGCTGGTAAAGAAATTTTTGCCTGATGACGCGCGTTTTGATATGGCTGTGAATACCATGAATTTTCAGCCCGGAGCTGTCTTACCTTTTGCTGAGACGCACTTTATGGAGCATGGCATGCTTATGCTTTCGGGGGGCGGCATTTATCGTTTAGATGATGACTGGTATCCGATTCAGAAAGATGATGTCTTATGGATGGGGCCTTTTTGCCCGCAGTGGTTTGGTGCTTTGGGTAATGAACCTTCAAGTTATTTGCTTTATAAGGAATGTAATCGTGATGTTTTTAGTTTTGAGAAGCTTAGTTAAGTGCAGTTAAGCGTTAATCAGGCTAGATTGAGTCGTGACTTAGAAAAGCTGGCTGGTTTTTCTTCTGCACCCTCTCCTGCTGTGACTAGGGTTTTATATACGCCTGAAGATATGGCAGCTAGGGCGTTCTTTAAAGCCTTGTGTGAAGAGGCAGGTCTTCTTGTGCGTGAAGATGCTTTGGGTAATACCTTTGCGCGTTGGCTGGGTAGTGAGCCTGATTTAGCTGCGGTCGCCACGGGTTCTCACATTGACGCCATTCCTTTTTCTGGCATGTATGACGGCACGGTGGGTGTACTGGGTGGCCTTGAGGCTATACGTGCGTTGCAAGCTGCGGGCTTTAATCCTAAGCGCAGCATTGAACTTATTTTATTTACAGCTGAAGAACCCACACGTTTTGGGGTGGGTTGTTTAGGCTCTAGAGCCATGTCGGGTGTTTTAACAGCTGAGGGCTTAAAGGCACTCAAAGATGAAGAGGGCTTAAACCCTGATGAAGTCCGTCAGAGTGTTGGATTTGCAGGTAATTTAGCAGATACACGTTTGCCTGAAGGATTTTATGAAGCTTTTGTCGAACTGCACATAGAGCAAATGCCGCAACTCGAGCGTTCTTCTATTCCTATTGGGGTGGTTACAGCGATTGCTGCGCCTGCTACCTTGCATATTACGCTTGAGGGTAGGGGGGGGCATGCGGGTGCGGTGTTAATGCCTGAACGGAAAGATGCTCTGGTGGCGGGTGCTAAAATTGCACAGGCTGTTGAGGAGATTGCTTTGGCGACAGCTAGTGTTGATTCTGTTGCAACGGTAGGTATTTTTGATGTTCATCCTCGGGCAGTTAATAGCATTCCGAGTAAGCTTTTTATGAGCGTTGATATTCGTGATACGGACCTTATGCGTCGTGACGGCATGGTTAAAGATATTAAACGTGCCGTTGCTAGCATTTCGGCTGAGCGCAAACTTAAGGCAGTTGTTGAAACCTTAAATGCTGACCCACCAGCAAGCTGTGCAAATGTCATTATTAGAGCGTCAGAAGCTTCAGCCAAAGAACTCGAGCTTGCTACTTTGCCTATGGTGAGTCGTGCTTATCATGATGCTCTTTTTATGGCTCGAGTGTGCCCTACTGGCATGATCTTTATTCCTTGTAAGGATGGTCTTAGTCATAGGCCAGATGAGTACAGTTCACCTGAAGCTATTGAACATGGTGTTAATGTTTTGGCAAGAACGTTAGCTAAGTTGTCACAAAGCTGAGTCACAGTTTTGGCAATTATTGTATTTGAGCCAAGTTAAGGCCTCTGATCGTTCTGAAAATATCTCCATGTTTAGCTTTGCTAAACGAGGTTGCGTCTCTTTGAGTAATTGCATGGTTTTTTTTGAGCTTTCTGTATAAGAAAGCACGGCTTTTGATTTTAAGCCTTCATAGTTACCTAGTTCTTGCTGTGCTTCAAAAGAATAGGTGTAGCTGTTTATTTGGTTAATAAGAAGGCAAAAGGGTGGTGCTAAGGTTTGACTCAGCGTTGCATGGTAAGTCTCAATTTGAGCTTTGCTTAGCTCTACGCCTTCATCTATAAATACTTCAGCAAAATAATCATTTAGTTTAAGGATTTTTCCAAATCCCATTCTTATGAGTGACATACCGCCTCCAAGCAACTCCTCTCTCGGAATTACATGGATTGCTCTAGCACAAGTAGTTGCTTTTAACATAAAAGCAACTACTTGTTTAAGTTTTAAAAAATTTAAACGTTTGAGCGCATCCTCTTTTAACTAGATTATAATTAAATCACG
>CAZWJZ010000525.1:1082-2693 GCA_964634665.1 uncultured bacterium | reverse complement strand
GGTGAACCGCAGTGAACTGCTGTATCTGTTCTGGGCTGACAGCGAAGAGCGCAAATCTAGCAATAACTTAAGACAACTGCTGTACACGGTTAAAGATCTACCTTACACCAAAAACTTGGAGCTTCAGGGTGGGCGCTTGCGCTGGTTGGTCAGCAGTGATGTGCAAGATTTTCAGACAGCACTCCTAAAGGCCGATTGGGCAAAGGCCACGCATCAGTATCAGGGAGAACTGCTGACGGGGTTTCACCTGGATAAAGCACCAGAGTTTGACAACTGGCTGAGTCTGGAACGTGAGAGTTTAAGCAGGCAGTGGCGTGACGCCGTGCTGAAACTTTGTGATGAACTAGAGAGAACTGCACGTTTTCTGGAAAGCATGAGCCTGCTCAACCGATTGTTAGACGCAAACCCTCTGGATGAACATGCAGTGCAGCGTATCATGACCACTGCCTATCAGCAGTAGCAGGTAGTTCAGGCTCTGCAAGTCTATGACCGCTTCAGGAGCCATCTGGCCGAGGAGCTTGCCGAAAGCCCTATGGCCTACACTCAGGGACTTGCCGAACAAATCCGCAACGGTACGCTGGACAACAGCCCTACCGCCAGCATTCAACTGGTCAGCCTGTCGGCGAAACGGCTGCGTTTGCCCAGCCAGTTAACACCGTTTATCGGCAGGGAAAAAGAAAGACAAGAAATTATTCGGCGGTTGTTACAAGCAGAAGTCCGCCTGCTCAGCATTATTGCTCCCGGAGGTATGGGCAAGACCCGACTGGCACTGGCAGTTGCTGAAAGCCTGGAAGCACAGTTTTCTGATGATGTTGCCTTTGTCAGCCTTGCTACTGCGGAAGCAGGGCAGATACTCAGCACGCTGGCAAGCGCACTTGAGTTTAGCTTTTATGGAGGGGATAACCCAAAGTTACAGTTGCTTGGCTACCTGAGCCAAAAAAACATGCTTCTGGTGCTGGATAACCTCGAGCACCTCAGAGACAACAGCGAGCTGATTCAGGATTTGCTTCGTCACTGTCCTAGGCTGAAACTTCTGGTTACCTCGAGAGAACGCCTGAATCTGAGCAGTGAATGGATCTACGAACTGTCAGGATTGCACTATCCCAGCACAGCAGAAACTAAAGATAGTGACCTGCCCACCTATGACGCAGTGACTTACTTCTTGCAGGAAGCTGACCGCAATCAGGCCACACAGCTACCGCTGGAGCAAGTGGCTCAGCTATGTCAACTGATTCAGGGTATGCCGCTAGCACTCACCCTGGCGGCTACCTGGCTGCGCGTTCTGAGCTTGCCTGACCTCCTAAGTGAACTCGAGCAAAACCTTAGCCTGCTGGCAACAGATGCCGCTGATGTGCCTGAGCGCCACCGCAGCATGCAAGGTGTCTTTGACAGCACCTGGAAACGCCTGACACAAACAGAACAAAGGGCTTGGGTAGCACTGGCGGTATTTGAAGGTGGCTTTAAGCGTCAGGCTGCTCAGGCCATAGCGGATTTAAGCCTGCCGCAACTGCTGAGCCTGAGCCATAAGGCCCTGATCAGCCGTGATCAAGACCGGTTTCAGCAGCACCCCCTGCTGCAACAGTATGCACGGCAACAGGCCAGAAAGCTTGG
>CAZWJZ010000525.1:0-1072 GCA_964634665.1 uncultured bacterium | reverse complement strand
TGTCTGGGACAGCCGCAAAGCGCGGCACGCTCAGTACTACCGGGAACTCATGGTAACTCTGGATGATGCCTTTAAGGGCGGTGGACAGTTAGAGGCGCTGAGCACAGCCACCGCAGAACTCGCCAACATACGCAGTAGTTGGCAACATGCCCTTGCAACTCAAAACTACGAGCGCATCAGCGCTATGGCTTTTCCTCTGCTGCACTACTTCAGCTTGCAGGTGCTTTACCGCGATGCTGAAATTCTCTTTGATGCAGCAGCCAGACAGTTACAACAGCTTCCCGCCAGCGAGGTGCAGCAACTGGCCTTAGCTCGAGTCCTGTTATGTACCAGTCATGAGCTGGGCAGTAGCGATGAAAAGGCCAGAACTGCCTTAAGGATTGCCGAGCGCTATAGCGATAAGCGCTTAGCTGCGCACGCCCATGCACAACTGAGTGATTTTGGGAGTCTGGCTGAAGGTCAAGCGCATTTTGAGCGTAGCATAGCTTTATTTGAAGAGCTGGGTGATGAGCATGGTAGTGCCAAGTTGTCGCTGGTATTTGCCTGGAGATTATCGACAAGTGGGCTTTATGCGCGCGCAGAACAGCTTTTTAGCAAAGCCCGAGACATTTTTCGGCATACTGTCAATAGCCTGGCTTTGGCGGAGGCGTTGCTGAACAGTGCGGGTAACCAGATTTTTCAGGGTAAGTTTGATGAGGCAGAAGCCTGGATTCTTGAATCCCATGCTATCTGTCGGGCATCAGGTTTATCTAGGCAAATACAAGGGTCATTAATTACCCTGGGTTGGTTAGAGCATTGGCGAGGTAACTTTGCTGAGGCAGAACCCTATATTGAAGCGCATATAAGGCTTTATGAAGACATGGGCAATACTTTTGTAAGACCCCAGTATCTTTTCGATCTGAGCTATTCCAAAGGCGACTATGAGCAAGCGAGAGACCTGGCTCTAGCCTGTTTAGTCATACGAAAACAATATGTTGATGCTGATTTGATGACTGGATACATCACCAGAATTCTGGGGTGTTCGTTGTTGCGACTCAACAAACTGACCGAAGCCAAAGCATATCTTTATGAA
>CAZWJZ010000524.1:0-2739 GCA_964634665.1 uncultured bacterium | reverse complement strand
AAAAACTAGCTCTCTAAGTCTCATGATGTAGAGGTTTTAAACCATGAACAAAACTATGTCGAAATTAATGCCTCAAAAGCCCATTTTTAGAAAGCCTTAATCAGTTAAAGACAATAACTAGAAACACCGTCCTGAACAGGAAATATTCAATTATAGGGTACTTAACCAAAGGGTCTTGAAATCTTGGAATGAACCTTTTCCTCCAAAAAGGCGAAAAACCCCAAAACGTTTTAAGTGTACGCAGCAAAGCTGCATAAAACACGCAATGCATTTACAAGTAAAACTCTAAAGGGGTTTAAGACGTAAGGCTTTTACTGACGTTTTTGTAAGCGCTAAACTGACCTTAGTTTTGACATGAAAAGCTAAGCTTACACTATGCTGGTTCCTGCTTTAGGTTTCCCAATCAAAACTCTATTATCTAAAACGAACGTAAAGAAACAATTTTTCTTAACAATAATCATCTTAACGCTCATCAGTGCTTGTCAAACAAACATACCTCAAACCCTTCCAATAGAAAAACCAAATCAGTTTAAACTCAACCTAGAAGTAAACACAACTCTCACTAATGACATACTCGAGTT
Organism: uncultured bacterium; assembly: GCA_964634665.1. Taxonomy (GTDB): domain Bacteria; phylum Deinococcota; class Deinococci; order Deinococcales; family Trueperaceae; genus JAHEBB01. The sequence goes on along the minus strand of CAZWJZ010000524.1, from coordinate 2,158 downwards.
TAGTCTTAAACTTGAGGAGGCGCAGCCGGACAGTCTTGAACTTTGGCTTGATGGTTTAAAAGAAAAAGATATAGCTTTTGAGCAATTTTTAGAACCTTTATCAACCCTTGTCTTTATATGGTCAAGCAAGCATATTACAGAAGGCGTACATACCGTATTTGTTGTCGCTAGACTTCAAGGAATAAGCTTTGAAAGTCAAAAGGTAAGCTTTGAACTTGACCGAACACCCCCGACCCTTCAAGCGGTTTTACCTTCTTTTAGTGATGTGCCATCAGAAGACTTTAGCGCTATTAGCTTATTGTTTTCAGAAACTATTGATGTTACTCGCTTAAATTCAAGCCAGCTCATCCTCACAACAGATGACAATAAGCTACTTGAAACAAACTTTCGTCACTCTAAAAAAGAACTGCAAATAAGCTTCAAAGGAAACCTTCAAGACAGCAAAAAAGTAACACTCGAGCTAAGAGTTCAAGACCTTGCAGGGAATGCTATTGATGAAACTTTAGTCTGGACGCTCCTGGAAAAGGAAGAAGGGTTTTTGTTGCCTCATAGTCTTATTGGCGAATACAAACCCCAGGAATCACCCGTGCAGCTTGCAACAAATGTGTCAGGTGACTTAGCTGTCATGTGGTTAGATGGCGAAAACCTAAAGGCAAAACTACGAAAAGATAAACGTTGGCTTGACCTACCCAGCATTAGACCCGCAGGTCAAAGCTTTAACCCTCAAATAATCTTGACCCAAACCGGCAAGCCTATTATTGCTTGGCAAACTTATGATGAGCCTACTGATATAGCCACCTTTAAGGTTCTTGAGTGGACAGGCTCAAGTTGGTCTGATCTTATTTTTCCAACTTCAGATTATTCAAGAACATCCGCAGTACTTGCAGTAAACGGTGATAGTCTTTATGTTGCCTTTCTTGAACATCATGATAATCAGCAACTAAAGGTCATTCAATTAAGCAACAAAACATGGTCCAATGAAAGTGAAACACTAAATCTTGACCCTCAGCAAAATGCTTCCTATCCTGCCTTGGCTTTAAATCAAGAGGGAGACCTTTATCTTGCTTGGCGTGAAGACCGCAAACAAGATAAAGCTTGGAACATTCACGTGAAACACCTACAGGCTCAAACGTGGCAGCAGCTTGGGGCTTCTTTAAACATAAATCCTTATGAACGAGCAGATATGCCTTCGCTTGCCATTATGGAAGGACACCCCGTCATTGCGTGGAGTGAATATGACTTGCTTAGCAATAGCAATAATATTTATGTAAAGCATTGGCAAAATGAAACATGGCAAGCATTGGGAGGCGCAGTTGAGAACTATAGCGATGAAAGGGCTGTTTACCCAAGCATCGCTGTAAGCCCCAAAGGACAACTTGCTGTTAGCCTCTGGGTCATAAACAAAGCTGAGCATGAAACCGTTGAGTTAGCCTACTTCTTAGAAAACAACTGGCAGAATCTAGGTGCGCTCAATAGTAATCAAGTTACACAAGCTTACTACCCTAGTTTAGAATTCCGAAAAGAACAAGCCGTCATAGCATGGCTCGAGCGTGAAGAAACCCAAACTAAGATTGTTGTGAAGCAAATGCCTCAGTATTAAAAATCAATAGAATGCTTACCCAGTAATCTAATACCGCTCCCGCTTTTATCATCTTGAACCAAATACACTAAAAGCTTGCTGTCTCAGACGTAACTATTAGCCCTATAGTTCTAATGGCATAGAAACGTTATTCTTGAAGGCTTTAGTTAAAGCTTCAAGAACATTGAAACCTTTAACTTTAAGTTCGCCACCAATATCAAGAGGGTTTATAGAGGCTTGAACGGTGTGCTCGGAAACGGGCCCGCACCGTTCTTAGGGGGTTTGACTTTCGTGACGGAGTTGGGCTACCCGACGGAAGGGCGACTTTCCTCGTGACCGTGACTCACTAAGCGTAATACCCCATAACTGTCTTCTGATCCTTGGTACTAAAATGTTGGGGAGTTTGATGAATGTTTGTCTATTTCTACATCAGTAAACAATTAAGCTTGACCGACCCTATTTACGTCATGCTGCTTCTTTATCTATGTTGACCTCTAATTTCACTAGGTGTTTGGCCTGTATGCTGCTTAACGCTCCTCGAAAAATGTGCGGCTGTTTTAAAACCACAGTTAAAAGCAA
>CAZWJZ010000523.1:0-2745 GCA_964634665.1 uncultured bacterium | reverse complement strand
TTTTTAGCCATACTATACCGATGCTCTAGGCGGCCCCAGCAGTGTGGCTTAAACACGCCATGCCGATAGATGCTGACTCAAAGGACTACACTGCTTTAGCGGCGGCCAAATTCAAAAAAAAGCAATCTATGTTACAGTTAACGAGCACAATCGTTTAAATGAAACTCAATTAAGGCTTGAGCTCTTCACTAAAAAGCCTGCACGATCTAGGTGTTTCCAAATTTATTCAGCTCAATATTTTCGCCCCATGGCTTTGAGGGAATGCGTGATAACAATGGCATTTCGTCAATCTGTACTCTGCACATTTTTTGTGTGCAAATAAAGCCTAAAATTTTAGCAAGACTTGGCCAAGTTAAAAGTCTTTTGAGATCTTAGGGATAGTTTAAAAGCAACTACTTAATGACAATTAAAAAAGAAACGGCTCTAGTCTACTGTGAAAACCAGTTTGGTTTAGTGGACGGAAAAACGGCTGCGGCATTAGTTCGGCACTCTCAACTTTATACCATCGTTGGAGTGATTGACAGCTCACTGGCTGGCAAAGATGCCGGAGAAGCATTAAGGGAAACAAAGAGTAATATTCCTATATTTTTTGACTTGCATGATGCTCTAGATCACTTGCCTGAAGTGCCAAGCTGCTACATCTACGGCAAGGCTCCCTTAGATGCTTGCATAGCCAGCGAAGAAAGATTGCTGATCGTAGAGGCGATGAACTATGGCATGGATATCATTAATGGTCTCCACCAGTTTTTCTCCGACGACCAAGAGTTTGTCAGGATTGCGGCTCAGAACAACGTCCAGATTAAAGATATTCGCAAGCCTCCCCAGCTAAAGGATTTGCATGTCTTTACTGGGCAAATATCTGATGTCACTGTCCCAGTTGTCGCCATATTAGGAACTGACTGCGCGTGCGGAAAGATGACTACGGCAGTGGAGCTCAACAAAGCTCTAAATCACATAGGCATCAAATCTGTATTAGTCGCAACAGGTCAGACTAGTTTGATCCAGGGAGCTCAGTATGGGGTCTCGATCGATGCTCTCATTTCACAGTTCGTGATTGGTGAAATAGAACACTCGGTGGTTCAAGCCTTTGAGCATGAAAGCCCTGACATTATTTTGGTTGAGGGGCAAAGCGCTGTGAGCCATCCTGCCTTTATGAGCTCTCTCGGCATCTTAAAAGGCAGCATGCCCGATGGCATCATCCTGCAACATCCCCCTGGCAGAAAGTTTCGATGTGACTTTCCGCGCTTAGTCATGCCCACCGTTGAGAGCGAAATCAAGCTGATCGAGGCAATTTCCCAGGCGAGGGTAATTGCGATCGCACTCAGCCATGAAAACCTAATAGAAGCAGAAATTCTGTCACTCATAGCGGTCTACGAGCAGCAGTTTCAGTTGCCGACCACTGATGTCTTGAGCTATGGATGCCAAAAATTGGTTCAAGCCCTAGGCAATCAATTCCCCAAGCTGAAGCAAAAAATCAAGCAAGCGAGCTTAGCGCAAGTTCCTGTTTTGGCAATGAGGTAGACATCACTGTCTAACACAACACCATGACATCGTTCATGCCAAGAATAGAAATTTCTCTGGCAAAAATACAGGACAACGCTCGAATACTGTCTGAACTCTATGGACAACAGGGCATTTCCTTGATGGGAGTTTCTAAGGCGGTGTTAGGAGAACCAGCCATTGCTGCTGCGATGATTCGAGGCGGAGTTAAGTTTATTGCTGACTCTCGGCTTGAAAATATTCAACGGATGAAAGCGGCGGGGGTAACAGCTCAGTTGGTGCTGCTGCGCACGGCACTAAGCCAGGCAGAAGCCATTGTTAAGGTGGTAGATATCAGTCTTAACTCTGAGATCGAAATGCTCAGAAGCCTCTCCTACTATGCGAAGGCCCATAACAAAAGTCATCAGATTATTGTCATGGTAGAGATGGGAGATCTGCGGGAAGGAGTTCTTCCCGCAGATCTCTCTAATTTTATTCATCAAGCTCTGCCATTACCACATCTAAAGATTGCTGGCATTGGCTGCAACCTCGCCTGCTATGGCGGGGTCAGGCCTGATGACAGAAATATGCGAGAACTCTCTGAGCGTGTTGATAAGCTTGAGAAAGAATTTCAGATTGATTTAGGCATAATTTCGGGCGGCAACTCAGCCAATTATGAGTGGTATAAAACCGCCCAAGGCGTTGGTAGAATCAACAATCTTCGCCTAGGGGAATCTATCCTTCTAGGTCGCGAAACCGTAGGCCGCCAGATTATCCCAGGCTTGCACACTCAAGCGTTTCAGCTTTTTGCTGAAGTCATTGAGGCCAAGATTAAGCCATCTTTACCGTCGGGAGAGATTTGTCAAGATGCGTTTGGCCATGTTCCTGTCTTTCGAGACCGAGGTCTTCACCAGAGAGCAATTCTTGCCCTGGGGCGACAGGATGTGTTAGTCTCTGGCTTAAAATCTAACAACACTTTAGAAATACTGGGCTCTAGCAGCGATCACACCATTGTCGCCAGCAAAAACCACAGTCTACAGGTTGGTGATGAAGTGAATTTTAATCTAGATTACGGTAGTCTGCTGACGGCGATGACGTCGCCGTTTATTAAAAAGGTGATTCGACCAGAATTCCTAAATTTTCATGGTGATATGGCAACCTGACCATACAGCTAAGGTTCTGGCTTTGACGTAGTTAAGTGATGAATCGGTATCTGTGGCAAGATAACCATGGAGATTTGTGGCAGAGTGGGAGACTTAACATGTC
>CAZWJZ010000522.1:0-2751 GCA_964634665.1 uncultured bacterium | reverse complement strand
ACTCCCCACCAAAAAGAAAGTTTCAGCAGCCTGCTGCTGATAATCACGAACCACCAAAGAAGGCTCGAGTTCAATAGCTAAGTCAATACCCTCACTGTAACCAGCTAAATCCTCAACAGGCCAACCCAACGCTAAAAGCTCTTGTTTGATAAGCCCACGATTCAAGACAGGCAACAAATAAACCGTGCTACTCAAGCGCTCACTCAAAAGGGGTGCAATTCGTTTTTGCTTCGACAGCTCGAGCATGAGTGCCTCATCACCCTCTTGAACGCTTAAAGCTAAATTATGACCTGCCTCTAAAAGCTGAACTCGGCCCCAACGCCCTACTAAATCCTGAATATCTGTCAGTACATTGTCAGGTACAGGAAACTTAGCAAAACTCTGTAAAGCCTGAATCATGTCTAGCGAACTCACGCCAGCACTCGCGGCATTCCATAGCGACAAAGATGTAATGCGATACGTATGCAAATGCTCAGGGCTTTTCTCTAGCTCAGCAAACGAAGCAATAGCAGTTCTGGCTTCTTCAGCAAGTGGATTAAAGGTTTCAAGAAAAATAGAGCGATCAGCTTGAACAATGAGGGGATTTGTTGGATCAAACACAGTAACTAGCCTAGCATCAAGCTTAGCTTTTTGAAAACCCATGCTGCAGTGCTTACTGCTTAAACTAAGTTGCTAGGCGACCATCGATCGAGATGCAAGTACCTAGTTTAATTTCGGCACGCTGCAGTATAGTAAAGAAAGTGACAAGCTTAAAAGAAGTAACTAAAGAGGATATTCTCAAGGCTTTATCGGACTTAGGTATTCAGTCGGGTACAGGTCTTATGGTGCACGCCTCCCTTAAAAGCTTTGGTAGTGTAAAAGGGGGCGCAACTACTGTTATTGAAGCGCTTATGGAGACAGTAAGCCCTGATGGTACTTTAGTTATGCCTTCCTTTAACCATGGTGCTCCTTTTGAAGCACAAGCTGCAGGTTATTTTCAGCCTAAAACAACGCCCACCACAAACGGTGCAATTCCTGATACTTTTTGGCGTATGCCTAATGTTTACCGCACTCTTAACCCTACCCACGCTTTTGCCGCTTGGGGTAAGCAAGCACAGCTTTATACCCAAGGTCATCATCGCACCCTCACACTAGGGCTTCAGTCACCACTAGGTTTACTGTACCAAGATGATGGCTATTGCCTTTTAATTGGCGTTAATTACCAAGTAAATACCTTTCATCATGTTGTTGAAGTTCTTGAAAAAGCACCTTGCTTGGGTAAGCGTAGTGAAGCCTATCCTGTCATCTTGCCAAATGATCGTAAAGTCACAGGGCGCACTTGGGGCTGGCGAGAAACCCCCTGCCCCTTAACGGATGAAGGACAATACGAAACAGAAATGGAAGTCAGGGGTTTGCATCATAAAATCTTAGTAGGCAATAGCCAGCTCATGCTGTTTCGCCTTGAAGATTGTTTTGAGATGCTTAGTGAGCTTTTGCGAACAGGCAAAAAAGATGCTCCCCCCTGTCAGCATTGCCTCATTAGACCACGACGCGTGAAAGAAACCGTAGCATCAGATTGGGATGATCTTAACGACAGACTGCAACCCGACTCTGAATCACTTCTATACTAAGTTACTCCATAGAAGGTTTGCAAAATACTGAATGGGTCTATCCGTACTCGCTCTACATGTCCAATTCATCCCTAAAGGCAGCTGCTCCGTTTGAAGCAGACACTCGAGCTGTAGTGCTTCCAGTGATTTGAGACTAGCTGTAGAATTAGCATGACAGCTTAAAAGTTGATATGGTTAACTCGAGCTCAAAAAGTTAATTAGTAAATTAAGGAGAATGGTCTTATGCGAACAATGAAGTTAGGTAGCAGTAGTCTAGAGGTTCCTGTCGTTGCTGTAGGCTGCATGCGTATTAATAGCTTAGAAAAAACAGAAGCAGAGCGTTTTGTTCAGACAGCTCTTGATGAAGGTGCTAATTTCTTTGATCATGCTGACATTTACGGTGGTGGAACTTGCGAACAGGTATTTGCAGAAGCCATCCAGATGAATAGTCAAGTTCGTGAGCAGATCACCCTTCAGTCCAAATGCGGTATTCGCAAGGGCATGTTTGACTTCTCTAAAGAACACATTTTAACTTCAGTTGAAGGAAGCCTGAAACGCTTAAAAACCGATTATCTTGATGTCCTCTTACTACACCGACCTGACACCCTAATGGAACCCGAAGAGGTCGCCGCAGCTTTTGATCAGCTTTACGCTGAAGGTAAAGTCAGGCATTTTGGGGTGAGCAATCAGCATCCAAGGCAGATTGAGCTTTTAAAGAAATATGTAGAGCAACCCCTCATTGCCAATCAGCTTCAACTCAGCATTACCAATACCACCATGATAGATAGTGGCTTTAATGTAAACATGGAAATTGATCAATCAGTTGATCGAGATGGCTATATTCTTGATTACTGCCGCCTAAACGACATAACCATTCAACCTTGGTCACCCTTTCAATACGGGTTTTTTGAAGGTGTATTCCTTGACAATGAAAAATTCCCTGAACTTAACGCAAAGATTAATGAAATTGCTGAGCATTACGGTGTTAGCAATACAACCATAACCATAGCTTGGTTACTGCGCCACCCTGCCCACATGCAGCCCGTTACAGGCACAACAAATAATCAGCGCTTAAAAGATTGCTGCAAAGCCAGTGACATTTTACTAACACGCGAAGAATGGTACGAGACGGAGCGGGCCACTGCGGACCGCCTCGGTGTGC
>CAZWJZ010000521.1:0-2758 GCA_964634665.1 uncultured bacterium | reverse complement strand
TATGGGGGACAATCAAAGTAGATTTAAGGGTGATAATTTACCTGTTGAGCGGGTTTCTTGGCATGATACTCAAGGGTTCCTCACCAAGCTTAATGATTTCTTAGGAGAGAATTTATTCCATCTTCCTACCGAAGCTGAGTGGGAATATGCTTGTAGGGCTGGGACAGATACGGCTTTTTCATTTGGCGATTCTATAACTTCTGAGCAAGTTAATTTTAATGGCACTAATCCTTATGGTAATAGCCTTAAAAGTGAATACCGCGGAACAACAGTACCCGTAGGCTCTTTACCCGCAAATCCTTGGGGGTTATATGAAATGCATGGCAATGTTTGGGAGTGGTGTCAAGATTGGCGAGGAGACTATAAAAGCAGAGATGTTGAAGAACTCCTCATAGACCAACAAGGACCAAAAACGGGCGATTCCCGTGTGCTGCGTGGTGGCTCGTGGATCCGCAATGCTCGGCGCTGTCGCTCTGCTGTCCGTGGCGGCCTCCCGACCCGACGACCGCTACAACGACATTGGCTTTCGCCTTTCCTCAGGTCATCAAGAACGAAGTTAAGCAAGCTTAGGCCAGTGTGACCAGAAGCGGAGCCTGGTCTCACAGGTCTAGGCTAAGGTGAAAGAAAAATGTCTAAACTTTAAGCCAAAGGCATTGGTCGCAATAAATACCAGTTAATCAGCATTTGATTGACTGGTATTTATTAATCTAGATATCAGGTGAAAAATCTTGATGGGTAATTTATTTTTGGTTTCAGAGTGGCTTCTAGGAGGAGTTTACTGAAATATCGTTGGTTCGTTTACTGAAGTGTTACTGAAAAGTATGGTGGTCCAACTGAAGTGTTGAGTGGTTCCCTACACTATTAACCACTTAAAGTGCCGATAATTGAGAACATCGGTAAGAACATACCAGCAACAATAAAGCCAACAACTGTACCTAAGAAAACAATAAGCATGGGTTCTAAAGCTGCTGTTAAACCGTCTACAGCTTCATCTACTTCTCGTTCGTAGAAGCTGGATACCTTCTCAAGCATGGTGTCTACAGCACCCGTCTCTTCTCCAATGGCAAACATAGAGCTGACAAGGGGAGGGAAGACATTTGGGTATTTCATGAGCGTTGTACTAATTTGTTCACCACGCTGAACAGCTGACTTTGCTTCGGTAAGTACATCTTCAACTACAACATTGCCTGCGGTACCCTTTGTGATATCTATTGACTCAATGATGTTAACACCACTCTTTAATAGCAAACCAAAGGTACTTGAAAAACTAGCAATGGCTGTTTTTTGAATTAGATTGCCAATGACGGGTGTTTTGAGTAGAATGCCATCAATCGCACGCTTGCCTTTTTCAGTTCTGTAAGTGAAAATGATAGCACCAACAATTAAGCCAACAATGCCTACAAGCAAGTACCACTGGTATTTTAAAAAGTCACTTATGCCAATAAGTACTGAGGTGATTAACGGTAGTTCCCCACCCAGTGAGTCAAGAATGCCAGCAAATTGTGGCACAATCGCTGTGAGCAAAAACCAAGTCACTGCGAGAGCAATCGAAAGAACAACCACAGGATAGGTCAAGGCAGTCTTAATTTTTCCTTTTAAAGCTTGTTGTTTTTCTTGATAAGCAGCAATTCGCTCTAAAATACCATCAAGATTACCTGAAACTTCCCCAGCTTTGGTTAAGTATACATATAGTTGGTTGAAGGTTCCTGGAAATTTGGCTAGAGCTTCAGATAAAGGTAAGCCCGTTTCAACATTCTCCCTAACTTGTTTTAAGATATCGCGCATACCTTCTTTGTCAGCTTGTTTTTGCAAAATGCTCAAAGATTGCACGACTGGCAAGCCAGCATTAATAACCGTTGCAAATTGACGGCTAAAGAGAGAAACATCCCGCGTGTTAGGTTTAGAACCAAAGTCAAGAAATTTAGGTAGTTTAATATCAGCTTTTAAACCAGAACCACCCTCCACTTCAATTTTGGTAATAAAGTGACCCTTATCTCGTATGACCTGAGCAACATCACGTTGGCTTGACGCCTCCATAGTTGCAGTTGACGATTTTCCGAGTTTGTCTCTATAAGTGTATTCATAAACAGGCATAGGCGGCTCCTAAAAGCAAGTAAAGCATTATTATTAGTTTACTCGAGTTTCTATGAGTTATGTTGACAAATTGTTTACTTCTGAGCATTTTGCATTCCTTGTGGTAAATCATGAATTGAATCTGGAGTTGCCCAATAGTCAAGTTGATTAAATGATGTTGCATCTTCAGGAAGCGCATTAATAAGTTGGGAACTATGAACAATACTTGCTTTTTTGCAAGCTAAGGTGGGTAAACGAAAGCCGTAACCTTTCGAAAGCGAACACCCCTTTTGGGCAATGGCTACAGAAGCTAAAAAAGCAAAGTCAATGTAACCCAAAGCAGGTATTAAGTCCCCTTCTTTTTCAGCCCCAGAAATACTCGAGCTTGTACTTGGGTTGACGATGCTTGCGTTTAGTAGGCGGTAAGCGGTTTTGTATTTAGCTGGTACAACGACATTCACGCCTTGTTCTAAGAGGTATTTGCGTAAGGGTTTTAAAACATAATCGGGGTAGCATAGTACGGTTTGCTGTGCTTTTAGTTGATCCTTTTCAAATAGATAATCAATGAGTTTATGAGCTGCTTCTTTTGAACCTTTGAAGTTTGGGTGGTGTCCGTAGGGAGGGAGCGGATAGGTGGCAACATTGCTTCGTAGCATCGTTGTCCAAATGTGGTCCCGAAGCTCTC
>CAZWJZ010000520.1:0-2773 GCA_964634665.1 uncultured bacterium | reverse complement strand
AAGGCGTAATAGCACATGGAAAAGCAGATGACGCACTCGAGTCTGAACTTGTTGCCGAAGCTAAGAATCACCCTGATATTGATGGTCGTGATATGACGCCTGAAGTTACTACCGAGCTGCCTTACGCTAGACCTACCTTCAAAGATAGTCCTAGAGTTGTGGTTATTGATTTTGGTATTAAGCACAGCATTGTTTATAAGCTCGAGCAGGCGGGTGCTGAGGTGATTGTGGTGCCTGCGCAGACTAGTCCTGCGCAGATTATGGCGCTTAATCCTTATGGTTTGGTTATTTCGAATGGCCCTGGTGACCCTGATGGTCCGCGTTACGCGCATGATACTGTGTGGCAGCTTTTAGGCCTTTTGCCTACTTATGGAATTTGTTTAGGGCATCAGCTTTTAGGTTTAGCGGTGGGTGGTAAAACGTTTAAGCTTTCTCATGGGCATCATGGTGCAAATACACCTGTTAAGAACCTTATAACAGGTGAAGTTGAAATCACTTCACAAAATCATAATTACGCGATTGATATTAATACTATTCCTAACAATCAATTTCAAGCAACGCATATTAATTTAAATGATGGCACTTTAGAGGGTATGGCGCATACGCGTTATCCGGTATTTAGTGTTCAGTATCACCCTGAAGCTAGTCCGGGCCCGCATGATGCAAGTTACTTATTTAAGCGCTTCATGGAAGAAGTAAACGCTTTTGAAGGCGCAACTGCGCTACCAGCAATTAAGGCAGATTCCGTTAGTTTGTAAAAATCTAATTTTTTAGGAGAAGTTCAGGTACTATAAAAATGTGACACCTGAGCTTCTTTTGGCTTATTAAAGCTGCACAATAAAGCTATTATGAAGATACTCTCGTTATCCTTACTATTAGTTTTTGTATCGTTCAGTCAAGCTATTACCCCTGTACTGCTGTTAGACAATCAAGAAGTACTAGACAAAGCTTTAAGCTTAGGTCTTGAAACTTCAAAAACCATCGGTTTTGATACTAGCACCCAGACAGATTTTTATACAGGGGGTCCTGTATATGTTCAAGATTTAGTCGCCATAAACCCGCATGCATATGGTCAGCTATACTCAGAGATTTTTCAGAGTGAAGAAATAAAAATGTCTGTAAAGCTAGCTAAACTCCCAAAGGAATTTTGGTCAACAGCACTGTCAGGACAACCTATTAGCAGAGCTACAGACCTTGCTATGAATGATCTTCTTGCTAAGTACTCTGGTTATTACGAAGTGCCAGTCTATCATGTTGAATCAGGTTGTGCAGCACAAGTTAGATTCTTAGCAGCTAAATTATCAAACTGGTCAGCAGCTAACCTTTGCTCCGAAAGCACTATGCTTAGCAGTCTAGATGTCCAACAAATTACAGGGCTTACTGTAGAACCCAAACTCGTGACTTTTGAACACACCCTTACCTCATGGGGCATGATGTGGCTTCAAGGTTCTGTTGCAGTGCAACCCTACACAGGTGAAATTTATGTGGTCACAAATCGTTTTGGTGATGTCATCAATCCACTCACCACAGACATAACACTCGAGTTTACACAGAGTTACAGTATTGGTAGAGATGGTCCAGTTATTCGGCGTGATTTTGTATTGCCGGTACAGTTAAGACCTTTGTCTTATTTTCAGGCAGGCAATTAAGTTTGTAGTTTCTTTGGGAAATTAGTTAAAAAGCGAGCCGCAAATTAGGCTCGCTTTTTATTTTGCTTGCGTGAGATTCTTTGGTTCCAGGGTTGCCTTCTATCGTTGTTTTAGGCTCTGTTGTAAATCAACTGTCCCATAAAGGTACCCAAAATAATGGCTGGAATAGCAAAGAAGGCTAGCTGCACATCAGGCGTTACCAAAGGTATAAAAAACTGTGCAGATATAAGCCCGAGGGTTAACGCTACACCTGTAGCAATGGTTAAGTAAAAGCCTTTGCTTATTTGTGAGCGTGACATCCAGAGTTGCATGAAGTAACCAAACATAAAGTAGTAAAGAACATTTACAATCATTGAGAAGAGTGGGTTTTGTGTGGTATCTACAGGTAGCACAGCTTGTAAAACAATAAAGACAGCCACAAACATTGTAAATATGCCTGACCAGCGACCGGGTGGGCGTTTGTTACTGTCTTTGTTAGTTGATGTTTGCTTTGCTTTGGGTTTAGCACGATTTTGAATGCGCTGTCTGCGTCGTTCTCTTTTTAAGATTCGCTCGGCTTTAAGACGATCTTTGGCTAACTCTTGTTTTTTTTCCGCTTTTCCTTGCGCACGGCGCATTTCTCTATTCATAGTTAGAGTCTATCAAGTTCGCGTGCAGTTTTGGGAGTTGTAAAGACCCTAAAGCTTTGTGGTTTATTAAAAAGCCAAAGCCAAGTACCTCCATGGTTGAGTTACGAAATGCAAATTCATCAGAGCAGAAAAGAACCTCTAGTCACAAGCGCAATGCATTTATGAATGCGACTATGGAAAGAGCAACTAGTTATTTTACAAACCTCCTTTGAAGAGACTTGATAGCTTAGGAAATGAAGTTATTATGCTTCAAAATAACGACTTGTCAGGACGGCTTTTTTCTGCAATTTAAAAAGCATTTGTTGAAAAAGATTGTCTGATACCAAATCTATTTAGATACTCTATCTAAGCAAGTGGAATCGTATAAAGGGGAGTTGCTTTATAAGGTAATGTGTCGGAATTGCTATGAATAGGTGTTTGTACTTTGCTTGGGTATTCAAAAAAAAGTTTAAACTTATAGTTATGAATGACGAAATTTTACAAGAGATAGCTGAG
>CAZWJZ010000519.1:0-2774 GCA_964634665.1 uncultured bacterium | reverse complement strand
ATAAGGCTAGATGTTGTAGCTATTGCTGGGGTAAAAGCCAAATTTGGAATTGCTGTTTTCTCAGCTCCCTGCATAAGGGAGCTTTTTTGTATTCCTGTTCTATCCTCAGTTATTACTATGGGGTCTAGCAAATATCATGCGGCCCATATTGGTTTGCAGGTGACTTGTTACCGTTACATCAATGACACTACCCACAAATTTTTGCCCCTCTTCAACAACAACCATAGTGCCATCTTCTAAGTAACCCAAGCCTTGGCCTTGTTCGCGACCTTCTTTGCTAATAAGAAGTGCTAAGCGTTCACCTGGTAAAAAGACAGGTTTTAAAGCGTTGGCAAGCTGGTTCACATTAAGCACTTTTATATTCTGCAAGGCTGCAACACGGTTTAAGTTAAAGTCTGTGGTTATAAGATCAGCATTTAGTTTTTGGCATAACTGAATAAGTTTTTCGTCAACCTCGTGCACATCAGGAATATCATCATTAATCACTTTAGTTGGAATGATTTGCTGATTCACCAGTTTATCAAGCACCTCTAAACCTTTACGCCCCTTGGTTCTAGTTAAAGGATCACCTGAATCAGCAATACCCTGAAGCTCATTAAGGACAAATTTAGGGATTTGCAGTTCGCCATCCATAAAGTGAGTTAAAGCTATCTCAGAAATACGCCCATCAATAATAGAAGACGTATCAATAAGCTTAACTTTACTAAGCACTCGAGTTTCTACTTTTGCTCCAGCTGTGGGTAGCAGTGAGGTGGTTCCAAAGAATAACTGTCTATTGACCACAAAGAACCATGAAGAGGCTGTTACTAAAATAAGCGTAAGCAGTAGTGACCAGTACCATGTAAAGCCCGGGACGTTTTCTAAGAGAGTATTCAGAAGTACCGTAATGATGAGCGCTGTGGTTGCACCAATACCTGCTGCCAGCACAGCTTGAGGGGGAATACGACCACTCAAATCTTGAAGCTTCACCCAAAAGACCTCAAAGCGTCTAGCTAAGCCTGTGCTCATGAGATAAGAAAGTAAAGCGCCTAATAAACTCAGGTAAAAAAGATTAATGGGGTCTGTTAAAACATCTAAACGAATAAGTAAACTCGCCACAATAAAGCCAATTAAGGCACCTACTAAGCTTAGTGTTGTTTTAGCAAGACCATAAGCAAAACTTGATGTCATGACCATACCTTCTGAATCGCGTCAGATAAGTGCTGCACTTTATCAGATGCAGCTACAAAACGCGTGTAGCCTGTTTTTCGAGCTTCTTCCTGACGACGCTCGAGCTGGGGTACTTTTCTTAATTCACCTGCTAAACCCACTTCACCCGCAACCACAGTATCTTCAGGCACAACTTTATTGGTTATACCTGAATACACAGCAATGGCAACTGCAAGGTCAGTACCTGTATCTGTTAATCTTAAGCCTCCCGCCACATTGACATAAATATCAAGCCCAGCCAGAGGAAGCTCGAGTCTACGCTCGAGTACTGCGAGTATCATGTCGACACGTCTTAGATCGAGTCCTTGCACAATGCGTCTTGGTGATGCGTAAGGTGATTTTGCTGCGAGGGCTTGCACTTCTAAGAGTAGCGGGCGCTGTCCTTCTAAGGCAGCTACTACGACTGAGCCTGCTACCCCTTTGGGGCGTTCTGCTAAAAAGGCTTCTGATGGGTTTGCAACGGCTTGCATACCGTCACCTGACATTTCAAAGACAGCCATTTCGCCTGCAGGTCCAAAGCGGTTTTTCATGGCGCGTAATATGCGAAACCCCGCTGCTGACTCTAAAGCAAAGGTTGCATCAACCATGTGTTCAATAACTTTGGGTCCAGCTATGCTGCCTTGTTTGGTTACATGACCTATCAAAACTAGGGTTGAGCCTACTTCTTTGGTGGCTTGTGTTAGTAGGGCGGTGCCATCTCGTACTTGCGTTATGCTGCCAGACACACCGCCTTCAGAGGCAATGAGGGTTTGTATTGAATCAACAATAATGAGGTCAGGTACATGCAACCTTAGGTAATCAGCAAGCGCTCTTGCATCTGTTTCTCTCGTGAGTTGCATGCTACTGTCAACACCTAGCCTTTGGGCGCGCATTTTAACTTGAGCAAGTGACTCTTCACCTGAAACATAAAGCACTGTTTTGTCTTGTAGTTTTTGTGCTAGTTGTAAGAGTAGTGTTGATTTGCCTATGCCGGGTTCGCCTGCTATAAGTAAGACTGAGCCAATAACCCAACCTCCACCAAGAACTTCATCTATTTCTTGAATACCTGATGGGAAACGGCTTAGTTCTGCGTCTTCTATATCTTTTAGAGCACTTACTTGGGTTGTTAGGGCAGAACGTCCGCCTAAAGCTAAGCTTGAAATGAGGGGTTTATCTTGTTTGGCTTGCATGCTATTCCAGCTACCACAGCGCGGGCAGCGTCCCATTTGTACAGGAGACTGCGTTTCGCATTCTGTGCAGACATAGCTTGTTGTTTGTTTAGCCAAAACCAATCCTCAAAGTCTTGAGTAGTCTAATACTCGTTTGATTTTAAAATGTCCTAAAACTTCATCTAAGTGGCTGCTATAGATTCCTATGAAATCTTATGTCACACATAAATCAAACCAAGATATCAGCATTCAATGATACCTTGCATTACCATACAATTTGAGAATTATCCTACAGTAGAACTTCATGAATTTGATGTTATGGAAGATAAAACTAAGCTACGCTTTAGCTAAGATTAAAAATTAAAAAAGGATGCTCCAAATAAAGAGCATCCTTTTTTAATTTTGGTTAATACTAAG
>CAZWJZ010000518.1:2531-2777 GCA_964634665.1 uncultured bacterium | reverse complement strand
TGGATAGTATTCATGGTGATAGCAGTGGCATCAGCTTAATCCTCGCTACTCATCCGGCCCCGGCCGACCGGCTCAATAATATAGAACAACAGCTGAATAAGCTTGAACAACAGCATCCGACAGCTCGCTCCCCCAGACTGATCCTGCAGGAGCGGCATCAGGCAGCGCTGCGGCCAAAGTAACACGCGACGGTATTCGGGGGCGCCTGCTTAGCTGGATGACAGTAAACACTTGCTATTCGCGCAG
>CAZWJZ010000518.1:0-2521 GCA_964634665.1 uncultured bacterium | reverse complement strand
GCAGCTGAGCGCTATAGCACACCAGAAGCAAGGGTTCACGACTGCTGAAATCAGCAGTCGTGGTGTCCTTTGCGTTTGTCCGGGCTGGTGCTGCCCGGCTTGGGCGGGAAGGCGGCTGGGTAGTCTCCGGTGTCGATGGCGGCGCGGATCTGCGGCAAAATAGCACTGTTCATGGCATCGAAAATTTGCCTAAAGCTGTCGATGACAAAATAAACCCGCTGGAAGATATCAATGCGGTATGGGGTGCGCAAGGCGGTCATTACATCGAACGCTAATCGCTGCGGTTCGTTACTGTCCAGGCTGTACAGTGTCTCGCCGGGCGAGGACAGAATGCCCGCGCCGTAGATGCGTAACCCGTCGGCAGTACGCAGCAGCCCGAACTCGACGGTAAACCAGAAGATCCGGGCCAGATAGATGCGTTCCTGCGGACTGGCAGCCAGCCCCAGCTTGCCGTATTCATGCACAAAATCGGCAAACACCGGATCGGTCAACAGCGGGCAGTGGCCGAAAATCTCGTGAAAGATATCCGGCTCCTGCAAATAGTCGATCTCCTCCGGGCTGCGGATAAAGGTTGCGGCCGGAAACTTGCGCTCAGACAGCAGTTCGAAAAACTTGCCGAACGGGATCAGCGCCGGTACCGCCGCCACTTCCCAGCCGGTTGCAGCGCGCAATGCGCGATTGACGTCTGGCAATTGCGGTACGCGGTCCGGGGTTAGGTTGAGGATTTCCAGGCCCCGAATGTATTCGTTACAGGCGCGTTCGCGGATCAACTGCCATTGGCGTTGGTATAAAAACGCCCAGGTGCTGTTTTCGGTGGCGCTCCAGTTGATATAACCCTCAGCATCCGGTGTTTTGGCGACGTACCGGGTCATGGCGTAGCCTCGTTAGCAAGCTCGTCAGTAAACTCTGCACTGTGCAGCCAGGCCGCTTGTTTCGGGGCGCGCTTGGTGCGAGACCACTCCTCCAGCATGTCCCATTTCACCGCATCCAGCTTCTGCATCATAGTGTCATCGGCAGTGACGCAGGTCAGCTCCAGGCGGTGACCGTTCGGATCGAAGAAATAAATCGACTGAATGATGGCATGGTTGGTCGGGCCGATCACCTCGATGCCGCGCGCCTCAAGCTCAGCTTTCGCGGCCAGCAGCGCAGCCATGTCGGCAACGCGCAATGCAATGTGCTGCACCCAGTCCGGGGTGTTTGGATCTTTGCCCATGGCCGGGGAATTGGGCAACTCGAAAAACGCCAGAATGTTGCCCATGCCAGCGTCCAGAAACACATGCATATAGGGATCCGGTGCCTTGGTGGATGGCACCCGATCTTCAGCGATGGCGAGGATAAAATCCATGTTCAGCACATCATGGTAGAACTGCACCGTCTCTTTAGCATCACGGCAACGGTAGGCAACATGGTGAATTTGCTGAATGTTCATAGCACACCTCGCTTTTGCTGATCGCGCTCAATCGATTCAAACAAGGCCTGGAAATTGCCTTCACCAAAGCCCTGGTTCTCGACGCGCTGGATCAGCTCGATAAAGATGGGTCCAAACAGATTTTTGGTGAAGATCTGCAACAGGTAGCTGTTTTCATCACCATCAACCAGCACCTGATGATCGGCAATGCGCTGTTTGTCTTCCTTGACGTTAGGCACCCGGTCGAACACGTTCTGGTAGTAGTCTTCGTGGATGTCCAGCGTGTCGATGACGCTGCGGTCCAGTTTATCCAGCGAGGCAAGAATATCGTTGGTAAGGAAGGCGATATGCTGCACGCCGGGGCCGTTGTACTCGCGCAGGTACTCATCGATCTGATTGCGGTCGTCGCCCTTGCCTTCGTTGATTGGAATGCAGAAGCTGCCGTCGGGTGAGCGCAATGCGTAAGACAGCAGCGCAGTCTGCGCACCCTTGATATCGAAGTAGCGCACCTCGGTAAAGCCGAACACCTCTTTATAGAAACGCGCCCATTGATCCATGGTGCCCTTGTGGACGTTGTTGGTCAGGTGATCAATGCATTGAAAACCCAGATCCTCCACCTGCAGCGGTTCGGGATGCTCCTCGAAATAGTCGTGGTAAATACTGCCCCGATCGCCAAAGCGGTCAATAAAGTAGATCAGGCTGTCGCCGATGCCGTAGATGGCAGGAAAGGGCAGTTCGGTATCCTCTGGCTCTGCGCCTTTGGCACCGCGTTCTATGGCGATGCGGCGTGCCGCTTGCGCATCGTCCACGCGCCAGCCCATTGAGCAGATAGCGGGGCCATGACGGTGCGCAAAATCAGCTGAAAAGCCTTTTTTCTGATGATTCAGTAAGAAATGAATATCGTGCTGGTTGTAGTAATCGATGGCTTTGCCAGTGAAGCGCTTCAGGCGCGAGAACCCAAAGGCGCGGAACACCTGCGCCATAAAATCGGTATCGGGACTGGCGAATTCAGTGAATTCAATGCCGCGCAGTCCAAGGTAATTAGTGCTGGTTGTCATCAGGGTTACCTGTGTGGGTTAAAAGAAATAACCCCCGCAGCCTAATGGCATGCCA
>CAZWJZ010000517.1:0-2796 GCA_964634665.1 uncultured bacterium | reverse complement strand
GAGAAGTTACCCTATTCTTTGATTACTGATTACGGGCCTTCATAGCCGCTTTGCTCCTGTGGTTCAGGACTGTTCATAGCCGCTTTGCTCCTGTGGTTCAGGACTGTTGGCTAAAGGCTTTTAAGCGAGTGCCACGAAGTACTGAGCGAAGCGTACGGATAAACCTATTCAGTATTTTGTAAACCTTCTAGGGAATAATTTAGTTAGTTTTTGGGTATTAGTACAGGTTTTCTAAGCCTAAATGCGATACATTTATATTATGTCTAATCAAAGCGGAAGAGATGAACATAGAGCAGCGGGTCCCGAACAAATCTCACTAGCCATTCTTATCATTAGTGACACCCGTACACCAGAAACCGATACAAGTGGTGACTACCTAGCAAGCGTAATAGCAGAATCAGGTCACAAGCTCATAGCCAGAAGCATCGTAAAAGATGAAGCAAATAGCATAAAAACAACACTCGAGTCTTTCTTAACAACTGAGGCTCAAGTCATTATTACCTCAGGTGGAACAGGCATAGCAGGTAGAGACGTAACTATTCCTGTAGTAGAAAGTCTAATTGTAAAAGCCATGCCGGGCTTTGGGGAGCTTTTTCGCATGCTTTCTTACCAAGAAGTAGGTGGCGCAGCTATGCTTTCACGAGCTGTCGCAGGGCTCGCTGAAGGCGGGCTTTTGTTTGCCTTACCGGGTTCAAGAAATGCTGTGCAAACCGCATGGGAAAAACTCTTAAAAGACGAACTTAGTCACCTTGTTTTTGAAGTTTTTAGGCACAAACAATGACTAGTTTTTGGGAAGACCCTGCTACGGTAGCTCGCTTTGCAGCACGCAAACCTGACCATCGGCTTATAAAGCTCATGGAAAGTCTAAACCCTAGTCAGCTAAGCGTTTTAGATATAGGTTGCGCCGCAGGTAGAAACACGGTTTACCTAGCTGAACTAGGCGCAAGTGTATACGCGATTGACAGTTCAAACGCCATGCTTCAAAAAACCCAAGAACGCCTCACGCCTTTTCTAAGTCAAACAGACATTCAAAAACAAATAAAGTTAGGCAGCATGGATGATCTAAGTGACTTTAAAACAGAAAGTTTTGACTTGCTTTTAGCTTTAGGTGTTTACCAAGATGCAAAAAGCCAAACTATGTGGCAAGCAAGTTTAAAAGAATGCACTCGAGTGTTAAAGCAAGGCGGTTTGTGTTTAGTGGCAAATTTTGCGCCTGACTCAGAACCCCAAGGAAGAGCAGTTGAAAAAATAGGCGAGCATCAGTACCAAGGTTTTGCTAATGAGCAGCGCATAATGACGCTCATGAATCAAGAAGACTTAGACTCGAGCTTTGCGAGCTTTGGTCTTTACCCGCTTGAACAAACCTATAGTGTTAAGACAACGTTTGACTTGGGTTTTCGCACAACGGTCAATGCGCTTTATAAAAAAGCTTAACGCAGGTTTAAGAGCTTCTGTATCATTCACACCTAGGATGCGGCTTGAAGCATTTGTTTTTGGCTATAAACCGTAATAAACCAAATACCCAAAAACGCTAAACAAACCATGATTAGATTAGCGCTAAGCACAACATTAGGTCCTATTCTCTCAAAAAGCTGACCAATAAGCCAAGGCGTAATAATGCCACCCAAGCTACCCCCAATGAAAAAGTAACTCGTCACCTTGCCTGTTACATTCATTCGTCTTTCAGCAAAAGCTAAAGCGGTAGGAAAAACAGATGCCATAGCTAAACCAAGCACTAAGGTACCCACCCAAATCATTATCAGGGAATCATGAAACAGCAGCATAATAATTAAGCTAACAACCGCAACTGCAAGATCAGTCAAAAGAATTATTTTAGGGGCAACTCGAGCTGCTACAAAAATGGCGAGTAGGCGACCTAGTGTGTAGGTTGCAAAAAAGCCTGAGGTTAAATAAGCTGCGGTTTGTTCGTTAGCTAAGCCAGACTCTAATGCATAACTAAATATCCAGCCACTAAAACCCACTTCGACACTCACGTAAAAGAAAAAGAAGATAGCCAAAAGCCAGACAAGTTTAGGGTTCGCAGGTAGCACATCCTGCGAGGCATCTTTTGCGGGTGACTTAGGACTGGAGAGACTGAGTAGCCAAATAATCACAGGGAGGCAAAGTGAAGCTAAAATCCAGAAAACCCAAGTTGTGCTTCCGGACAGTGCAATAGCTCGAGCTATGACTAAGGGAATAAGAAATGCGCCCAGTCCAAAGCATAAGTGCAGGGTATTCATATAAGGTGCAACTTTGTCTTTATGAACCCAAATAATCAGGGTGTTCGCGCCCACATCAACAATGGCTTGCACTAAGCCAAACGCTAGGTAGATGGCTGCTAAGACCCACAGGACTTTGGCAGAAGGAATACTAATGAGACACAAAGCTGATAGTAAAAGCATAAACGCCATTAAAGGATGCCCTTTGAGACGGTCAAGTAAACGCCCACCCAAAAGCGCACCTAAAAGCCGACCTAAAGAAGCCACCATAAACAAAATGCTTATTTCACTCAGACTCGAGTTTACTTGCTCAGCTAAAAAAGGTAAGAGCGGGCCTGTTGAGGCCAGCAGCATACCTAGCAGTATGAACATGCCAAAGTAGGCAATGGAGATGCTTTGTTTAGAACTCATATAAGCCTGAACATAAAGCGCTGCTAACTTTGACTAAAGGCAATGAATTGCTCTAATTTGCTTAGCACTTGACCACTATTAAGTAGCGTTTCAGCTTGCTTTATGCCTTCGGCAATGCTGCTTGCTTTACCTGCAATGTAAAGCGCTGCGCCTGAATTAAGCAAAA
>CAZWJZ010000516.1:0-2803 GCA_964634665.1 uncultured bacterium | reverse complement strand
AATAGCTGCTCACAACCTCTTTTTATTCCTTAACAACTAGCAGTCGAGGTTATTTCTTCTTTTAGGGGTTTTTCGCCTTTTCCCCCGAAAAGGTTCATTTCAGGATTTTAATGATGCTCAGCTAAGTGATTGATACTTTAGTATTTTCTGTTCAGGACGGTGTTTCTAGTTATTGTCTTAAACTACTTAAGGCTTTCTAAAAATGGGTTTTGAGCTATTATACTAAACTGATTTCATCATGTCATAAAACTGGGGAGGTCTGAGCGTACTCCCCAAACCTGTCTCGACTACGTCGGCAAGGTCTGAATTATAAATGTCGTACGACATTTATAATTCAGCTTAGTATTAGTTTCGATATAGTTTTGGGCACAGTTAAAAACCTCTACATTGAGACTAAGAGAGCTAGTTTTTGCGATGGATAAGGGGTTTTGCATCTAGCTACGTTAGCCAGCTGGTAATGCTTTTATAATTTATCCTTTTCTGAAATAGTTCGTTTCGAGGGGATGGACGAAAACCCCCAAGTTCTAAAAGCGAAATAATTATCGGAAAAGCTCTTACGGTATGTCAGATTTATTCTGGCATATTTAACTCACCCGTTAAATGCAATACTTGCTTCAAAGAGCATTGCCCATAATGGACTGGCATGTATTAACTCCTCAAAGCAAAGGGGAACTAGAGGAGCATAAAACCTCGATAGAAATGGTGTTAAGCATCTAGCTTTTTTACTTAAAGAACCAAAACCACTTTAGCTCGATGCTCTTTTTGTAAGTTTTGGCATGTTGTTTATTTAGTTTAGGATGCCACTCACAAAAATGAGCTCATGAATTCGTTGACAGCTTGTGGGAGAAATGCTGACTGAATCCCTTTTCATCTATCGATTACCATGCATTGTTCATAGGGAGTAGATACATAAATGAATCCAAGTTTCTATTCCTAAATTAATACGTGAGGGTTCAGTTAGAAGTGAGGATAACAATGTACAAAACAATACTTGTTCCAACTGATGGAAGTGAGTGTAGTAATAATGCAATTACTCATGCTCTAGAAGTAGCTAAAGTACTAAATGCAACCGTTGTTTTCCTTTATGTCATTCCTACTCTGTTACCCAGTGTGCGACCTGGGCGAGATTACGTTGAACAGGTCATTCACGACATCAAACAAGCTGGAAACGAAATTTTAAAGGCAGCCTGTCAAAAAGCAGAAGCAAAAGCTGTTTCTTGTTCAAGTAGCATGGTTGAGTTTGCAAGGCCAGTTGATGCCATCACTAGTGTTGCTGGAGATTATGATTTGATTGTAATGGGTAGTCATGGTCGGGGCAATCTTGAACGTATTCTCATTGGGTCTGTTACAGATGGTGTGATTAAGCGTTCTCAAAAACCCGTCATGGTGGTTCCGTGTTTAAAGAATATCAGTCCTACCTAAACAACCATGATTGACAAAAGCCAGTTGATTATTGATGTTTAATCTATTTGATTATGAAAATAGATAAAGTATGATCTTTTTGTATGATCCCTAGGTAAACATAAAGTAATTTACGTAAGTTCTGACCTATTGTGAAGTGAATCTTCTATTTCTTAACCTGCATGTTAAGTCTTAATCTGCAATTGCTGTTAGACATCGTTAGACACATTGACCTAGCTCAACTTAATTTGTAATGAAGAGAGAAGGATATAAAAATGATTAAATCTATCCAATTAGCCGTAGATGGTTCTACTCAGAGTGATGTTGCGACCGATTACGCACTCGAGCTTGCTCAACATCTTGAGGCTACCCTTGACGTTGTGTATGTAATTAATCAGCGTCACTTCAATGTGCCACACATTAGTCAAAGTGGCGTTCTTGTATATACTGACGATGAGAACATAAGAAATTTGTACAAGCAAAAAGGTGAGTATTTACTGAAACGTTCCCAAGAGCGTGCTGTTCAACGTGGGTTGGTTAGCCGAACTGAATGCCGTTTAGGTGATCCTGCTCTCGAAATTCTTGCTACAGCTAACGATTGTGATCTTATCCTATTGGGAAAACGTGGTGAGTCGCAACTTGAGCCAAGTCCAGCGCTCGGTTCGGTCGTTATGAGGGTACTACAAATGGCACAGCAACCAGTCCTTGTTACCCCAGAGACGTTCATGCCAATCAAGAGGCTTGTCTTAGGTTATGATGGGTCAAATCAGTCACGACTAGTTATGAACTACGCTTGTGAATTGGCGCATCGCTTAGACCTTCCTTTATTAGCCCTTAGTGCCCATAAGGATAAAGCAATTGCCCGCCAACGTTTAGAAGTGGTTGAACGCTATGCTAGCGCTTTGAATATTGACTTTAGCTATAAACCCTTAGCGGGTAACCCTGCTGAAGCCATTCTTAAAGAAATATCTGAAAATGACCTGATCGCTGTGGGTGCTTATGGTAAAAGGGGCATTCGGAAATGGTTGCTTGGTTCTACATCTCAAAGCATTCTTAGAGATACTAGCCAAGCTGTTTTGATTCATCGTTAAATTTAGAGACTCGCCCAACATATACTAAAGATGAAAGCAGCACAAACAGTGGTCAAGTCAATTACAGCTGGCGAGTCGGTTCTGGACTATTGAAACAGATATCAAGTCCGATTAGAACGGAGTAAACTCTAAGCGAGTTTATGAAGAGTGTTTTCGGACCTGATATTAGCACCTGAGGTATAGCATTTAACTCGTCATCAATCTATTTTGAACTAAGAGCTATAAGGGGTTTTTCGCCTTTTCCCCCGAAAAGGTCCATTTCAGGATTTTAATGATGCTCCGCTAAGCGATTGATACTTTAGTATTTCCTG
>CAZWJZ010000515.1:0-2809 GCA_964634665.1 uncultured bacterium | reverse complement strand
GTTTTGCTGTTTCTAAATGGGGGCGCACATGGTTCTCGAATGCTTCTTCTGTTAAACTTACTGGGATCGTACTCATTAGAAGTCCTCTTTTCAGCTTCTATACTGCACGATCTTTTTTCTCTTTGCATAAGTCTCAACGACTTTCTATACAGTTAGTAAAATCAAAGCTATTCCTTTTCCAGATGCTACTTGTGGAGCCGCTATTAATAGTAGATTGATTAAAATCTAACAAGCCTAATCTATTTTGAATAACGCCCTGTCACAGCCTTAAATCATTTGCCTAAGGTATGTTTTTTCACAGCTTTTTAGCTTTTTATTCAAACTATGGCTTTCTCCACATAAATTTAGCTTGGCGTAAAAAAAGTGTAATTGAACTGTAACAGAAATGCCTCAAACTCCTATCATCTCCCTCGGTAAAAAATATTTAACTTACCGCCTGAAAGGTAACCATGAAAACAAAAATTCTATTTGTATGTCTTATGTTAACAACTTCTTTGCAGTTTGGCTTGTTAGCTCAACAAAACCCTATCCAGTTAAACCTTGAGCGTTTTTTGGTCACTCAAGAAACACAAGAGGGTGAGCTTGTTGATGTTTTAAGTGAGGCCTTTGAACTTGTTCCTACTAACATCATCGAAGAGCAACTCACTGCCAGCAATGTTACAGAAGAAAGTTTAACTGGCATTAGTCTTGAATTACCCATTCCCCAAGGGACTTACTTTTTAGCAGATAGTGCACTTAGTTTAGATCTTGCTAATGAAGTTATAAGACCACAATTTAGTTTTGATTCTGCTTCTTCGTTTGCTTTTGCACCTCTTTATAAAACCATAACGGTGCTAGAAGATGGAAAGGAGGTCCAAAAAGAAGTCATGGTTGATCCAAGCGAATACACCCATGTTCGCTGGCTCATAACAAGTTTAGAGCCTGAAGAAAATGTCATGGCATCTTTTCGCGCGGTTGTTCGTTAAGTTTATTCGCTCTACTCCCCCTACTCACTATTCACTTTTCTTTCGGAGGCTTCATTTTAATGTTACAAACTAAAAAAAGCTTGAGTTTTCTTATTTTTTTACTGTTAAGCGTCGCACTTGCAGTGGGCACGCCAGCGGGTGAAGAAATTACTAACCAAGCTACCGCTAAATATATTGATTCTGCTGGTGATCAGCAGACTGCCAACTCAAACCAAGTTATTACTGTAGTTAAGCAAGTTTATGGTGTCAGCATCGTTGCTGACGGTACTGTTGGTGCGCCTGGTCAGTCACAAAATGTTACACCTGGTAGCACAGTTTATTACCCTTATACGCTTACCAATACAGGTAACGGGATTGATGATTTTAATTTAACAACAACCATTAATACCGATGGTACAAGTGATGATGGTAGTATTACTACACCCGTTTATTATCTCGATGCTGATGGTGATGGTGTTGTTGATTCAGGTGAAAGCACCCCCATTACCAGCATTGCTGATTTAGGCGCAGATAAGTCTGTTAAGATCATTATGGCTTATCAAATTCCAACGGGTGCAGATACTGCAGATGAAGTTATTGCTACCCCTATTGGCACGAGTGCCAATGACCCTGCGGGCAGCCCTGCTAGTGATTCAAACAACTACCATAAGAGTACGGTTATTCAAGATGCAACCATGGTTGTTTCTAAGTCAGTTAATGTAAGTGAAGCTGACCCCGGCGATACCCTTATTTACACGATCACTGCTACAAACACAGGGTCTAAAAATGCAACAACTGTTACTATTACAGATGCTGTACCTACAGGTACAACCATTGTTGGGGCTTCAGTAACAACGATTCCTGCAGGTAATGCAGCCAGTACAAGCATACCTACAGCTATTTTTGCTACCGTCATTCCTGGTCAGACCGTAAGAATGAGTTTTAGTGTAACGATTGATGCAGGTACACTTCCTAGTGATCTTAAAAATATTGCGTCTGTTGCTTATACAAATAGCGCAAGTACGGTAACAACAGCAACAACAAATGAAGTAGTTACTGAAGTTCTACCGAGTTACGGTACTGCCGTTGGTCCAAAAGATGACCCTCTTGATGGCATGGCTGGCGATAGTGCAACTGTTGTTACTTATACAACAAGCGAAGGCTACTCAGTAACTTCAACTGCAGATGATAGTGATACACAAACAATTGATGAAGTAGATGCTGGTGACTCAGCTAGTTTTATCAACTCTGTAAAAAATATAGGTACTGATAGAGATACCTTTAACTTTACTTTTACAACAACTAACTTACCAACAGCTTCAGGTTATTCTGTTGTAATCACACGCTTAGATGGCACCCCATTATCTGATACAGATGGTGACGGCAATCCTGACTCAGGGCCTTTAGCTAAAGATGCTGAGTTTGACTTTATTGTTAGAGTACTTACCCCTGCTAATGCTAATGACTCTGATGATGCTACAACCATTCATACTGTGGTTGTGACCGCAACTTCTAGCGAAGATGCAACTCAAACAGATACAACAACCAATGTCATTGAAGACATTCTAGGCCCTGGTGTTGATTTTGGTAACAACACAGACATAGATGTTGATGGTGCAGATGATGATGCTGTCGATAGCAAAGCTGTAGTTAACAAAACAGATGACCCAGGTGAAAGGGTTGTCTTTCCTATGGATGTTGTTAATACAGGTAGTAACAATGATAGTTACAATTTAACAGGCTCAGTCAACTTTAGTGACGTAAATGGAGCTACCCGAACCGTAGCCATAAAGTACTACCCAGCTAGTGCAGACACAAATGGTGATGGTACCTTGAGTGACGCAGAAATTGCACTCTCTACCCCA
>CAZWJZ010000514.1:1960-2822 GCA_964634665.1 uncultured bacterium | reverse complement strand
AGTCCGACGTCTTATTCCTTTTCCTATTGACAAGTCGGACCCTCATAGGAGTTAGCACGCGATGTAAGACGGAGTTCGATTTCTTCAACTAGACCTTTAGTAAGTTTACAACCTGAGCTTGACTGCTGCTGAAAAAATGTCATGTTTGAGTGTAACGCTTCTATAAAATAGCTATTGACGTAATCTGCTGAGTGATTTGTATAGTTACCTGTTTCAGCAAAAAATGAAGCACATAAATTGTCAAGAATAGCTAAGGCACTTCTACTACTTTTAAATGAACCAAATTTTGCGATTTCGATGAGGATGTCTAACGCAGATAAGATTGCTGGATAAAAAGTTCCTCGATGGTCATTCCCAATAGCCGAGATCATCTTATGTTCAATGCTTTGAGAGTAAACTTCTTCTAATTTCTCTAAGTCAATCAATTCAAAAAGCGCTTCATTAACTATTTTAGAGTCGTAACCTTCAACACCGTCATAGATTGACCAGTTAACATTTTTAACAAGTTGCTTGAGTCCTTGATTGGTCATAAGTAAAGCGTGCTAACGGCTTGAGCTCAGGGGCGACAACGGTAAAACGGGTAAGTAGAAAATCAATTCCAAGACCTTTCTGCGTATGCAAGAAAGCGAGTTGGCGTCCCATGAAGCATTTAGTTATAGCACGCGCAGTATAGTGAAAAACCTAGATGGGTTCAGCCCTATGAGTTTCCGGAAACCATCCAATGAAATCAAAGTGTTCATTTTGATGTGGGACTCGAAAAGCATCAGGATTCTCTTGTGCCACTTCGTAATCATATAGCGAACCGATGAAGCGACGATAACTAAGTACATCCCAGCTATACTTTGAGGTATGGCCACACGAA
>CAZWJZ010000514.1:0-1950 GCA_964634665.1 uncultured bacterium | reverse complement strand
AAAAACGTTAATAGGACGACCCTCTTTACGCATTGCCTTTGACTGAAATTCGCCATGCCCGAACATCATACCCATACTTAGATAAGCCTTTCCGTATCTCTCTTTGAGAAACCAACCTGCTGCTGGACTACCAAAAAAATCTTGATTCACAGCGACATGCTCATTATGCGCCCAATAAATTACACCCTCCTTCTCATGTGTAAGTTCAGATAAGGTATCTGCCATGTAAACTTCTCGCTTAGCTAAACCTTCAGTGTTTTGCTCATTCAAATAAACATCAAGATACCGAATAATGTTTGTCACACTTGATTGGGTTTCAGATTTGAGACTTAAAGACTCGAGCTTATTCATAAGGCATAAGACGTTATTTCCTTCAAGACTCTTATTGCCTAACCGTTGTAGAAGATCAATCAGATCGACGTCAGGATGAATTGATTCCTGTAGGTATTTTGAAAGATGTAAAGCCCCTTTTTCTACTCTTTGAATGTCAACTCCAATGAACTGTATTTTATCTTCGTCACTACGTAAAGCGTTAAAATCGTGAAGCCACTCAATTAAATTAAGAATTTCTTTGGTTTCCCAACACCAATATCCTTGATTCTTAAGTGCTTCAACCGCATTACCTTCGCTAAAACGAATGTACCTATCAATATATCTTGAAGGTATAAGGCCACATTCAAAACAGAGGAAGCGTAACCAGCCTTTCTCAGCTAAGTATCGAATTATTAGATGCTTAAGTTCAAAGCTTTCACGTGTTCCGTGTGTCGACTCACCTAATCCCAAAACTTTTAGATCTGGCAAGTGTTGATTGAGTACATCCAAATTTTCAGTGTTTCTAGTTGGATCAGATGATTCAAGAATGAGTCTCATTTTGTTTACAGGTAAATCACGAGCTATAACGCCCAAGTTCAAGGGCGCTAATGGAGTTAAGGGTTAAGTTTGACATATCTGTAAGACAACCTCCAAAAATTGAATTAAACAATTTAGCGTCCACTTGCAATGTTTAGTTATACTTCAGGTAAGTTTACCTCTAAACGACTTCGGTTCTCATTGAAAGTTTTGGCTTCTTTGCGCCAATGCGCTAAATGCCCTTCACGTTCCAATTTTAAGGCGCCTTCAACCCCCACTGCTTTCTCAGCTTCTTCCTTTTTACCCATAAATGATAATACTTCAAACACCATATCAAACAGCTCATGATTAGCTTTCAAGCCGTACATGTCACAGAAAAGATGAAGCCGCCTACTTCCATTTTTAATATCCGTCTCAGTAAAGCTTTTTTGGTCTGAACTATTGAACGATAACGGTGTCAACCAGTAGGCTGCATAAGCAACATCACGCAAGCGTGGTCCAAAGCCTATTAAATCAAAATCAATGATCGCATAAGGTGAGTGTTGCTTATAAATAAAGTTATAAGGTGCAAAGTCATTGTGGCATATAACTTCATGATGTAAGGCGTCAGGATAAGTAATACCCCAGACCATAGAGTCATCTGTTTCAAAATCCAGGGTTGCGTCATGAAAGTTCTTTAAAAGCTTGGCTGTGGCAATTAAGGGTTTATCGTCTTGCCAGATATAGTCAGGAATGCCTGTTTCACCCTCTAAGTACGACAGTATTTCTCTTTGCTTATCATCAATACCCAAAAACTTAGGGCAGCCTTCAAAGCCTTTTGCTTCCAAGTGTTGTAGTAACTTATGTACTGTAGGGCTAATTGCTGAGATTGAGCGGCGTACAGTATTACCTACACGTACAACCTCAAGATTTACATTACCGCCTGATAAAGGTATTTCTTTTTCATTCATTTTTAGAGTAAAGCCTCAGTGGTTTGGACGAGAGGTATAACGCCCAAATTCAGTGGTTTTGACGGCTTTAACGGATTAATTTGCATGTTCTACTCTCTTTCTGGATTTTTGACAGGGCGAGTCAAAATCCCTTGCAGTGTTGAGTTAGGCG
>CAZWJZ010000513.1:0-2826 GCA_964634665.1 uncultured bacterium | reverse complement strand
GTGCTGACCATTTTGGCAGCGATCTGGATGCGCTACAGTGGTGTTGGGCGTTCTTTTTATGCGCTGGGTGGTAACGCTGAAGCTGCAAGATTATCTGGCTTTTCAGAAAAGCTAATTACTATGCAAGTTTTTATGTTAAATGGTGTCTTTGTAGGGTTAGCTGCGATTCTTTATGCTACGCAGCTTAGGGTTATTCAGGCAACGCCACCCCCAAGTTTAGAGCTTTTTATTATTACTTCAGCGGTTGTTGGTGGTGTCAGTATCTTAGGGGGTAAAGGTACAGTCATTGGGGCAACCTTAGCAGCTATTTTACTAAATACTATTCGTTCTGGCATGATTTTTGTTAATGTATCTCCCTTCTGGATTCAGGCAGTACAAGGCATACTGATTTTGGTTACGGTTCTGGTTGATCTTATTCGTCGTAGAAGGCAGATGATTTAGATGGCTTCAAACACAGCAGATACCCAGTCAGTTTTTGTTAAGCGCCTTAAAAACATTTTGTTTAGTCAAGAAGGTATTCTCTTAATCATTCTGATTATTGTCATGATTGTCTTGGCGCAACTTAACGATAATTTCTTTACTTTAAGTAATTTACTCAACCAAGGTCGCCTCATGAGCGAAGTGGGCTTAGTTGCTTTGCCCATGACTTACATCATTATCACAGCAGGTATAGATTTATCTGTTGGCTCTATCCTTGGTGTTAGTGCCATTATGCTTGGCATTTTATGGGAGTCTATGGGCTTACCCTTAGGTTTAGCTATTATCTTATGCTTGCTTATAGGCGGTGTGGCAGGCTATATAAATGGTTTGTTTATAGTAAAACTAGATGTTCCACCCCTCATTATGACCTTAGCAACCCTTGCACTTTACCGTGGTTTAGCACAAGGTATTAGTCAAGCAAGAAGCGTAACAGGTTATCCTGAGTGGTTTTATATTTTTGGTCAAGAACGCATATTGGGTGTGCCTACTCAGCTTTGGTTATTTATCATTGCAAGCATTATTTCAATCATTATTTTAAGGCGAACCACGCTAGGGCGCTACCTTTACGCCATTGGTAACAACCCTGTTGGTGCTAAGTTTTCAGGTATACCTGTTAGCCGTGTTTTACTCACTATTTATACCTACTCAGGCGTTATGTCTGCACTAGCAGCAGTTATTTTTGTGTCACGTGTAACCACAACGCGAAGTGATATGGGTAGTGGTTTAGAGTTAGATGTGATCGCAGCCGTAGTACTTGGGGGTACAAGCATATTTGGGGGTAAAGGCACTATTGTTGGAACTATCATAGGGCTTATACTTATTCAACTTCTTAAGAACGGGCTTGCTTTATCAGGTGTCACCAGTGACGCTGTGATTATTGTTATAGGTGTTGTTCTTATTTTGGCGATTCTGGTGAATAACTTTATACAGCGTCGCCGTGAAGCTTAAAGAATTGAGGTGGATATTAAGAAACAGAATTTTTTAATTAGCTCACGAAAATAAGTAAAGATTGCTAAGCAAATTGTAAACCTAAACCTTAGCAACTGAAAATAGATTCGATCTTTGGAAAGGGAAATTATGAAATTAAGAATTGCTTTAACGCTTTGTATAACTGCTTTATTTGGCCTAGCTTTAGCACAGTGGGATGGTGCTGATAGTCTACCCACTAACCCACTTGCCTGCGGTGCAGAGTCTGGTGGCGGCGCAATGGCTATGTTGGACTACAACGGTGGTCAAGTTGGCACCATGATAGATTTGGCTGGCCAAGACATTATGCTCATTGACGTACCAAAACTTGTTGGTATTGGTTATTTCGCAGCAACAACGCTAGGTCAGCAACAAGCAGCTGAAGAACTAGGTAATGTAACAGTAACAACTGACGCACCAACCGAAGCAAACATTGATGACCAAATTGCAGTCATTGAAAACTATATTGCTGGTGGCGAAATTAACGGTATTTTATTTGCCGCTAATGACCCTGTAGCCATTGCACCTGTACTTCGTAGTGCGCTAGAACAAGGCATTCATGTTGTTGGTTACGACGCAAACTCAGAACCAGACGCACGTGAATGGTTCGTAAACCAAGCAGAATTTAACGGCATTGCTAAGTCAATGATTGACAGCCTAGTTGCAGAAAAAGGCGAAGCTGCAAGCTTTGGTATTGTAACCAGTACTTTCACAACCCCTAACCAAGCACGCTGGATTGCTGAAATGCAAGCCTACCAAGAAGCCTGCTACCCAGACATGACATGGTTAGAAACAGTAGAAGCACAAGAAGACGCAGTACTTAGCTTTAACCAAGCTAACACGCTCATAAACAAATACGGTGAAGACCTAGACGGTATTTTAGGTATGACCAGTGTTGCTACACCATCAAGTGCTGACGCAGTAACCCAAGCTGGTCTATGTGGTGAAGTTGCAGTTGTTGGTTTAGCTACACCAAACGCAATGAAACCTTTCGTAAATGATGGTTGTGTACAGTCTGTCGTCTTGTGGAACCCAATTGATCTTGGTTACGCAGCAACTTACGTAATGCGCGCCGTTATTGATGGCGAACTAAACCCTGGCGACACAAGCGTAATGGCAGGTCGTCTAGGTGAACTACAAGTAGTCAATGGTTCAGAAATTCTATTAGGTGCACCTTTCATTTTCACACCTGATAACATTAACGACTTCGACTTCTAAGCTCAAAAGTTATATCAAAATGCAGGACGTGATTTGCGTCCTGCATTTTTTATGTGTAGATTGCAGCTCCACGAAACATTGGACTAAATTACTCCATAGAAGGTTTGCAACCGTCTTTCCGTACCCCTCTTTTCAAGAAATAAAGAATTACATCAACTCCGA
>CAZWJZ010000512.1:0-2829 GCA_964634665.1 uncultured bacterium | reverse complement strand
TACTTCGTGATACTCGCTCCGCTCGGGTGAATTTGCCTATAAGCAAATTCACCCGAGCGATACTTAGTTTATAGGATGTTCTACTCTCAGCATAGTTAGGGTAAGTCAGAAAAGTATTTCGAATGGCCTTAAAATAAATTAACAGAAAAACCACCGTCAACAGGAATGGCTGTACCTGTAATAAAGTCAGAGGCTTGGCTGGCCAAAAATACGGCAATACCCTTCATATCTTCTGGCTTGCCCCAACGCTTCGCAGGGGTGCGTGACAAGACCTTTTCATTAAGCCCCTCAACTTCAACTCGAGTGTTCTGAGTAAGGGGTGTATCTATCCAGCCGGGTAAGAAGGTGTTGACTTGAATGTTATCTTTTGCCCATGCAGTTGCGAGTGATTTGCTGAGTTGTACAATGCCACCTTTGGATGAGCCATAAGCTGCTCCCCATGCTGTACCAAAGAGAGCTAGCATAGATCCGTTATTAAGAATTTTACCTCCACCTGCTGCTTTCATTGCTGGGTAAACAGCTTGTGAGCAAAGAAAAGCACTATCTAAATTGGTGTCTAACACAGCTCGCCATTCTTTGTAATCAATCTCCTCGGCTGGCTTGCGAATGTTCATGCCTGCATTGTTAATAAGAATGTTTAGGCTTCCGTAGACTTCAAGGGTTTTAGCAATCATGTTACTAATATCATCTTGGTTTGTAACATCACAGCTTACGGCTATGGCTTTAAAGCCTTGCTGATTAAGCTTGCTCACAGCTTCTAACGATTTCTCTTCGTTTCTTGCAGCTATCACTATACTGGCACCTGCTTGTGCTAAGCCTTCAGCCATGCCGTAACCAATACCACTATTTCCGCCTGTCACTATAGCTACTTTGCCGCTCAAATCAAATAAGGTCATGGCCTATATTGTATAAGGCTTAGGCTTTTAGGTGCTTACATTGACACTGCTTTACTGCGCTTGGGCATTTTTATTCCACGGCATGGCAGCAATCAGCATTCTGAAGTAGCACTGATCTATTAAAGCCGTGAAAATAAGTCCACTGCAAATAATGGTTGGTATAAGTAAAAACCAAGGGTTAAGAAAAGCATAGCCTAGTAAGCCCAGCGCAATCAAAGCACCTAACGCAAATCTAAATTGGCGATCAACCGTCCAGAGTTTCCTTTTTGATTTAAGCAAAAGACTTGGATGCTCTGTCATGAGCGCTTCTATACCGCCTTCAGTGACAGAAAGGTTTTTAAAGCCAACCGTTTCAAGAAAGCGTGCCGCGCTTAAAGCTCTAGAACCTGACTGGCAAAACAAAATATAAGGCTTGCTTGGGTCTAGTTCAGAATAGCTTTCTTTTAAGGAACTTAAAGGCATATTGCAAGAATGTTTAAGCTGCACTTCTTGGAATTCAGCAATTTCACGCACATCAATAAGCACATATTGAAGCGGCATCATTTGATGTGCTTTCACTAAATCAGAAAGAGTAATTTTTTTAGGCATAGTTAAAGTTTAGCAAAAAACAAATCATTTATAAATTTTGACATTTGGAACACGCAAAACACTCGAGTGCTAAGGCATTTCTGCCCAAACTTGTTTCTCCAAAGTCAGCAGCAAACATGAAGTCCATAGTGAAGACTTGATACTTTTTAGTAATTACCTGTTACAATTTTGGCTTATGAGTCGTATTTTACTTAGTCTTCCTGTTGGTGAAAAAGTGGGTATCGCTTTTTCTGGTGGTTTAGATACTTCTGCTGCAATTGCTTGGATGCGTAGCAAGGGTGCTGTTCCGTATGCTTATACTGCAAATTTGGGTCAGCCTGATGAAGATGATTATGATGATATTGCCCGTCGTGCTAAAGCCTACGGTGCTGAGGCTGCCAGAACGGTTGATTGCCGTGAGCTTTTGGTTCATGAGGGTTTGGTTGCGCTTATGTGTGGCGCGTTTCATATTGAGAGTGCAGGCAAGCGTTACTTTAATACCACGCCTTTAGGTCGGGCTATTACCGGTACAGTTTTGGTGCAAGCCATGAAAGAAGATGATGTCAATATATGGGGGGATGGCTCTACGTATAAGGGTAATGATATTGAGCGTTTTTATCGTTATGGCTTAATGGCTAATGAGCATTTACGTATTTATAAGCCTTGGTTAGATCAAACTTTTGTTAATGAGCTGGGTGGTCGTAAAGAAATGAGTGAGTTTCTTATTGCCAAAGGCTTTGAGTATCGTGCTAGTACAGAAAAAGCTTACTCGACAGATGCGAACATTTGGGGCGCAACCCATGAAGCTAAAGATCTTGAATTTTTGAATAAAGGCATGCAAATTGTTGAGCCTATTATGGGTGTTAAATTCTGGGACGCCTCGGTTGATGTACCTAGTGAAGATGTAAGCATAAGCTTTCAAGATGGTTTACCTACAGAATTAAATGGCAAAACCTTTGCGAATCATGTTGAGCTGGTTGAAGAGGCTAATGCCATTGGTGGGCGGCATGGTTTGGGCATGTGTGATCAAATTGAAAATAGAATTATTGAGGCGAAAAGCCGTGGTATTTATGAGGCTCCGGGTATGGCGCTTTTACATATTGCTTATGAGCGTCTTTTAGCGGGTATTCATAATGAAGGCAGCATAGATAACTACCGTACGCTTGGTCGTAAATTAGGTCGCTTACTTTATGAGGGTCGTTGGTTTGACCCGCAAAGCCTTATGTTGCGCGATAGTTTACAAAAGTGGATTGGTCGTGCGGTTACAGGTACAGTTAGTTTGCAGCTTCGCCGTGGTGATGATTACAGCATTCTTGATACTGATAGCCCTAATTTAACTTATCATCCTGAAAGATTATCTATGGAG
>CAZWJZ010000511.1:0-2834 GCA_964634665.1 uncultured bacterium | reverse complement strand
TTTGGGCTTAAACATAAAGGTCACAACTCGAACATCAACGGGGTTGAACATCCTTATAAATATAATGGTAAAGAACTTGAAGAAGATTTAAATCTTAATTGGTATGATTATCATTTGAGAAGATATGATTCAGCTATCGCCCGTTGGCTTGTTATTGATCCTCTAGCTGATAAATATAATGAGTATTCACCTTATTCGTATGTTGTAAACAATCCTTTATCCTTTATAGATCCTGATGGTGCTGATCCAACAAACCCTCAAACTGGGAAACCATATAAAATTAGTATTACTAGACATGCCCCAATTTTTGGAACTATAAAAGCTGGAAGCAACCCAGACAATGTTCTACTTGGTAGAATTAATAATTGGCAAGGGAAACTTAACTTAAGAGGCAGAAGCGGTGATACTGGTTTTTGGGAAGGTCACGCTCAACTAAGACATGATCGTTCAACCAACTTGTTTTCCGCAGGTGCTCATTCCACAATGAAAGGTTTATTAGGATTGCCAAGTAGCTCGTCTAATTATGTTTCAGCACCGGAAGCACCAATAGATGCTTTTTGGAACAAGGCGGCTGAATCAGGTTCATATTCTTTTATGGCTCCCACATTTGCCGAATCTGAGCTTTTCTTTATTGACGAACAAAGTATTGAAGCTGTAACAGTTGAAGATAACTATGTAACCCAAATTGTTGGATTAGAGAGAAATGAGGATGGTGAGTTTGATGTGTCAAAAGTTACTAGTTTTAAAACTGAAAAAGGGGAAGTTAAAACTAGAGAGAAGAAATCTTTCTTTGGGTTAATCACTAAAACTGAAAACTATCGAGAATTAAACGTAACTGAAACCACTCAAAATTACAAAAACAATAAGGCTAGCGGTAAAGCAACAACAAATAGTTATACAACTGAAGAAATTATAAAAGACTAAATCTATGCTTATACTAATTATTACAATTATTGGAATATTAGTTTCAATTTATCTGACATTAAATTATAAAAACGAAATTGGTGGATTGGAAAAAGGATTAATCCTATTAATAGGAATAACTTTTCTCCTTGTGGCACTTTCCTATCTCAATATTTCTGATCGATTATTTTTAATTTATTGCTCTTTATTAATATTGATAGTTTTATCAATTTTGGCTTTAGAGTTTAAAAGAAAGAATAAGATTCCAATTATAATAGCTTTGGTATGGATAATTTCGCTCTTAGTTCAAATATTGAATTTACCATATTGGAATATGACGTTAATCATTAAGGCTATAGTCATCATCCCATTAATTTTTATTATTCTTTACAGAACTAAGGAATATTCGTATTTTACTATTTCCTGGTCTATATTATGCTTAACGAATCTCCTCTTAGATTTGTTAAACTTGTTTTGATACAAAAATAGTAAGCCAGCTATGTAAAGTGTATGCACACTTTGAGTAATTATAAAACTTGGGCATTTTATCTAAAAACTAAGCATTTTGTAGTATAATACGTATTTATTTGTTATTTTTAAATAGCTTTAACCCCAATACTTAACCTAAACCAACCGCTTGAAGTATTTCCTTTTTATTTTACTGTGCATTTTGTACTTCCCTTTCGCCTTTGGCCAAAAAGAAGCCGCCATCTGGTATTTTGGTCAAAACGCTGGGCTTGATTTTAACAGCGGTGTACCCGTAGCACTTACCAATGGCGAACTAAATACAGTTGAAGGTTGTGCTTCTATTTCCGATAGCGATGGTCACTTATTATTTTATACCGACGGTATTCTGGTGTGGGACAGAACTCATCAAGTAATGCCAAATGGAACAGGGCTTTTTGGCCATTCTTCAAGTACACAATCTGCCATTATCGTTCCCAGACCCAATGTACCGGACCGCTATTATATTTTTACTGTAGACCAACATAACGGAATTCGTGGCTTGAATTACTCGGAACTGGATATGACCCTTAATGGAGGGCTTGGGGATATAACTTCTCTTAAAAATAATCAACTTATTACACCCATATCCGAAAAAATTACCGCAGTAAAACATAGTAATAATCAAGATATTTGGGTTATTACCCATGGTAAAGGGAACGATGCTTTTCTCTCCTATTTGGTTACCCCAACTGGGGTTATAACAACTCCTATTATCTCTAATGTTGGAATAAATCTAGGCAATTTTGACTCTTGGTTAGCGAGTTCTCTTGGCTATCTAAAAGCTTCTCCTGATGGGACAAAACTCCTTGCAGCTTACCACAATGTAGCTTCAGAATTACTCTCTTTTAATACCCTTACAGGTGTAGTGAGCAATGCGGTAACCCTAAGTCAAGAAATGTTTGTCAACTATTATGGTGTAGAGTTTTCGCCCAATAGCAGAATGTTGTATGTAACCGAAGGATTGGATCTTGTTCAATATGATTCTGCTGCTACTGATATTGCAGCTTCGGCGGTATTAATTCATTCTTTTCCAGTTTATCCACAAGCTTATGCCCTTCAATTGGCTATAGATGGCAAAATTTATATGACACGAGAAGCTCAGTCCTACTTAGACGTGATAAACAATCCTAACGCCTTAGGTTTGGCATGTAACCACCAACAGCAAGCAATTGATCTTCAGGGAGGATTGGCATTAAGTGGATTGCCTCCATTTATACAATCCTATTTTTTAATTTCCTTTAATGCGGCTAATTTTTGCTTTAGTGACGCCACAGAATTCTCGGTCAATGCCAGTGGTGCCATTTCCCATATTGAGTGGGATTTTGGGGATGGTAATACCTCCAATATGGAACAACCCTCACATGTGTATGCCGCCCCTGGGACGTATACGGTAAATGTCACTGTTACCACCGCCTCAGAAACCA
>CAZWJZ010000510.1:0-2839 GCA_964634665.1 uncultured bacterium | reverse complement strand
CAATCGAAGTGAAATAGAGTACTGAAGAAGCATTTTGTAGACCTCGCCGAAAACGCTCCCCCAAACTCGTCTTATAAACCAATTCCTCTTCAAGCGTTTCTCTTCCCTTATCTATCAGGTAATAACCAACATGGCGGTAGCGCATAGCCTCTGCGCTATCCGCACTGCTTGCTAGTCTCATGACAGCTTGAGCTACTTGTTCTTCAGAAAAATCAATCTTCCATGAAAGATTCTCGACGACTTTTCGGTATCGGTCACTGGTTTCATCATCGAGCTGTAAATAAACTCCCGCAGGGTCATGCGCCAAGCTCTGATCTACTAGACTGACTGATTTAACAAAATAGGTCCAGACTTGTTTATTGAGTTCATGTAAACTCAAAATAGCGTGTACAATTTGCTGATTTGACTGCTTAAACCTGTTTTTTTCTAACATGAGCTCTTTACCTGCATGGCAAAGTTGCTCGAGTGCTACAAACCTGAGCATTACAGGGAAGGCCCACAATTCACCTGTGGTAAGCGGGCTTGATCGCTGATAGATGAGCGTAAACTGCTTCAATAAATGAGCATCAAAATGCCCTTCACTTAGTCGTAGAACTTCGCCTGCAAGCCTATGCACACGCGGATATTCAGTATTTAAAAGACGAGGTAGTTGGCGATAATAATTTTCAGGCATATCCTCACGAATTTGCCTTAGGGTACGCTGCACGACATAATCATTATCAAGAAACCATTGCGCTCCGCTTGATAGTTCTTGTTCGTTTTGGGCAAGATTGCCATAAATAGACTTCACCTTTGCCCGCAAAGCACCAAACTGATTTCTAAAAGAACTCTTTGTAACAGATTTTGGAGCAAGCTTGTACTTTTCAGCTAAATTTGCAACATAACGCTCAAGACTTACCGAACTTGCGCCAGCTTGCTCCTTTATAGCTTCAACAGAAGCCCCATCACTCGAGCTTGTCTGATTTTGCATACCTAAATTCCCGCCTTCTTACCCGATCTAAAGCCTTTAACGACGAACTGCTTTAAGCGCTTTACGAGAAAGCCTAAGCAAGGCTGTCATAAGCCGCCAGCGTGCGAGTATTTCATGCTTAAAATGCCAGATTTAGCCGTTTTTGTCTTCTTTACAGGTCCATCGCTATTTCTTAATTCCCCTTTGAGCATAAAAATGAGTTTTATAACGGTTTTACAAGCTCTACACCAGTGCTTTGGTCTTAAGTATCTCTCGCTTGAATATTCAAAATTCACATTCAATCGAGCAGAACAACCAAGAATCAAGCCATGCATTATTTTGCAATCCGCTTATTGAGAAACTTAATGCGCTCGCTAGCTGAAATTCAAAATTGTATTGGTTTTTGCGAATGCCTCGCCTCCCAATACCCTATTCACTTAAACTTCTGCCATCATTTGGCGACCTGTCACGGAGCCTTCCTATCAGTGACCCTGAAACTCCTTAGCAGCTTGCTCAGCTGCTGAAAGGTACACTTCATGCACCTTGAGGTCTTGTACTATTAACAAAGGCGCTGTACCGTAGGTTAAAACGTTAACCACCGTACTACCAAAGGATCGGTTTGGCTTGCTAGAAAGACCATGCGCAGCCAGAACAACCAAATCAGCAGCTTTTTCTGTAACAAAAGCATGCAAGCTGTCTTCAAGTTGATCACTAACAATAATGTTTGTAGTAAGCAAATCGCTAAGGTTTTGTTGTGTTAAGTCCTCGAAGTACCGCTCCACATCACCCTTATTAAGTTCAATCAAGCGTTCTACCAAGCCGCTCTCTTCGGCGCTATGAGGAACACGCCTAGGTAGTTCAGGTTTTTCAACAAAATGGACAATCATTAGTTCCGCCTTATGTTGCCTAGCTAGCCGACATGCAATAGGAAGGGCACATTCTGCTCGGGCAGAGCTATCTAGAGCCAAAACAATACGCTGATAAGCCTGTTCCTTTTGCTCAGTTTGCTTAGCAGCAAAGGCACGGACCACCATCAAACTTAAATGAATATGTAAAGCCAATTTTTGACCCACACTACCAAGGGTCCAGCCCGTGAGTCCACTTTTACCATGGCTACTTAAGATAAGCAGATCCACATTATTTTGATGAGCAAACCGAATAATGTTTTTAGCAGGATCACCTTCCATAAGCATAGTAGATACTTCGCTGTCAGGAAGCTCAAAACGGCTTTGAATACTCGATAAATAGGCTTCTGCCTCAGCTTTACCAAGATTCCACTCAAACGGATCACAAGGCTGAGAATGACCTGCCAGTTTATTAGCATGCTCGAGTACTCGCAATAAGGTCACCTTGGCACCAAAAACTCGAGCCATTGCCTGCACGTGTGGCAAGACGCATTCTGCCAATGCAGACTCATCCAGTGGTACAAGAATATGTTTAAACATTCTGCTTCTCTTCTCTTTACGCGCGCGAAACGTATTTATCAGCTTTGGATTAACTGCGCAAAAACAAGCTAATACTGTTCTTTTGAAGGTCGATTCAAGCTCAGCTTAGCGACTCTCACAATAGCTAAACTTGCTAAAACTAAAAAAACACGCTAGCCACCCCATACTGCTAGTGAAACACAGACAGCTTTGTCTAACGGTCCTTAAAACTCTGACAGGTCGTGTCAGAGTTTTAAGGACCGAAAATCCTCAATTTTTAGATTTACTATTTTACCAAAACCTATGCCAAGTTGCTTGTATAGCAAGTTTAGTACTTATAAAGGTAAGCGAGTCTGATAAAGGTAAGCGAGTCTGAGTTAAGCTTGGTAAGTTGCTAGTACTTCACCTAACATCTATTGACGGATAAAGGCTGTGCAGTTTAATGCGAGCATCCTCGCTAGTGAAG
>CAZWJZ010000509.1:0-2845 GCA_964634665.1 uncultured bacterium | reverse complement strand
TTTGCTGGTAAGCCTCTTTGTAAGTGATGAGGGACTTCTAGGAGGCTGTACTAGGTAATTATTATTGTTAGCGCTCAACAAGATAATCTGCTTCTAAATTACCGACTTCAAGCTTTTAACCCTTCATATAGATCGCACTCGATTTACCGACTTGCAATTGGCTTTGGGTTGATGATAACAGGGGAACATGGTTGTGAGTTACTTATGTGAAAAGTGCTTGAGAACCTAGATTTGCAAGCGCAATATCTTCATCTTCAGATAAACCACTTACACCAATTGCGCCAACAACCACATCGTCTTTTAGAACAGGTATGCCGCCACCCCATCCAACATAATTGAGATTACCAAAGTTTGTCATGGGCCAACCGTTAGTTTGGCTAGATAGACCCACTTCTTTAGAAGGGCATTGTTCACGAGCTGCCGTATGAGCCTTATTAATGGCAATCGTGATACTTGGAAGCTTACAGCCATCCGTTCGGAAAAAAGCAAGAAGTTCGCCGTGTTTGTCAGTTACGGCAATAGCTGCACCTTGTTGTTTGTATTCCAGTGCAGATTTGATGGTATTTATAATCGTATAGGCATCGTCGTGCGAAAGGGTTAGTTCCTGAATCATAAGAGTTAGTTTACCTTTATTCCAAGTCAAGTAAATCAGCTTTCACAAGCATTTACACTCAGACCTTGTTCTTAGCTTTCCTAAATTTTACACAATTGCTGTCCAAGCAATAGGGTCCATCTCTTTAGAAAGCTAAATTCATCGCATCAACGTTAATTAGGGTTTATAAGTGATTAAATTATCCTGCTTACAAGTTGATTAAAGAACTCGAGTTGTTTACCTTCCTTGATGAATTGGGCTTGAGCTAAGCTCATGCGCTAAAAACGTTTGAATTTTAGCTCAACTTGGTTTATTTAGTGGCCTTGATTCCTATTAAACTGAGATTGTGCTCTGCTGCTTGTAGAAAGTTTGGAAGTTACGAATGGAGTAGAGCCAGGAAGGTGTAATTTTAATGCTATTTCAGAAATTGGGTCAAGGTTTAATCAAGCTATTATCAACCGACATAAATGGGGTTATGAACTAGAGCGACTGCGTTTTCATTTTTACATTAGATTGGGATATCTGCCTAGCTTTTCAACGGCTAACCCCTTTTAAGAGGTTTTGTGGTGGCTTGAGTTATATGGAGAGAAAAGTTGTACTTGATGTTCTTTGGGTAGAGCCTGATGGCAGCTCAGTGGTATGTGAAATTCGAAAAAAGGTATGAAGAGTAGGGTTTTTATGGGCTTCTTTATGCCATTCCTTTTAAAGTTTTTTCTTCTATTATGTGTGTGACTGGGTACTTTCAAGGCCTGTTTCCAGTAAGCTAGAGAAAGACAATTTTTTGGAGGAAAGTATGGCGTTTAATGGTTTAGGCTTAAATCTTGGAAACTTATCTCGCCTTTCAGATGCGGAATCTCGCTCCTTAAGCCCTGAGAATTTAAAGGGTGAAAAAGGAAAAGGTGGCATGGCAACTGAAGGCACGGGTGCTAAGGCCGCAGTGGGCTTAGGTCAAGGCTGGAAAGTCTCACCCTCAGTCATTATTAAAGCGGGTGAAACGTTTGAATTAGGCCGTATTAGTGGTCCTGGTGCCATTCAGCAAATCTGGATGACACCAACAGGTAACTGGCGCTTTAGCATCTTGCGTATTTACTGGGATGATCAGGAGCAGCCGTCGGTTGAAGTGCCTGTAGGTGATTTTTTTGCTTCGGGCTGGGGCAAATATGCACCTCTTAATTCGTTGGCCGTTTGTGTGAATCCTGGTAGTGCGTTTAACTGTTATTGGGAAATGCCCTTTAGAAAAAGCTGTCGTATAACTATGAGCAACATAGCTAATGAAGACATGGTGCTTTATTATCAAGTTAATTACAGCCTAACTGATGTTCCTGAGGATGCTGCTTACTTTCATGCTCAATTTCGTAGAATAAATCCACTTCCGTTTAAAGAAGTGGTTACCTTAGTTGATGGCGTAATAGGGCAAGGTCAGTATGTAGGCACATATCTAGCTTGGG
This sequence comes from uncultured bacterium, assembly GCA_964634665.1. Lineage (GTDB taxonomy): Bacteria > Deinococcota > Deinococci > Deinococcales > Trueperaceae > JAHEBB01. Next base: position 805 of record CAZWJZ010000509.1, on the reverse strand, counting down.
GTGTTAACAACTCAGGCTGGTGGGGTGAAGGTGAGATTAAATTCTACCTTGATCATGATTCAGATTACCCAACTATTTGTGGCACGGGTACTGAAGATTATTTTTGTGGTTCTTATAATTTTGAAAATAAAGAAACAGCGCAATATGAGGCTTATTGCACACCGTATGCTGGACTTAACCAAATTATTCGTCCTGATGGTGTTTACAATTCACAAATGCGGTTTGGAATGTACCGCTGGCATATTACTGATCCAATTCGCTTCAAGGAACGTTTAAAAGTAACCATTCAGGCACTTGGTTGGCGTGCTGATCGGCGCTATCTACCCTTGCAGGATGATATTTCGTCAGTAGTCTATTGGTATCAAACCTTGCCAACAGCTGCTTTTCCGCAACTTCCAAATAAAGACTATCTTGAAGTGATATAAACAAAATAGTTTTTCATAGCTAGCTTATTCTTACGTGGATTCGGTCACATGTAAATATTTGATCGCCATATGCCAGTACCGTTTAAAAAGAATATCCAAGAGAATAGTCATGATGACTATTCTCTTGGATATCTGAGATTGTAAACTCAAAGCTATTTCAGTTTTTGACTTTATTCCTAGAACAGAAAAAATATACTTATAGGATTGAATTATTTCTAGTAGAATTAGATGAAAATGAATTGAAGGGTTGTGATTCCGTCAAAACACCGTATATAAGAAGGGTGTTTTGACGGTTTTGCCTTCCAATCAATCTGGCGCATTTGGCTAAAGCCGTCTTTCCGTACCCCTCTTTTCAAGAAATAAAGAATTACATCAACTCC
>CAZWJZ010000508.1:0-2877 GCA_964634665.1 uncultured bacterium | reverse complement strand
ATTGAGCCCCGCTTCCAAGAGCATTTTGTCAATGCACTCGCCTTTCCAAATAAAAGCTTCGCCTTTCCTAAACTCGAAGCCGCCCTTGGATTACCCAACTTACTAGAAAAAGCTCGAGCTATACCTATCTCACCTGAGGGCGAGGGTGGTCGCCGCAAGCGTCGTCGCAGGACGACCGCATGAATTCAAGGAATCTATTACAAGAGTTGCTAAGTCGCTTTGGTCTTTTAAACACAGCACAACCCCCTCTTGATTCAAAGTACTTATCTTTAAGGAGACAAAATGGCTGATTTAGATGATTTAGATTTATCGAGTTTAGATGATGAAGAGCTTGTTGAGCAAATGCATGACGATCTTTATGACGGTCTAAAAGAAGAAATTGCTGAAGGCACACACATTCTGTTAGATCGCGGTTGGTCTGCTGAAAAAGTCCTTAATGACGCGCTTGTTGCTGGCATGACTGTGGTTGGCATTGATTTTCGTGATGGTATTTTGTTTGTTCCTGAAGTACTCATGGCTGCCAATGCCATGAAGGCAGGCATGGCAATTCTTAAGCCCATCTTGTCAGAATCGGATGTCGAGCCTATAGGCAAAATGGTGATAGGCACGGTCAAAGGTGACATTCATGATATTGGTAAAAACTTAGTTGCCATGATGATGGAGGGTGGCGGCTTTGAAGTCATTGATTTAGGTATTAACAATGACGTTGACAAATACATGGCAGCCATAGAAGAACACAAACCTGATTTTCTTGGCATGTCAGCCCTACTCACCACCACCATGCCTTACATGAAAGTCGTTATTGACGAACTTAAAGAACGCGGCATGAGAGACGACTACATTGTGCTCATTGGCGGTGCACCCGTCAATGAAGAATTCGCCCAAGCTGTTGGTGCAGACGCCTACTGCCGAGACGCAGCCGTAGCCGTAGAAACCGCCAAAAATCTAATCGCTCAAAAGAGAGCAGCTCGAGTTTAATGGCTCGAGCTAGTAGAGGCTCGAGTCGTCGCGATTCTTTAAGAGCGTCACGTACGGCTAGGGCTGTGGGTACCGTTAATCATTTAGAACGTAACCTTAGCCCTGTTGAATCGCTAGATGCTGAAGGGGTTGCGCTTATTCACAAAGCGTCTATACGTCTACTTGAAAATCAGGGGTTTTTGATTCTTGATTACCCGAGCGCACTTGAGGTCTTTAAAGCTCATGGTGCTACGGTTAAAGATAATCTGGTTTATCTTGATGAGGCAACCTTGATGCATTATGTCAATATGGCACCAAGTAGCTTTACTCTGCTAGCTCGTGAGCCAAAAAATAACGCGCATATTGGTGGCAACAGCATGGTTTTTGCGCCTGTTTATGGGCCACCTTATGTTGCTGATTTTGATACAGGGCGTAGACCAAGTACCTTAAATGATTTTCATAACTTCACAAAATTAACCCATATGATTCCCAACTTGCATCATGGTGGGGGCACGATTGTGGAACCTAATGATGTAAGTGTAAACACTCGCCATATGGATATGGTCATGTCTCACATTCGTCACCACACCAAAGCTTTTATGGGTAGCGTGACGCATGCAGATAATGCTGCTGACAGTATTACCATGGCGCGCATTCTTTATGGCAAAGATGAAATAGAGCAAAACCCAGGCTTACTCTCGCTCATTAATGTCTCGAGTCCTTTAAGACATGATGATCGCATGCTTAGCGTCATTGATGTTAATGCGAAGGCCAAGCAAGCCCTGCTTATGACACCTTTTACGATGGTTGGTGCTACCTCACCCACTTCACTTGCAGCCACCATTGCACAACTTAATGCTGAAGCTTTAATTAGTGTTGCGTATGCACAAATGATTAACCCAGGTACCCCTTGCCTACTTGGGTCTTTTATTTCCATTGTTGACCTTAAAAGTGGCGCGCCTACCTTTGGTACAGGTGAGCAAAATCTTCTTATTTACGCAGCAACCCAAATGGCACGCTACTACAACTTACCTGTGCGTACAGGCGGCAATTTTACAGCTACACAAACTGCTGACTACCAAGCAGGCTACGAATCAGCCAGTACCTTCTGGCCAACCGTTCAAGCAGGAACCAATTTTGTCCTTCACGCAGCAGGCTGGCTGGAGGGGGGACTTATTGCTGGCTATGAAAAGTTTATTTTAGACACTGAATCGCTTGGCTTTATGGCAAATTACCAGCGTGGCATTCAACTAAATGATGAAGAATTTGCGCTTGATGCTTACGAAGAAACCCCGCCCGGAGGGCATTTCTTAGGGGCTGCTCATACCATGCGGCACTATGAGACCGCGTTTTATTCTCACAAAGTTTTTAATATGGATAATTACGAAAAGTGGGAAGCAGAAGGCATGAAAGATAGCTATCAGCGTGCCAATGCTATCTGGAAGCAAATGCTTGCAGAGTACGAGCAACCCGCCTTGGCTGAAGATAAACAAGAAGAATTAGAAGCGTTTATGGCTTGGCGCAAAGAACAAATATCGAAAGGTCAAGCACGTAAAGAGTGGGATGGCTTAAGCTAATGAAAAATTGGAAAATTGGAAACTCTTCTCTCTTTTCTAGCTTCTACTTCATTGTTAAGGCTGAGGTTCCAGTTTCAAGCATCAAGAGCATTTTATGAGCTTGCAGCGCGATCCTAATACACGCATTGTCATTTTGGGTGCTGGCATTGTTGCTTGCAATATTGCTGAGCATTTAACTGAACTGGGCATGAAAAACATTACTGTGCTTGAACAAGGCCCTCTATTTCATACAGGGGGTAGCAGCTCACATGCGCCTGGGCTTGTTTTTCAAACAAATGGCTCTGAAAGCATGATGAAAGCCGCCATGCAAAGTGTCGCTAAGTTTAGCGCTTTAAAGCATAAA
>CAZWJZ010000507.1:0-2879 GCA_964634665.1 uncultured bacterium | reverse complement strand
ATTTCCCCTTAAAAGTTTGCGTTACAGACGGCCTGTCAAGGGGGGCAGTACTTACTATCAAGATAAGCCAACGCTGCCTGAGCCTCTATAGACCAGGAAAGCCAGACTTCAGGGTTTTGAGGGACATAGTGATTGAGCCAGACACGAGCATTGATGTCACCCCTGAGCCAGCTACAGCGTTGAGCTAAGCGTTTGTCATCATCCCAACCAAGCGCAAGCATGACTTTATCAAGATACAAGGTGGCATGATACACGTCTAAAATTCTCACGTTTACATTGAATTCCTCAAACAAGGTGTCAATCCAACTTGAACCATCCGCGAGTCCGATGAGGGTATCGTTGTCGAACCTGGGCATGACGTAACAAGCCGTGAGCAAGGGTTTGAAAGTGTTTAGGGTCACTGCAAGCAATACTCTGGCGTTCTTTAGGCTTTTCAAGCGGATAGGTTAGGATGTGTTTGACTTCTCTACCTTCACAAGAACCCTTACTGGGCTTGTCTTTTTCCATTACAAACACACCGTCTGTTTGGATGACTTGTATGTCCCCTAATGGCTGTTTTAGTGCAAGGGGTTGTTCGGCAAGCTCTTCAAACATTTGGCTTACCTGTTCATACAGGGTTGCACCGTAACGTTGCGTTAAACGCTCACAGTGACTGACCTCTAGCTCAATCCCTTGAATGACTAAAGCAGCTTGACTCTCTCGGTAAGGCAAACGAATACTTAAATCTATAACCCGTTCCAGGGTACGGGGGCTTAGACCACTCTTATCCAGACCTGGCACAAGGCTATGACCTTTCTTGCCACACCCACAACATTGCCAGCATTGAACCGCTATATTTGTTTTCCCCCAACTGGTCAGTAGGGCTCTTTGTCGTTTCCCTTTGCAATGCACTTTTCCGCTACACGCACTGCATTTAGGGGGAAAAATCCTTACCCTCAGCCACCCGTTTCAGGGTCTCAGGTAAGGTCTTGGCAGCTAATCTCTCTACTGCTTCTTCCAACTCCTTAAAATCCTCTTTCCTTTCCGTGTCTGCTAATAATTCATCTATCGCTTCGCTATATCTCGCTACTAATTCCGCTTTTAGTTCTGCTTGACTCTTTTTCATATCCTACTTTATCAAGGTCTCATTGTTAGGACGCACCCTAGGTACTTTTCTGACTTGACAAGGTATACGCTTCTGCTAAACTATAAGTAATTAATCCCTGTCGATAGGTTCGTCCCTCGCACAGGGTTATTTTTTATCCTTATGAGCTTATCTGAACCCCAAACCAAAAAAACGCTCGTTCTCTTTGATGGTCAAAACCTTTTCTATGCTGCTAAAACCCTCTTTGGTTACAGCTATCCTAACTATGATCCGCTCAAGCTCGCTCAAACTATTTGTACCCAACAAGGCTGGCAACTTAGTAAAGTCTGCTTCTATACAGGTGTACCAAGACAAACCTTAGATCCCGTAAGGGCAACCTTTTGGAATAACAAACTCAACGTGCTAAAACAGCAAGGCATAGAAATCTTTAAAGGTAACGTTAAATATCACCTAAATACCATTCGCTTACAAGATGGCTCAACCGAACAAGTCCGCTTTGGTTATGAAAAAGGGGTAGATGTCCAAATAGCCATTGATGTCTTAACTAAAACCAGAACCGAAGGTTATGATGTTGTCCTTCTTTTTAGTCAAGATCAAGACTTACAAGGCTTAGCTAAAGCCATTAAAGATTTAGCCAAAGAAGAAAAACGCTGGCTTAAACTGGCCTCAGCTTACCCCCATGACCCTACTCAAAAGCGCAAAAATAGAGGTATTAACGATACTGATTGGTTACCCTTTGATAAAGCGACTTATGATGCTTGTATTGACCCAAGAGATTATCGACCAAAACATAAGTAAAGTAATCTCTTAACCTAAATAGGGGATGTTAATTTGCAAGTTTTGACGACAGAACATAAATAAAAGGGTTACTCGAGTGTAATTGTGCAACAGCTTGTTGCACAATTAAAAAACGAATCGTCCAACAAGCTGTTGGATATTTTCAAGCCAACCGCAAACATCTTTTTACCCTTATTCATTATCCATTGAAAATGCGACGTTACTGAAACGCTGCTTCACTATTATTAAGTTAAGCATAGTGCTATTGGAGGCAAGCAGAATGGGTCATAAAGTAAGTTGCTTAAGTATTTTAATGGGAATAATTTTGCTGTTGAGTGCATGTGGTGCAAAAAATGAACTCATTTACAGAGTAGAAGGCAGTGCTCTTGAAGCCGAGATTAGTTACACAGATACTGAAGGTGAAACCTTCTCAGAAACTGTTTCTCTACCCTGGCAAACAAGCTTAAAGGGTAATAACGACATCGACTTTCAACTATCTGCGCTCCGCACCAGTGACAGCGGAAGCATTGGTTGTGCAGTAATTATTAATGAGAAGAGTTTAGCCAACGTCGAAGCCAAAGTTTTTGCCGAGTGCAAAGGTAGCTTTAGTCGCAACGGTGGTACTACGCGCTCTAATGCATCAACAAGCATAGACCCACCTAGCCTACTCATGCCTGTTATTGCCGACGAGATACACGCTGCACTCGAAGCAGACGCACTACCCAGCGTAGAGAAAGACTGGACGCTCGAGCTTTATGAGCAAGCGATAGATTGTAGAGCTGTTGATAAAAATTTGACTAAGGCTGAGTTTTCTTTACAAATACCAACTGGCTTTGTCATAGAGACTTGCGAATCGGAAAATGTAACAACAGGTTATGCCACGTTTAAAGATGAGGCTGAAAAACCATCTTTTATTGTTGAGCTGCCTTGGTTTGGGCATTCGAATAACAAGAATGATACTTTAGGAGGTAATGGCTCACTCCAAACAGATAAGCTTAGCCCTCTGAGTATTGTAGTC
>CAZWJZ010000506.1:0-2884 GCA_964634665.1 uncultured bacterium | reverse complement strand
TGTGAACTATTGCAAAGTATGCATAGAGTAAGCTCACAACAGGTTCAAAGTAAGTACTAAATGAGCCTTAGGTAGTAAAAAATATTAGTATGAATAATGAAATAGGTTGTACTAGCTGATAGAGATACAAGGCGCATGTAAGCTACATACGCCTTGTATCTCTTTAAAGTTCTCAGTAGCGCATCAGGCTACCAAACTATGCGTAAGATTGCTTAGTAGTAGCCAGCGTCTTGCATAGCTTCGTCAGCAATACGCTGAGCACGTGAAAGTGCTTCTTCTACAGTAATATCGCCAGCAAGTGCTGCTGCAACTTCTTGTGCAACATCAGTACCGATTGCTGAGAATTCTGGGATTGCAACATACTGAACACCAGCTGCAATAGTTGGGTTAAGGGTTGAGTCTGTTGGATCAGCTTTAAGAATTGCGCCTAGTGTCATTTCTGCAAATGGCGCAGCTGCTAAGTATTCAGGACGCTCGTAAAGTGACTGACGTGTGCCCGGAGGAACAGCAGCCCAGCCTTTTTCAGCAGCAACTAACTCTTGGTACTCTTTTGAAGTAGCCCACATTAGGAAACGGAAAGCTTCGTCTTGTGCATCAGATGCAGCAGGGATACCAAGGTTCCATGACCATAACCATGCGTTACCTTTATCAACAGGACCTACAGGTGCAAGGGCTTGGCCCATATCAGCAGCAGCTTCGCTACTCGCTAGGAAACCAGCAGCTACCGTTGCATCAACCCACATACCAGCTTTACCAGCTGCCATAAGTGCTAATGACTCAGGGAAGCTATTACCAGTAACTCCAGGAGGACCACACTCAGTTACGAGATCTCTGTAGAATGTAAGTGCTTCGTTCCAAGCAGGAGAATCCAGTTGTGGACGGCCCTCTGCATCGAACCACTGTGCGCCAAATGTATTAGCTACAGTTGTGATAGGTGCCATGTTGTCACCCCAGCCTGGCTTACCACGAAGGGCAATACCGTAAACACCATTTTCAGGATCATGAATAGTGCAAGCAAACTCTCTGATTTCTTCCCATGTTGGTTGGTCAGGCATGGTTAGACCATTTTCAGCAAATAAACGTGTGTTGTACATGGTGAAGCTTGACTCAGCGTAGAAAGGAACTGCAAAAAGTTCCCCATCAAAACTAAGACCATCGCTGATTGCAGGAAGAATATCGTCAAAATCATAAGCTACTGCAAGTTCAGGAAATTTTTCTGCTAAGGCGTCAATTGAAGCAATCCAGCCATTTTGACCCCAGATTGGTGTTTCGTATGCACCTACAGTTACAAGATCAAATGCACCGCTACCCGTTGCAGCATCTGTCGTTACACGTGAACGAAGTGTGCCTTCGTCTAAGAAGAGAAACTCGAGTTTGATGTCTGGGTTTGCTGCTTCGAACACACCACTTAGTTCTTGCATGGTTAGCATGTCACCATTGTTTACAGATGCAATGGTTAGCGTGGTTTGCGCAAACGTCATGCTTACTATTAGGATTGTGGCAATTGCCAACAAAATTTTTTTCATTCTTTCCTCCAGTGAATTAATACTTTAAAACTGAGTTAATTATTCCTTAATGGCCACGTGGCCATTATTGTACAAAGAAACAGTAGCTTCACTCCTTTCGCAATAAAACTTTGCGGCAAAGATGTATAAAGCAGTTACGCAAAGCTATTTTTGATTATGTAATTCTAAGCATAATCAAACTTCGCACAACTTGTCAATAGCCTTTTATTGCTATAATGAACTCGTGGCCACCATAACAGACGTCGCAAAACTAGCAGGAGTATCTGCAACCACTGCCAAACGAGCCATTCGCTTTCCTGACAAGCTAAAAGCAGAAACGCTAGAACGTGTCCAAAAAGCCATCGAAGAACTACACTACGAACCCGACAAACTTGCCAGCGCCCTAAGAAGCGGTCACAGCAAAACCATAGGTCTCATAATAGGCAGCATAGTAGAGCCCTTCTTCGCCGAAATCACCCGAACCATAGGCAAAGAAGTCAGAAAAAAAGGCTACACCCTCATTGTTGCCGAAAACGAATACAGCACAAAACTCGAGCTTGAACAACTCAAAGCCTTTCATGGCGAGCGTATAGCTGGCCTAATCATCCGCTCTGGCTATGGTGAATCTAACCATGATTACTTGCAACGCCTCGTAGAACGTGGAACCGCTATTGTAGAAGTTGACTACACCTACCAAGGCAGCCCTTTTAGTCATGTCATGCTAAACAACAAAGAAGGTGTTTTTGAAGGCGTGCAATACCTAGCTAACTTAGGTCACAAACGCATAGCTGCTTTAGGTAGCTATGACCCAAGCATTCAAGCAGACGAAAGAGTTCAGGCCTTCCCTCTTGCTATGCAAAAAATGGGCTTAAGCATTCCCGAAAGTTACCAAAGTATCCTAAGCCCAACCCAAGAAGAAGCCTACACCTTTACCCATAAACTCATGAAACTAAAAGAACCTCCAACAGCTATTTTTGCTATTACGGGCAACATGGCCATAGGTACTTTTCGAGCCTTAAAAGAACTAAATCTAAGCATTCCCAAAGACATCTCACTCCTTAGTTTTGACAACTACCCTTGGACCAGTCTGGTTGACCCCCCCATAGATGTTATAGAGCAGCCTGTAGAAGCCATGGCTCAGAAAACCGTTGAACTTGTTTTTAAGCATATCGATAACCCACAAACAGTCATAGAACAGCAACGCTTCGCCGGAAGACTCATTGTTAGAGGAAGCTGCCAAGCTCCCTCCTGATATTAATCGTGACCTAAAGAGGGCGCCGAAATCAAAATGAGCTAAAAGTAGATAATTTCAGACCACCCTTTACTAGCCACAGGCCTAACCTACTCACCCTAAAAAAGATTGACCTAAACTTGCTATG
>CAZWJZ010000505.1:0-2886 GCA_964634665.1 uncultured bacterium | reverse complement strand
ACTCAACCCCAAAAGGCTCGAGTTTTTTGACTAAGTCTGTTACTTGATTTTGGTTTTCTATGACGACATGCAGGGTTGCGCCTTCAGGTGAGACTGTGTAGTCTGGCAATATAATATCTGCGTGAATGGCTTTGCTTACGACCCCATGCCCATGGTCACTCATAATGGTAAAACTATAGTCTTTTAGTTTATCTGAAAGCTCGAGCTCTGCTATCAGGCTGCCAACCAGTGCATCTGCGTAAGTTATGGACCAGTGCCCAAAGTGGCTTTTGTAGCCTGCGAAGTGCTGCACGGTGTCGGGTGTTAGTATTTCGGTGAGTATAAAGTCAGGGGGTGACTCTGAACTTGCGAGTCCTGCTGTCCATTGCAACATGATTTGATCACCACTAAATTCTGAAATTATGTAGTGAAGTCTATCTGCTGCGTAAGCATCTGGGATGCTATTAGGGTAACCTCGTTTAGCTAAGGCTTTTAACCTACCTGTGGGTTCTTGAAATCTTGAGGTTCTTAGCCAGCCTTCATCTGCTGCTATGGGTTCTAAATCTCTGGCTCGTTGTAACATTTCGTTAGCCCACCATGCATGATGAAAAACAGTTGCATCTTGAGCTCGCACCATGCCGTAGCCCATACAAGCAACATCAAGCCCTTTATCCATAGCTTGTTTAGCTAAAGTTTCTACCCGAACATCCTCTGGATTAGCATAACGAAAGCGACTTCCATCCCAAATAACATTACCCCAAATGCCATGAACATCTGCTGTTACACCTGTAATCATGGTGCTGCGTCCTGTTAAAGAGGTTCCTGGCATGTCAGAACGCAAATTTTCTACTACTAAGCCTTCTTTAGCTAAGCGAGATAAGTGCGGCAATCGGGTTCGGCAGCTCGCAAAGTAATCTGCGCTTACCCCATCAATCATTATTAGAATAAGTTTAGACATTCTTAGTTAAAATCCTCCGTATCAATAAGGGTAAATTCAAAAGCATTGATCACGCGAACACCTTCTTCAGAAATATACTCCCGAGGAGAATTTGCGCCACTAAGATGCACATGACCATGCACATGCAATCTTGGTTTCCAGCGTTTATGAAAGCGGTTAAACGCCTTTACCCCCCTATGCGGAAAATCGTCACCCTCATGCGGTCCGCAAGGAGCTGCGTGTGTAAGTAAAATATCAACCGCGCGACCTTTTCGGTACTTATTCATTAGCAGCTGAGGGGTCAACCCATCAACCATTCGAGACATTTGAAACTGACTGTACTGCTGCTCACCCGGTCGATAGCGGGCACTCCCCTCGATACCAGCAATCAAGACACCATCAATGTCTAGAACTCTTTTATGTACATTAATACAACCACCCGGTAGCATCTTCTTATTTGTCTCAATATCATAAAGAAAGCCATTACCATGGTTACCCAAAACATAAATAGGTTGCTTAGTTAACTTAGTCGCTAAAAACTCGAGTACATGTCCAGGCATATCGCCTGCACTTAAAAGCAAATCAAAGTTGGGTAAGTTTTTAGGAAAATTAGTTGAGTAAATAATAGGGCTTACAGCGTCCGCAATAGCGAGTATGCGCATAGAAACCCTACTGAAGGCACTAGGCCCTCAGTCCGTGGCATCCTTGCTTAATTTGCTTTTGTGCGAGCACTTGCTTCCCATTCTAAACCAGTCCAGATAAGGTCTTCAATATCTCCATCTAGAACATTATCTGGGTCGTGCCGCATTTCACCTGAACGGTGATCTTTTATGTACTGCTTATCTAGCACGTAAGAGCGAATTTGTGAACCCCACTCAATTGCTTTTTGGTCGCCACGTGCAAGAAGCTGCTCATCTAAACGCTTGCGTTCTTCTCTTTCCCACAAACGGCTTTTAAGTACCTTCATAGCCTTTTCACGATTTTTAATTTGTGACTTGCCATCTTGACAAGTCACCACAATCTCATCAGGCGTGCCACTCTTATAAACCAAGCGCACGGCAGAGTCAGTCGTATTTACACTCTGACCACCCGGACCTGAAGAACGGTAAACATCAACCCGAATGTCTTTAGGATCAACTTCAATTTGAATTTCATCATCAATTTCAGGCATAAGCTCAACCGAAGCAAAACTCGTGTGCCTACGATTATTAGAGTCAAACGGACTGGTTCTAACCAAACGATGCACGCCACCCTCAACATGCAGCAAGCCAAAAGCACGTTCACCACGCACAATCATTTGAGCATAATCAATACCATGTGGTGCTGAGTCACTACCCACAGCATCAAGAATTTCTACATTAAAGCCTTTACGCTCAGAGTAGCGCTTATACATACGAAAAAGCATGCCCGCCCAATCTTGCGCTTCTGTACCCCCAGCACCCGGCTTAATGGTAATAATGGCAGCACTATCATCATGATCACCCGAAAACAAGGTTTCACGGTAAAGCTCATCTAGGTGCGTTTGAATTAACGCTTTTTCCTCATCAAGCTCGAGTATTTCTTCTTCAGATGCCATTTCGTAAAGTTCAGTTAGGCCTTCAATGTCATCTTCTAGCCTTTTAAAGCCTTCAATGACTTTTCTTAAGCGCGTGGCTTCTTGACTTACTTTTTTGGCTTCATCTGGATTACTCCAAAGATTAGGGTCATTTAGTTTAGGCTCGATTTTTTTGAGTTCTTGTTCTTTGACAGTTACGTCAAAGATACCCCCTGAGGGCTTCGAGTCTTTCTTGTTGTTCTTTCATGTCATGCCTCCTTGCATTTTAAGCTTTGTTTAGCCTTGCCATAAGCATTTTTGTGCGCGTTTGAGTATAGCTTAGTTTCTGTTTTGAGGCTTTCAAAAAGAGTACATAGTCTTTAGTAACCTCGACTGCTAGTAGAAAAAGGGTAAAAAAAGAGAGAAAATGAGTTAT
>CAZWJZ010000504.1:0-2907 GCA_964634665.1 uncultured bacterium | reverse complement strand
GCTATGAGCGACTGCCCTTGCCCATCCTCCAAGTGTTGCCGAAGTGTAATCCACCCCCCGCTTGCGCCTCTCAGCGCAAACGAGACGCCTTAGACTGCCGCATTGAGTTCTCCAAGGTCGTTTCGTTCTCATACTGAGACTGTCTTAGAGTTTTCTGCACCACTAAGGGGGGGCTGAAGAACCCCGCCGATGGCTTCTTCCTCTCAACGAACTGCGCTCCCCTCGAAAACACCAGCGCTACTCCCAGTCGTTAATTGACGCTTATAGGAGTGCCATTACTGCGATTCTCCCCCGGAGAGGCTGTGATCACAGCCATCGAAAATCATCCAGATACCTAGGTGTGCCTGTATTTACAGCAATTCCTGAGGGCCGTCTCTACACTTAACTCCTATACAGCGGAATCAGGAAAAGCCATGTCATGGACAGCAGAGATCGCGGGAGGTGGTATTGCCGGCATGACTGCGGCCCTTGCATTTATAAAGCAGGGGTGGCAAGTTACCGTCTATGAAAAGAGTCCCGGCATTCGGCCGCAAGGGGCTGGCATTTATCTGTGGGAGAACGGCTTAAGGGTTTTAGAGACTCTCGGCGTCTACGAAGAGACCATCAAAAACAGCATCCCAGCCTGGCGACACCAGAAACGCGATAAAGACGGAACCGTCTTCGCTGAAGACTTTTTCTCGCCCCAGAACAGGCTATATGTGCCGACTCGGGCTGACTTACTATATGCCCTTTACGAAGAAGCCTGCCGCTGCGGCGTTAGTTTTAAATTTGGCCAAGAAGTCATCGCAGCTAAGTCTGATGGCACAGTTCATCTCGCAGATGGCACTAGCCACAAAGCTGATTTAGTCATTGGTGCCGACGGGATCAACTCAAACGTGCGCGATTCCCTAGGTCTCCTCAGAAGCCGAAAACTTGCCAATCAATTTGGCTACCGGGCCATGATTCAGCGAGAGCCTGATGAGTTATTGACTGATGAAGGGCGGGGTCACTGTGAGCACTGGCATGGTTCGCGTCGTGTCTTGTATGCCCCTTGCGATAAAGATATGGCCTACGTTCAGTTGACATCCGTAAAGGATGATGGGCGGGGTCAGTCTATGCCAGTAGATCGAGACTATTGGAAGGAAACCTTCCCTCACCTCAGCTGGATTATTGATCGCCTGCCAGACCAAGGACGGGGGGATCAATTTGAGATTATAAAGCTTTCTCGCTGGCATCAGGGCCGTGTCGTTTTGATTGGAGATGCAGTGAATGCCCAACCCCCGTTCCTAGGTCAGGGTGGGGGTTGCTCTATGATGGCTGCCCTTTCCCTCGCCACCTGGATTAAAGAGGTTGACAACATTGAAGAGGGCTTATCCCTTTGGGAAAAGCACGACCGGAGACTAATTGAATGGACCCAGGATGTGGCCTACTACTATGGCGAACTGGCCTTCTATCCGCCCAAGCTACGCACGGCCATCTTCCGCTTCATTCAGCGCTCTGACTGGTTGAAGCGCAAAACCATTTGGATAACCGCATTGCACGAGCCGAAGGGTGTTCAAGTTTCTTCAAACAATAAAGTGCTTCAGCCGCTATGACCATTGCTTCTCAGCTGATCGATGTCGGTGGTGTCCAGCTGCGGGTAGCAACTGCTGGGAAAGGGCCAGCACTACTATTCCTGCACGGTTTAGGCTGGGACCATCACCTCTGGGATACTGCCTTTGAGCGCTACAGCAATCGCTACCGCATCATTGCTGGCGACACCCGTGGTCATGGGCAATCAGATCATCCCGATGGTCCTTATCGCATTGAGTTGTTTGCCGAGGACTGGCTAGCTGTCGTGGATCAGCTGAAGGTTGAGCAGGCTGTTCTTGTGGGCTTTTCCCAAGGGGGCATGGTGGCGATGGAGATGGCGATACGACAGCCCGAACGCTTTTCTGCCTTAGTTTTAGCCTGCACCACTTGCTGTACCCCGTCTACAGTCTCAGCCAACATGCAGCAGCGTCTCGAAACGCTCGACAGACTAGGGCCATTAGAAGCAGCTAAATTGGCCAGCCAATCCATCTTCTCATCCCGCTTTATCAGGCAGCACCCGAACTATGTGGAGCAGTTCATTCACCAGCGGGCAACGGCTAATCAAACTACATTAAAGTACGCCATGGCAGCCGTCATCGACTTTGATGTGTGTGCTCGACTTGCGTCTCTATCCCTACCCTGCTGGGTTATTGCCGGGGAAGACGACACGCTGACCCCTCCTACCTCCGTCGCAGTCATTCATCGACATCTGTCTCAGTCTCACTTTTTCTGTATTCCCAATACCGGCCATATGGTTCCTGTAGAGCAACCCGAGCATTTTTACGGCTGTATCGATCAGGCTCTAGAAGCTGTTTACCCCTCTACAGAACTGGTTTACCCCCTACCCCGAAGGAGACAAACACAGTGAACGTAACCCCTGCAAAGCTGATGACCCTGTGGCTGGAAGTCCTCAAACTCAGCCAGGTCAAACCAGGTGATAGTGTCGTAGTCATAAACACTTATGACGGTTCAACGCCCTACAAATCCGTTGCTATTAGTCAGCCTGCACTACTAGGGGCTCAGGTCAGCTATGTGGAGGTCCCCAATCGCACCACGCTCCCAGATGCCGTGGTGTCTCTCCTCAAAGCAGCGGACTTGATTATTGATCTAGCGTTTATTCTAGATGGCTGCATCCGTGATTGTCGGGATACTGGCACCCGAGTGCTGGTGGTACTAGAACCGCCAGAAATCCTGGAGCGGATGCTGCCTCAGCTAGAGGATAAACAGCGAGCGATCACCGATAGGGACAAATTGGCCCAGGCTAAAATCATGCATGTCACATCCGCAGCAGGTACCGACTTCTATGCAGAACTGGGTGAGTTTCCCGCGATGTGTCAGTATGGCTTTGCCGATGAG
>CAZWJZ010000503.1:0-2911 GCA_964634665.1 uncultured bacterium | reverse complement strand
GCACGCGCTGAGCTGCCCGATCGACGAGGCGATCCCACCTGCTGCAGTGTTTTTGCGGCAAGTCTGCAGTGGGCAGTTCGTACAGCCCATAGTGCCCGTTGTAGGCGTGGTATTTGATGAGGCCATGCTTGGCCCATCTGGCGACGGTTTGCTCGTGAATATTGAGACGCTCGGCGGCTTCCTGTTTGGTCAGCATTCCACGCTCCCGCAGGCGATCATAACGTGAGCGCAGGTTATACTGGTTGGCCAGATAGGCAACGCGCAAGGCTGTGAAGCGGGCATCATGACGACCTTTGCGCGCGGCTTCACCTGGACGATGCCCTTGCTGATTGAGCAGATCTGCGATCTCTGAATAGATGTGGTTGTCGAGGAATTTATCGACCATCTCGACGATGCCGGGCTGCGTCTTGATCTGCTGGGCAGAAGATTTCGGGCTGATGGTTTTGAGCGTCTGGATCTTGCCCCCTTTAAATCGCACGTGAACCTTGGTGATACCTTCTGTTGGCAGCTTGACGAGTGTGACATCCTCAATGATGTGGGCAAGCAGTCGCTTGCGTTCGCGGTTTGGCGTATCTGGGTCGGTCCAGAGTCTGTGGAAATCTTCCGTCATGGCGACCAGCCGATCGCGGACAGCCTTGTCGAGGCTGAATTGATCGTGTTCCCGGGCCCGTTCGCGTTCTTCCCGGACATTGATAAGTATGCGGAGCTTCTCGTTCCACTCGCCTTCGAGCGTGTCGGCGACGAGTCGATTGCCCGGATCAACAAACATGAACCGGCGCTGCGCAAGATCGGCTTCAGTCTGGGCACGTTCGATTGCGCGGCAGCGGAGCCGGTCCGCTTCTTCATGGCGCGCTTCGATCTCCTTGCGGACTTCGAGCGCCAGTTCGACCGCCGCTGGTGTCATCTGCTCGGCAATCAGTCGTCCGATGGCATCATCGACGGGCGGTCCGGCGATTGATTGGCACGAGGGTTCACCGCGATGGCTATGGGCGCGATCGCAGATATACCAGGCCTCCTGCCGGCCACGCCGTGCGGCGTAACGAACGCGGAAATGCCGGCCGCATTGACCGCACACGGCCCGGCCTTGGAGAAGCGCCGGGCCTTCTCTGGGGATTGACGCGCGCGCCGCATCATATCCACGGCCGTTCGCCTCGAGGACCTTCAGGTTCTCTTTGTGTTGCTCCCAGCTGATATACCCTGGATGAGCATCGGGGATGCAGGCCAGCCAGTCATCATTGTCGCGCGCACGTACGGTCTTCTTGCCATCGACGCTGCGCCGAAACTGTCGTCGGCCGTAGGCATAGACGCCAGCATAGCGAGGATTGTTGAGAACGCGCACCGCAGTCGATGCGGTCAGCGGCCGAAACACTACCTGACTGTCGTGCAGGCGGGACGGGAACAAAAGACCTTCAGCGCGAAAAGCTTTGACGGTCTGAGCTGCGGAGCCAACACGAGAGAAGGTCTCGAAGAAATGGGTGATTGTCTCCCTGACCTGCATGTCCGGATCAAGCGCAACGTTGCCGGAATGATCGTAGGCCAGCCCGGTTGGCAGCGGGCAGCGGAACTCTCCGCGGCGGGCTTTGTTGAGGATACCGCCCCGGAGCCGTGCCTTGATCACATGCAGTTCAGCCTCACTCATTGTTCCCTTGAGGCCGAGCAGGAGCCGGTCGTTAAAACTTGCCGGATCATAGATGCCGTCTTCGTCGAGGATCAGGGTGTCCGCAAGGGCGCAAATCTCCAGCAACCTTTGCCAATCGGCGTTGTTGCGCGCCAGACGAGAGACCTCCAGCCCCATCACGATACCGGCATGTCCCATGCCCACTTCGCTGACCAGCCGCTGAAACCCCTCCCGCCAGGCTGCCGAGGCGCCGGATTCGCCCTGGTCATTGTCGATAATGACAATCTGTTCGTCGCGCCAACCGAGGGCGACTGCCCGTCCGCGAAGCGCATACTGTCGTTTGGTGCTCTCGGCATTCTCAACCACTTGCCGCATCGAGGACTGACGGATGTAGAGGTATGCGCTGCGTTCAAGGTGACGCGGCTGGACTTTGAGGTATGCGTTCATGCTGATCTCCGGTCATAGCGACCCATCGCGATGGCTGCGAGAATGTGGACGGCGCCGCTATGGCCGGCGTGCGTCGGCCATGCGCTGGATGAAGGGTCAATCTGTTCTTGAACAGGGCTCCCTGTTGTGGTCAGGGCCTTGATCCATCCCCACATGCCCCGGCTTAGAAAAAGCATGAGGCCGCTGCGGGCCTTGAGCGGCAGTGCCTCGCCAAGAGCCGCCCCGCGCAGAACCTCGTACCGGGCCAGGAGGGTCGGCGATGAATACGCCGACGGCGTGCCGATGTTCACTTGCGAGTTTTTTTTTGCACTGCCCGCTCGATAGTTCTGGGGTGTATCTCGATATCGAGGTTGTGGCGGATACGCTTTGCGAGTTCCCGGGCGCGAACGGGTTCGCCTGGGACCAGCTGTGCTTGTAGGAAGGCCAGCACCTCCTCGCCGACTTTGTGGGCCCCGCGAGGGCCCGGCTTTGCCGGCACCAGTCCGGCAATCCCCGACGTATCGAAGTTCGCCTTGGTCAGGTAATAAGTCGGCCTTGAGACGCCGTACTCCACGGAGGCCTCGGTCACGGAGACCTTGTCGATGGAGACCCGGCGCAGCATCTCGTATCTGACCTGCACAACGTCGTGGGGATCGAAGAAGTCGCTGCCATGGAACTTCGGATCTCGCACCTTTCCGGGCGCTGGATTGAGGGTCCCCTCTTCGATGAGGGCATCGGCCTTTGAGCGCTTTTTTCCAGACTTCGCAGACATTGTTGGCTCCATGAGTAAGACGCGGCCAGAATGTAATTCTGTTTATGCCGCACAAAGAGTCGGCGTCAAGCTCTCGACGCCGCGAAAGTCGCATA
>CAZWJZ010000502.1:0-2914 GCA_964634665.1 uncultured bacterium | reverse complement strand
ACCATTCGCCCTCGCCTTGATTCAGGGAAGTAATTTCTGTACGGTCACTAAGCACCCTAAAAGCTTTGTGTCTTTAGATTAAGATTTTATCTGAACTAGCAAACTAAACAAGGCAGCAAAGAATAGTTTGCAGAATGCCTTAAATAAGCCTTGCTTTATGCTTTTAAGGTGCAAATCAGGGTATAAGTTTGCAAAGCTAACTGAACGGTCTTTTAAAAACCCCGCTCACGGCGTTCACGCAGTTTCTCTAAAGACGTTTTGGTACTAACCCTTAAACGCTCCAAAGAAGTACCTAAATCTTTAAGCTCATCATTACGCTTAATCTGAATACTATTAGACAACTTGCCTTTACTAAGCGCCTCAGCATGCTGAATTAAATCAAGCAGCGTTTTACTAATCGCATTAAGACTAAACCAACCCACAAGAAGTGCAAGCGCAATAGGCAATAAACTCAGTAACGCGGTTTGTGTAAACAAAGATTGCCAATAAGCAATCATAGGCGCATAACTATAAATAGTTGTCACACTACCCACAATGGCACTACCATGCTCGAGTGCTTGACTGGTCATAATTAACTGAGAAACAAACGGATTTCGATTTTGCGATAACTTGGTTTGACTAGATGCGCCTGTAGCAACCACCAGAGAAGCTTGCTCTTTAATAAGTGAATTTAAAGCGTCACTTAAAGACAAGTCAGGGGGCCAAGCTGCAAAGGCTTGCGCACTAATATTACTACTCACAACCGCCTCAATGTTTAACTGGCTTTGCTCAGGAACAGGTGATGGCAGGTTTCTAAATTGACTAATATCGCCATTTTCTTCAATGCTTCGACTGAGCGTAGCAGCACTACTCTTGGTACTAAGAAACGCGACTTGCAAGCTTTGCGCTTGCATGTTTCGCCACATGCCTAAGCCTGCTAAAGCCAGCACACCAAGGCTGCTAATAAGAATAGGAACGAGTAAAGCTAAACGCAATTTTTGCTTTAAGCTAAAGCGCTTCTTAGGTTCACTAAGAGACTCACGCGCTTGTGTATTTAAACCCTCAATTTGCTTTGAGGGTGGCAGGGTCTTGGCAGGGTCAATCTCAAAAATAGGCAAACTACTTGAAGAACGACTCGAGCGCCCTTCACGAGTAGGTCTAGCTACAGGTTTCGGTTCGCTAGCAAGCTTAACGACAGGCTCTTGCGAGCCAAATAACTTACGAATCTCATCGGGTTCAATAGGTGTAAACGCCTCATTAGGCGTAACAGTTTTTGTATTTGTTTCTTGCTGAGCAACCGCAACAACTTTTTTAGGAGCTTGCTTAGCATTAATAACTCGAGCGTGCAAACCTGCTTCGTTAAAGTAACGACAGATTAGCTGAGCTTCTGCTTCGCTAATGGCTTTGGTGGCAGGTCCTGGTAAGACTTTGAGTAAGCGTTTTAGCTTTTCAGGACTTGTTTTTAAGCGTCGTGCTAAGCGCTCTAATTGCTGAGCGCTGGTATCTATTTTGGTAATTTCGACAACGTACTGCTGATTCATGATTCCTAATTTCCTAAACAAGTCAAACATGTGACTCTAATGAGAAAAGATACCGCACTTAGTAAGCCTAAGTAAAGAGCTAGCAGAGCAATAAAAAAATATGTTAAAGCGCAATGAGTTGTAATTAAAAAGTAGCTACAACACATTCCCTACATAAAGATGCATGTAAATCTCTAGCAGCTAAGCCAAAAAGATCAAGCCTAGTCTAAGAGCCACCAAAATAAGCTTCTGAACCCCAAATCAAGACGAAGTGCTTGTGAACATGTGACAACTAACCTTACAAAGCCCCACAAACACTGCAAACTAAAAGAAATCAAAAAGGAGATTTAAACCCCAATGTCAACCCTCACACTCAACAACACAAGCCGCTTCAACATAAGTGAAAACCAAATAAACACCCAACTCGAGCAAGACACCGTCATTTTAAACATAGCCACAGGTAAATACTTTTCATTAACAGGTGTAGCTAGCTTTATCTGGAAATACATTCGAGAAGGCAAAAGCTTTCAAGAAATCCATGAGCAAGTCATGCAAAACTACGCAGTAAGCAAAGAACAAAGCCTCGAAGACTTAACAAGCTTCATTACAAACATGCACCAAGCAGGCTTAATTCAACCCAACTAAAAAACAAAAAGGAGCCAAGCTTATGTAAACTAAAACCCATCCCCTAAGTAAGCACCTCATCATCTTAACGTCATCAAATCCTTATAAGGAGGAAACAAATTGAAACTTCATCTACGTGCCTTACTCGCAAGCCTGCTAATACTAGCCATAGCAGCTTGTAGTAACCAAACAGAACCAAACTTAGTAACAGAAGAAGCAACGTTTAGCTTCACAGTAGACCCTAATACTCAAGTGGTAAGCCTAGTTGAAAGCGCAGCTTTCTTAACTACCTTAAACAACTTAGAGTGTGGTGAAGAACCCCAAACCCTAAAACCAAGCAGTGACCTAAGCTTAGTAAGTTACGAATACAACTTCTTAGCAGGCAACAAACTCAAAATAAAAGCAAGCTTTAAAAATGAAACACCCTACAGCCTAGCTGAACTAAGCTTTCATAAAGCAAACACAACATCACAAATCAGAAAGTCCTATGAACCAGACGCAGTAGCCATGCTAGCCAGCCTCGCTACAACAGAAACCCTAGAGTTCATAGTTGAACATAAAGGCAAAGGTTTTACTTACGAAGTACTCGCCAAAGCCATTGTTGAGTGTGAACTAAAAGGCGAAGCTGACTTAGAAGTTACTAAGAGCGACCCTGTTGACCCCATAACCCTAGAGCAAAGAGCTGAAGAAGAAGGACGCCTTGTTAGTCAAGTAAGCCTAGAAGACTTAGAGTTTGCCTAGAGGGTGTTTGAAAAATCCCCCCATTCATGGTTGAGTAGAGGGTGAATGAT
>CAZWJZ010000501.1:0-2919 GCA_964634665.1 uncultured bacterium | reverse complement strand
TCGCACGCTCCGTTTGGGGCGAGGGAAAGACCGCAAGGTCCTACCTATCGCCACAGCATTCCTTTGGAGAGCTACTGTCATGAAGTACCAAGCGAAGCGTATGGATAAAACCCATTAAGTATTTTACAAGCTTTCTATGGAGTAACTTCAATGCTCGATTCAAGCCATTTCGAGGGTATCCACTCAAAATCACACAATATTTCGATTATTTAAATTAACCATGAAAATACTAGTGAATGTTTAAAAACAGAATTGCGATTTTTGCGACTACAACTCAAAGCCATCAGGTAATAAGTCACGAACCTGAAACGCTTTGACTTTATGATCATGATTTACCAAAAAAACCTTAGCGTCAGGCGAAAATTCAAAAAGAATTTGCCGACAAGCTCCACAAGGACTAGCAGGAGAATCAGCTTCGGTATAAACCACAACTTCACTAAACGAACGCTCACCCGAACTGGCCATAGCCTGAATGGCAGACTGCTCAGCACAGCGTGTTAAACCATAAGAAGCATTCTCAACATTGGCACCAGAAAATATAGTACCGCTAGCGCTTCTTAAAGCTGCACCTACATTAAACTTAGAGTAAGGAGTATAAGCGTTTTTAAAAGCCTTTTTAGCTACTAGCAATAATTCTTTATCGTAATTCATAGTAATCCTAACTTAATTAATAACGGCGGTCCTAAGACCACTAAACCCAAAATCACAGACAAACATGCACTCAGTAAAACTGCGCCAGCAGCAGCATCTTTAGCTAACTTAGCCAAAGGATGAAAGTCAGGCGAAATAAGATTAATAGTTGCCTCAAGAGCACTATTAAGAAGCTCGAGTGTGAGCACTAAAGCTGTTATAAGAATTATGGGTACTGCTGATACGTTTAGCCACCAAGCTAAACCCAAAGCAAACACCGCAAAGCAGACTTCGATACGAAAGTTAGGTTCATTTCGCCATGTGTAGCGAATACCAGCATAGGCATGCGTGAAGGCTTTTAGAAATTTACGAAATTCTAGCTGTCGCCATGAAGCAGAAGAATCTGCTTTTGTGCTTCGTGAAATTCTTGCCATGCTGCCTCCGTAGGATGGTCATAGCCGCGTAAATGAGTTAAACCGTGCGCTGCAAGGGTTAAGACTTCTTGCAGTAAATCGTGATTATGTTCACCCATTTGGTTCGCAGCAGTATCTAAACTAATAAAAATATCACCCAAATGAGGAATGATGGGCATATTAACATCATCAGGTTCATGACTAGGATAAGAGAGCACATCTGTCGCTTCATCTAAGCCACGGTCAGTCAAGTTGCGCTCGCGAATAAAAGTATCATCACAAAGCACAATTGTGACGTCTTGACTTAAGTCTAAAAGATGCATATAAGCACCCAAACTAGCCTCAATTTTGCCTAAGTCTAAAGTGCTTAAGCTATTTGTTTCGTCGATTAGCTCTACCATGCTCGAGTTTCTCTATTTCGTCCTTAGTGGGGTATTTTACTCTGTTATGCAAGATGGCGCTTAACATGCGCTCAAATGTGTTAGTAATGATTTCAATATCATGAAAGTTTAGGGGGCTTTCAGCTAATTGCCCATCTTGTAAGCGTAACTCAAAGAGTTGGTCAATGAGTGCCCGAATGCTGTTAGGTGAATTATCTTTTAGAGTGCGTGAAGCTGATTCGACAGCGTCAGCTAAAAGTAGCACAGCCGTTTCTTTTGTTTTGGGTTTTGGACCAGGATAGCGAAAGTTAAACTCATCTAGCTGCTCACTGGTTTCAAGGGCTTGTTTATAAAAGTAACTTAAAACCGTTGTGCCATGATGAGATGCTGCGAAGGTGTGCAGGGCTTTGGGTAACTTATATTCTTTTAAATACTCAACGCCATCACGAACATGACTGGTAATAATTAAGTAACTTAAATGAGGACTTGTATCATTATGAGGATTGTAGCCAGAAAACTGATTCTCAGCAAAGAAATGAGGTCGCTTAAGCTTACCGACATCATGGTAAAGAGAACCAGCTCGAGCTAGCAGTGAATTGCCACCAATATTCTTGACAGCTTGCTCAACAAGATTAGAAATGATAAGAGAATGCTGATAGGTGCCTGGTGCTTCTAAAAGTAACCTTTGTAAGAGTGGGCTACTCGGGTTAGAAAGCTCGTTGAGTCTAAAGTCCGTTAAGAAATCAAAGTTACTTTCTGCTAGAGGTAATATGCCTAGGGCAAGTATGCCTGCTATGCTTCCTCCTGCAATTAAGAGAGCTGCACTGCTAAGCACATCTACAGTGTTAGCTCCGCCAACTAAGGAAAGAAAGGCTAAGTAACTTACAGCAGATAGTATGCCACCACCAAAACCAGCTATCAAGATACTTGGTCGTGATTTAAGCAAATGGGTGAGTAAAGCCGAACTTATACCCCCCGCTAAACCCGCGACTAACAAAGCCAAGGGAGCTGTTGGTGTCATAAGACCTACAATCACCGCAAGCCAAACGGCCCACAAAATAGCTTCCCGCTGCGATACAATAGCAGAAACAAGCAAAGGAACCAGATTGAGTAGCAAAAATGCAGGGTCAAAAATCATGGCTGCTCTTTGAACAAAAAGCGCAATGATGCTCAAGCCAATCAAAAAAGTTAACTGTTTAGCACTAAATTGAGTCATTAAAGCAAGCAACGGCAAACTAAGTAAAATAGCAACCGAAGCACTACCTAGAACGGTCCTAATAAGCTGACTACGTACATCATCAGCAGGATTATAAAGCCCAAGTGTAGCCAAATCTCTCAAATGAGACTCTGTTAAAGGAGCAGCCTCTTCAACAATAACTTGGCCCGCTGAGAGTGTCTGCATAATCGGCCTAATAGCATTAGCTGCAGCTGATTTAGCCGCATTCGTAAGTGTTTCATTAGGGACAGCTGTGCTAATAAGACGACGCTCGAGTAAT
>CAZWJZ010000500.1:0-2923 GCA_964634665.1 uncultured bacterium | reverse complement strand
ATAAAGATTTGACAACTACTCAGGTTTATCTCAAGGAATTGGGTAGCACTGTTTTGGATGAAGCTGTAGAATTACTACTCTGAATAATCTCCATATTTGGGATTATGTAAAATAATTAAAAAACAATTACTGATGAATAATTGATTTTTTTAATTTGTAACAAATTTCATATCATTAGATTTACCTTAATTAGAAATTTTTTGTATTTTTAAAGCACTCCCCCCCTCAAAAATTCCAAGGTGAACTGGCATTACAGAATGAGAAACATTACTTCCGTTTTTTTTATATTATTGTATTCTTATGTTTGCTCTCAAGATAGAGATTTCAATACATTTCAATACGGCATTGCCTTAAAAGCCACCGTTGATCTGAATGGGGCATCTAACTACGGTAAATATTCGAACTTTAATTTAGCACTAATTGGTGGGATAGGTGCACATCCCTTCAAAAGTAAGTTTATTTATCCATCAATTCACTCTGGCTTTCTCTTATATAATCGAGGAGATTTAATAAGTAGTTATGATGAAAGCTTTTTAGGGAGTACTACTATTGACTTTTTAGCCAATTTTACTTTATCAGGAGGATATTTCTATCATACTCAAAATTTTGATAAGCGATTTGTTCCTTTATATCACTTTTCGGATTTCACTCCAAATCCTCTACTTAATCCTTTTCAACATTCTATTTCTTTAGGCACAAATATTATTTATTCTCCTAAAAATAGAATAGAACAACCTCAAAGAGTTGGAATGGTCAATATAATGTTTGATAGACGCTTTCAATTTAGCACTTATAACGATGGTTCATTTTTTAAAAAATATCTTGGATTAGCGGATGGCTTAGATAGGTATTTTACAGGAGGAGGGATGTTCGCATATCATCTTGATAATCCAATAGGCTTTAATTTAATTGAATTGAGTTTTCACAAATTTACTGGACATGAAAAATATGCTTTTGAAGTAGCCAATCAATTACAATTAGATTTCATCCCTTATAAGGAAGAGAAGACATATTATTATAATAAGAATCGGTTAAGATTGAGTGTTAGTAATACTGTGAAAAATTTTGGCATCCATTTAACGGCGCATAATACTGATATGGATTTTCAAGATGGAATTCACTTTAAAGGTAATTATACCTATCACCAAGATATATTTAAAAATCATCTTGGATTATGGAATGAATTAGGAAGATTGGGAATTGGAGGGTATTGGCAGTATATTAATCAAAACTTTAGTAAGTAAGCTATGAAAGCAAGGATATTTTATTTTGGAATATTAATACTTTTGCTAGCCTGTCAACCAACTTTTCAGCCGATTCAAAATGTAGGCTCTTCTGCACGTTATTTTGAAATAGTGGACTTTGATTTATATACTTTTAGGTTAATAGTGGAAAAGGAAAATTGTAATATACCCACTGATAAACATTTGAAGTTCAGTCAAAAGTCCGTTCTAGAAGATGACGATTTAATATACGAAGAGTTGTATCTCTTATTAGAAAAAGAAGGAAATACGGTTCTTTATTTAACTACATTTTCTCATAAATACATTTATAAAGGAGGTGTTTTTAATAACCGACATAGTAAAACAAGCGTATCGATAAATGAAGTGGACTTCCTATTTGTTGGAACTAAAGAAAAGGGAAATGTAGTTTTTAAAAATCCAAAGCACGAGGATTTATGCGAAATGCAATTGAATTTTTTCAACGAAAATGATACTCTCTTACTAAGGCAAATAACAAACAATTATCCATTGAAAAAGAAAAACCCAGGTAAGTTTATTGAAATGGATTCCGTTTTTTCGGTAGATATAAAGTTTATTAAAGACGAAAGAAGTTTCACATATAATGATGGTTGTAAAAATTTATCTGTAAAATCCTTAATTCGAGATTCTGATGATTTTGTCTTCGAATTGGAAACCAATAATGATAGTAGATTTCGAAGATTAAAAAATAGAATAGGAAATAGACCTTAGTCACTAACAGTAATGAACATGATTAAAAATTATTTTTTATTAATCTGGAGTCAATTGGGGAAAAAATTTGTCGACTTGATGGCTTTATTCGTCGCCACAATTGCTTTAATTATTTCAATTAAGCAAAGTGATGTTCAGAAGGAAATTGAAAGAGTAAACAAGCAACCACTATTACTAATAGAATATTCAAAGGCAAATTATCAAAAAGTGAAAGGATTTGAAATCAAAAATGTTGGCTATGGTCCTGCCATCATAAAATCCTTTAAAATTTATAAAAATAAAGTAGAAAAAGATAAGGGACTTGCCAGTGACGATTGGGCACCTTTTTTAAATACCGAAATGCTTCAATTTAAATTTGAATATGTCAATTATTTAGCTGATGGATACATAATGGGTGAAAAGGAGAATGACAATAAAATTCATTTATTAGGGACATCTGGAGATGAACTTTGGAATGATGAAGAATTAATTCAATATAGCGGTTCAAAAATTGACTCAATATTGGCAAATATTATAATTGATATAGAATATAAAAGTATAAATCCTTTAGATGAGTATACCTATTTTCTATCGTTTTGTGAGAATAGAAAACCAAGTAATTATAGAGATATTAGGTAAGATTAATATAGGTATTAATTAAATTATTTTCATATGAGACAGAACATCTTTACAATGTTGTTTATTTTTTTACAAGCAACAATTGTTGCCCAAGAGGTTAGTGATATTGTAGAATTCACAACTGATGTTTCTTTAAAATTGCAACCAGTTGGTGTTTATCCAAATCAAAACCTTATATATACAAATTACAATTCACTTGATTCAGGAGTAAAATTTAAAGTAATTGATATAGATTTAGCTCAAGGTATTGTGAAATTACGGGCTTTGAATTACAGCTCTCTATCTGAAAAAAAGCAAAATAATCTGAAAAGCTGGCAGATCAATAAAAGTGA
>CAZWJZ010000499.1:0-2935 GCA_964634665.1 uncultured bacterium | reverse complement strand
CTTGTCCGCCTATTCAAGAAGGCAAAACTTGCTGTTAGGCGTTTTTTATATAACAAAAGTGGTGAATTTCTAAGCACCTAAATAAAATTCAAATAAGCTGTTTTTTTCCTGTCTTTTTTGCTTGACAAATCAGGGTTTTTCTTCTATACTTTTCTATACCTTAATAAATAAGGTATCTACTCGAAAGAATGCTCAAAAGCAACATCGCAGCGAGCTAGAAAGTGAGGATGTCCACGCAAACCAAGACAACAACGAAGATCATCGCTATAAAGCCAAACACGCCCAGATACATCCCAACCCCGTTTCTAAAAGCTAAGCAAGCTAAAAGGAGACAAATGAACTATCCCGCTCGAGTATTCCGCGATTTACTAAGCAGTTGGCACTATAACAGCAGCAGCCCTCGCATAGACATTTTGGCTGCTGAACTCACCACAGAAGTTGTAAACGCCAGAACATCTTTATGTTTAGGTCTTATGGAAAAAGAAGCTCTACCCAAACTCTTTGGCTTAAGTTATGTACTTAACGATTACGGGCTTATATTACGCCAACGCTACCGCAAGCAAAACGATGGCATCTTTATTTTCGTAGACCAAAAACAAAACATCCACCAAGAATTCAAAGGCAACATTGTAAAAGAAAAACGCTTAGAGCCTATTTACCAACTAGCTCGAGCTGCTTAATGAAGCTTCTTAGTCTCTTTTTGGATTTCTGCTTGAACTATCTTAATGAGTTTTCTGGTTTCTTCAATTTCGCTTTGATCCATAATTAAAGGATGCTCACTGTCCCATTCAGTGACATCAAGTAGTTTTTGATAGTTTTCGTAAATTTTTGGATACCTAACTAAATAGGTTTTGTTGCGAATGAGCTTTTTGGTTAAGTCTATAATTTCGCTACTTTTTGAGGGTGGATAGTCAAGATTTGGCGTTTGAGTTATTAGTTGATTTACTTCGACAGTCGTTAGATAAAACCAAAGCTCTAAATCTTCAGAAAAGGTATATAGTTTTTCGGATTTGGTTTCCCAAGCTTTTAGATTTATAGAGCGTCTAAATTTGACTCTTTCTCTCCATTCTTGTGCAAAAAATGAAATTACAACGCCAATGGCTGCGCCAATTAGTGAAGGATTAACGTAGGTATTTATGAAATCTAGAACTGTTTGCATTGAATTTTAGTTTATAAGGTTTAACTTAAGAAAGGAAATGATTTATGGATTTTGAATATAATATTATTTGGCCGGATTTATTCGAAAGCCTTGTGGTGCCTTTTAATCCTGAAGATGTTTTGTGGAGACCTGGTCGAAAATCTAATGATGGAAGGCGTGCTCAAGCCTTAGCCTATGCGGAATCCCGAGTTTACGAAGATCGTCTTAATGAAGTTTGCAAAGGTGATTGGAGTGTGACTTTTAAACCTTGGGGTGACACCCGCATTATTTGCGAGTTGGGCATTCATGGTGTTGTAAGAACCTCTACAGGTGAATTTGATGACTCTAAGCGTAATGCCATTGCCGAAGGCACGGTAGCAGAAGCGCAAGCATTTAAGCGTGCTTGTAGTAAGTTTGGTTTGGGTCGTTACTTATATGATATTCCTATTCAATGGGTAGATTTTGATGCTGAAAAGAATCGCCTCTTAGAAACCCCTAAACTTGCAACGCGTTTTGTACCACAACTAAGTATTGACACAACCCCAAGACTCAGTACGGACAGGGCAGAAGCCATGGGTTTAGAGCTTGAGAAATTAGGTTACGCTAGTTTAAGTCATGAAGCCCTCGTGGAAAAAGTACTGGGGCGTAAAGTATCAAGCTTGGTGCAACTAAGTGAAGCAGAAGCGCTAGAAATCTGGTCTTATGCTAAACCCATGGGGCAGCAAGCTGCCTAACGTAGGGCATGGAAGTCAGTGAGATTGACTGCCCTGACTGTCAAGGCAAAGGCTATGTTATTTGTTTTGAACTAAGTTTTTCGACAAGCAGTGACGCTTTTGAGCCAAGCGAGTATTACCAGATTTGCAAAACCTGTTTTGGACAAGGCTGCATTGAAGTGTGTAGCTTTTGCAAATCAGCCTTTCAAATGAAAGATGGTTTAGAAGTCTGTCACTGCGACGCAACGAGCCTAGCTCAAGCTGCCTAAAAGAACTGCCGGTAGCTTAACAACGGCAGTTCTTTTTGCGTTAAAAGTTTGTTACAAACGTAAAAACTTAAGGTCTAACTGCTCACGAACACGCTCAGCAAGAACCTGAGCACCTTCAGAAGCCTGAATAACAACCTGCGAGCGATTAGCCCCATCATTAGAAACGATAACCGAAATACCTTCATTCACTTCACTCGAGCCAAAGAAACCACGTTTAGTGACAATGGTTTCACCACGAATAAATCCACCCGCTATATCACTTTGGGTAATGGTCCAGCCGCTTGAATCATCGATGCCAGGTGAGGTTGATATAGCTTGAACAACTGCTGCGTAAACACGGTCTAAACTACCATCATAAAAAATGGGTTCAGAAGCAGGAACCGTTTTGACTTGAGGTGCACAGGCAGCCATTACGAGTAGCAAGGCAGATAATAAAAGTAGTCTTAATTTCATGTTTAATCCTTTCAAGGCACTCATAAATGCCTAAAACATTCTCATACTATGCAACGCCAAGATTAAGGTTTCATAAGATTAAGTATCTCCATGGTGAATTGGCAAAATGCAAATTCATCCGAGCAGAGCGAGTAAGGATAAACAAATTCGGTATTTTGTAAACTTTTTATGGACTAACTTAATAGTAATTCCGCGATTAACATTAGCAACTGACATGGGTTTAATGTTGCGAAGCAAGATTTCCATGATAAAAGCCGCACTGACTTTTATCATGGAAATGCTTTAAATATCAGTCTTTTTTGCTTTTTTACTTGCGACGTTTTTTTTGACCTTTGTTTGCTTAGCAGGTTTGGCTTCTTTTA
>CAZWJZ010000498.1:1805-2938 GCA_964634665.1 uncultured bacterium | reverse complement strand
AAAAGTATGCTAGGACTTTCTTATCACTTATTAAACACACTGAGAAAAGTTTCATAGCAGGATAAATATTTACAAGTAAAAATCTGGCATCTTGGAAGGGAGGAGGTGCCAGAATGAAGAAATATATTATTTATACAATCATCTTTACACTTTGCATGCTCGCCCCAGCCTTTGCTAGCTACTGTGAACGCTGTTAATTAGCAAAAAAGACCTTAGTCAGAAACTTAGAAAACTAAGGTCTTTTTTTATTTCACTATTTAACCTTTAAAAACTAAAAATCTTGAGTGCTTAGATGAATATGATTTGAAATCCAAATTCATTTCTATGCTAATCTCTATCGCGTGACAAACACCAACTCTCTACTTGTTCTAAAAAACGCTTTATTCCCAAGCTTAGAAACAACTGCCAATAGCATTTTAATAAAAAATGGCCAAATACTGTCTTTAGAAAACTGGAATGATGTCAAACTCGAGCTTCCTTCTTCTGCTGTTGTTAAGGATTTGGCGGGTGCGTCTGTGTTGGCTGGTTTGGGGGATGCGCATGTGCATTTTTCTGCGACAGGTTTTTTGCAATCTGCGCTTGATTGTAAGGGCATTAAGACGGTGGCTGAGCTTTTGGAGCGTATTGCTAAGAAAGCTCGGCAGAAGGCTGCTGGGGAGCTTATTTTGGGGCTTAGGCTTGAGCATCTTGAGTTTCCGATGAAGCGTTTACCTAGTTTGACTGAACTCGAGCGGGTTGCGCCGCATAATCCTGTTTATATTCGTCATATTACGGGGCATGCGAGTTTAGCGAATAGTTTGGCACTCGAGCTTCTTGATTTTCCTGTGGGTCAGGCTGGCGTTAAGGTGGATGCTTTGGGTTTGCCTTCGGGTGAGCTTATTGCTCAGGCAACGCAGCTTGCTACGCAAAAAATGTATGCGCTTAATGCTGAGCAGTTGGGCTATGAGGCTGCTTTTCGAGCGGCTGCAGATGCGGCGGCTAGGCAGGGTTGTACGGTGGTGCATGCGCTTGATGATTTGGCTGCAGTTCGGGACTTAGTTGGGGTTGAGCCTAGCTTAGCAGTGCGGGTTTTGCCTTATACACAGTCGTTTGATGTTGAGAATAGGATCTGGAAGAAGGAAGCGGACATTGCA
>CAZWJZ010000498.1:0-1795 GCA_964634665.1 uncultured bacterium | reverse complement strand
GTTGATCGACGCTGACCGCGAACAGGCCGAAACTGAAGCGCTTGAGGCGCTGCCCGCTGCACCGGACGAGGCGCCGTTTGATGCGTGGGATGCGGTCGAGGAACGCGAAAGCGAACCGCTGCCCGAAGCTGATTTTGATGTTGAGGCGGTGGCGGCGCTTGGTTTGCCTCGCATTGGGGGTTGTCATGGTTGTGCTTTGGATGGTGATTTTGATATGCATACGGCTGCGCTTGATGAGGCTTATGAGGGTGCTGAGCATGATTTTGGTGTGCTTTATCAAGATACTAGTGCGCTCGAGTCTTTTGTTTTAGAGGCCCATAAAAGGGGCTTGCAGTGTGCTTTTCATGCGGTGGGTGAGCGGGCGGTTGAGCAGGCTTTGCGGGCTTACGAGAAAGCGCAGGAGGCTCATTTTAGGCCTGATGCGCGGCATAGAATTGAGCATTTGCAGTTGGTTCGTGAGGATCATTTTGAGCGGGCGCAGCGGGCGGGTATTTGTTTGGGTTTGCAGCCTGCCTTTAATTATGCTTGGGATCATCATGATTATGTTCAGTGGATTGGTGATCGTAATCATCGTATTGATCCGTTGGCTAGTTTTTATAAGCATGGCTTAACGATTGCGGGTGGGTCAGATAGTACGGTTACGGATATGAAGCCTTTGCAGGGTATTTATGCAGTTGTGAATCACTCGAGGGTTGAGGAGCGGCTTCCTTTAGAAGTTGCGATTGATATTTTTAGTAAGAATATTGCTTTTAGTACGCATCATGAGAAAGAGCGGGGTGAGCTTAAAGAGGGCTTTGCGGCTGACTTAACGGTATTGCAAGAAAATCCTTTTGAGGTTGACCCTGTAAGGCTTAAGGATATTGCGGTGCATATGACGGTATGTCGAGGTAAGGTTGTTTTTGAAGCGTGAGCGCTTTAACGTGAGTTTCTTCTTTTATTTTTAAATAAGCTGAGTGATAAACTGTTTTATGTCAGTCATTCGTTTTTCTCTTAACGGTCAAGCTACTGTTATTCCTGTTGAAGATAGTCATAAAACGTTGTTGCAGTTCTTGCGTACGTCGCAGTTTAAAGGCACTAAAGAAGGTTGTGGTGATGGTGATTGTGGGGCTTGCACCGTTGCTATGCTTAGCGCTGAAGCAGGGAGTAGCTATAAGGCGGTGAATAGTTGTCTTATTCCTTTGGGGTCAGTGGCTAATAAGCAGGTTTTAACAGTTGAGGGTATTGGAACGCCTGAGGCTTTGCATCCTGTTCAGGCAGCTATGGTTGATACGGCGGGTTCGCAGTGTGGTTACTGCACGCCGGGTTTTATTATGAGCATGTTTGCTGGTTACTACTCTGCTGAACTTAATGACTTAACGATTGAAGGTAATCTTTGTCGTTGTACAGGTTATCTGCCTATTCGCAAAGCCATTGAGTCACTAGGCAAGCCAGCGGATAATGATGTTTTTTTACAGAGTCTAGATGCTGAAAGTAAAC
Source organism: uncultured bacterium (assembly GCA_964634665.1). Classification (GTDB taxonomy): domain Bacteria; phylum Deinococcota; class Deinococci; order Deinococcales; family Trueperaceae; genus JAHEBB01. Next base: position 319 of record CAZWJZ010000498.1, on the reverse strand, counting down.
AACAAGATGATGAAGCTAGTCAAGCCTTAGCAACTACGCATCCTTTTTACCAGCCTAAAGATTTAGCTGAGCTGTTTGGACTTATGGAAGCCTTAGCAAGCGCTACACTCATTGCAGGGGGAACAGATTTAGGACTCGAGCTGTCAAGTGGTTCTAGGGTTTTTGATGCACTGATTTCTTTAGAGGATGTTGCTGAGCTTAAACTTATTAAGGATAGTGCTGAGGTTTTGGAGATGGGTGCGGGCGTGCCTTTAACGCATGTTGAGAAGTCGTTAAAGGGTATTTTTCCTGCGCTTGATGAAATGCTGCATTGGTTTGC
>CAZWJZ010000497.1:0-2943 GCA_964634665.1 uncultured bacterium | reverse complement strand
TCACCAACCCGCCGGTGGCGTCCAAGGTCAGATCTCGGACATTGAAATCCAGGCGAACGAAATCATTAAGACCAAGCAGCGGCTCAAGTACCATACTAGGCAAAAAAGTACCCAGTGACAGCCTACTAGGGGTAGGCACCATGATAGAAGAACCCAGCTTCTATAAATACATGACAGGCAGAGACAACCTGCGCCACGCAGCCAAACTACACGGCGGCGTACCAGAGCACCATATAGACGAAATGCTCGAGTTTGTCAGCATGGATAAAGCCGCTCAAAAACGAGTTAGCGCTTACTCTCAAGGCATGCGTCAACGCTTAGGTCTAGCCAGAGCCCTCCTCTGGAAACCCAAAGTTTTGCTGCTAGATGAACCCACCAACGGCCTAGATCCCGTAGGCATAGCAGAAATACGTGAAAACCTACGCACCATCGCCAAAGAAGGGGTCACCATACTCATAAGCAGCCACATACTAGGGGAGCTCGAAAAATTTGTAGAACGCATCATCGCAGTAGAAAAAGGCAAACTCCTCTTCGATGGCCCCATGCAACAACTCCTGCACCGCATGGACGCACAAAGCGTAAGCTACCTCATCGAAGCAAACAACCCAGAAGCCCTCTTAAACGTGCTGCAAAACCTAAACCTAAACCCAGAAAACCTAAAAAACAAGCAAGCTCGAGTATCTCTACCCATAAATGATGTTGCTAGCATTTTAAGTCAACTCGTAACCCAAGGCGTAGAAATAATAGAAGCACGCAGACTCACAGACAACCTAGAAGGCGCTTACCTAAAACTACTCCAAGAAGACGGAAGACCCTCATGAACGCACTCGTAAACGTCATACAAGCAGAATGGTTCAAAGCCATAAGAAAAAAACGAACCTACATACTCGCATCCTTATTATGGGTCATCCTGCCAGTACTCGTACTCATAGTAGGCCGAGTCATGCTCAACACCTTCGGCACTGACTTCGTAGACAACAGCTCACCCATAACCGCAGCAGACGCCGTACAAGTCGTAGCCTCCCCCTACGGCATAGCCCGCATAGGCCTACTCCTACCCGCACTCATAAGCCCCCCCTTCTACATACTCATCATCGCGCTATTAGCAGCCCTCTTCATAGGCGAAGAACGCAGCCAAAACATGTGGAAAACCACCTTAGTCGCCCAACCCAACCGACTCGCCGTACTCGCAGGCAAATTCATAGTCGCCATGCTCGTATTTGGCATCATCATGCTCGGCATGTACCTACTCAGCTTCATCTACGGCGCCATAGGCATGCTCTTCCTACCTACAACCTTCTCAGGCGAATGGCTCAACCTACTCGGCCTCTACACCCTACAATGGGCCTTCGGCGCAGCCGCCATGCTCTTCGCCTTCCTCATGATCTGGATACTCAAAAACATATCCCTCGGCATCGTATCCATCATCTTCCTACCCGTCATACTTGAAGGCATCTACTTCATATATTCAACCCTCGTCGGCTTCCAACCCCTAAACCGCTTCAACGCAGCCTTCCAAGTCTTAAGACTAAGAAAAACCCTCGAAGAACTCCCCACCTACTTCTTCACCAGAAACCTCTACGCACCCGCCCGCGAACCCCTATCACAAGTCGTACAACTCTTCGGCGGCGACATAGGTGCAGACGCAGACCTAGGCCCCCTAACCGACCTGCTAGGCGCAGTCACCCTACAAAACGCAGCCCTAGTCATGGCCGTTTACGCAGTTATATTCGGCAGCCTACTCACATGGAGATTCCTAAGACAAGACGTCTCATAACAAATAATCAAACACACAAACCTTATCAAGATGAGGCTTAAGCAAATCACCAAAAGCAACATGAGCGGGATGCGGCAAATACGCATCCCGCGCTTCTTCAGACCCAAACGTCAAGAAAAAACAATGCGTAAACCCATCACTCAAACCCTCAGGACTCACATTCGTACCCCACTCGAGCGCCTCAATACCCCCAATTAAAGAAGCCAAATTAACAAACGCCTGCTCAACAACCGCAACATCAGCAGAACTCGAGCTTTCCTTAAATTTAAATAAAACAACATGTCTAAGCATTTGACAAGCATAACTCAAATCAAAGCAAATCCTTTATACTAAAGCCATGAGCCTAACGCCAGAAGAACTTATAATGCAAGCTGACCAAATGAACATCAGGCTCGAGTTAATACGCGGCCTACCCATTTGGGAGGCAAGCCCCATAGCTGAACACCAAATGGAAGTAGACAGAATAAGACAAAGCATCAAAGCCAACAAAAACCACAACTGTAATTGCTTTCATCTTGCAGATGTACTTTTCAAATTTCCAGAAGGCTCTCTCAAACGACCCGACATAGCTATACTATGCGAAACCCCAGACAAATCCCTATTAAGAAACGCCCTACCCCTAGTGCCAGAAGCTGTCATAGAAATAGTCAGTGAAGGCTACGAACGCAAAGACTTAGAAATAGCTCCTAACTTCTACCTTTCCATAGGTGTAAAAGACATAATTGTTTTTGAACCCCAAACCAAAATTGTTTACCATCACCGCAAAGATGGCAGCAAAAGACTCGAGTCACCCATAAACATAGAACTCGAGTGTGGCTGTAACTGCGAGGTTTAATAAATAAAAGGTAGGCAACAAACAATCCCAACTCAAACCCATCAACCAAAAATACGCTACTTGACTTAAACACCCCAACAACGGTTACAACCCTACCTGACTCAACAGGCACACAAGCACCCCCAACAACACCTACAAACACAGCACTAGAAGCACCCGAAACTGCTTTACCTGCAGGATTAGAAAACCTAGACACAACCAGCATAAGTTCACCCAATGAACAAGACACAAGTTCACCTTTACCAGACAACCCAACAGACGTAGGACTACCCACAGAAGCAGGCGCACCCACCCTAGGCAACACCCCAAGTGACAACCCACTCGACTTCTC
>CAZWJZ010000496.1:754-2948 GCA_964634665.1 uncultured bacterium | reverse complement strand
CGCCAAGCCGCCAACCAAGTTGCCAACGCAAACATACCTACCCTAAGAACCCTCGCAGACAAAGCCCTCATAAAAATAAGCAACAGCTTCCGCTTCTCACTCCACACACTACTCTGGCAATTCACTCAAGAAAAATTCCACCAAAACCACACAAACAAAAGCCAAATACAAGAAAACCACGCCAACTACTACAGCCACTACGCGCAAGAAGCCGAACCCCAACTCATAAGCAAAGACCAACTCGAGTATTTACGAAAGTTAGATGTTGAAAAAGATAATGTAAGAAAAGCCCTACTATTTAACCTTAACAACAACCCCGTTGAGGCCCTTAAACAAGCTGCCGCTTTAAGACGCTTCTGGGAAAAAAGAGGCTACTTAAGCGAAGGGCGCGCATGGCTTTTTGATGTTGTTAAAAAACTAGAGGGCAATGAAAGCGACGCTTACCTTCAAGCTGTCTACGCACTAGGTGTTTTAACGCACAGGCAAAAAGGTTTAAGTGAAGCAGAGCAGTATTTTAAGCAAAGTGAAAAGCTTGCTAGGCAACTCAACAACACACAAATGTTAGCTGATTCTATTAACTACTTAGCAGGTGTTGCTTGGGGGCAAAATGATTTTGAAAGTGCAGCAAAGTTACTAAATGAAAGCATAGAGCTTAAACGAACGCTAGGCGATGAGCGTGGTGTAGCCGTTTCTTTAGGTAACTTAGGGCTTATAGCCAAAAATAATAATGAGCTTGATGAAGCACAAAAACTGTATTCGCAAAGTTTAAAGATTTTTACTCAATTAGGGGATAGTGGGCAAATTGCTTTGTCTTTAAGGAATTTAGGGGATGTAGCCTACTTTCGAGATGATTTAGAACGAGCAAAAAGCTTATATGAAGAGGGTCTCGCTATATACCGCGAACAAAATGATAGAGCTAGCGAAGCTCGAATAAATACAAGGTTAGGATATATTCTTGTAAGTGAACAGCACTATGCTAGAGCGAAGCAAATATTTTCTAAGACTTTAAGATTTGCACGAGAGTACAACTCTAGTACTTTAGCAATAGACCCTCTTATGGGTTTGGGGTATTTGGCTTATAAGCAGGCAGATTTTGAGAAGGCTCAGGCATTATTGGGGGAAGTAGTAAGTTTTGCAAGGGATATAAAAGACGAATTTACTGTGTTTGCGGCTTTACAGGGTTTAGCGTGTTCTGAAGCGCGTCTTGGGTATTTCGACAAAGCAGCTTTGCTTTGGGGGTACAGTGAAAAGATACTTAACAGTTCAAAAAGCTTTCTCGATTTTGGAACTTTACCGTTAGAAGAAATTGGAAGCATAAAGTCTTTAGTGGTGGAAAATCTTGGAGAACGTGATTTTGAGAATTTACTGACTCAAGGCAAGGCAGTTAATTTGGAAGGTTTGTTAGATTCATTGAAATATAGAGTCTAGTGCTTCTAAAATTTCACGCAAAACAGCGAGTGCGTCCATTTACGCACTCGCTTATAACATTTTATTTAAAAGATTAATAGAACCAGTTGTTGTTTTGAGAAGTCTTTACAAAACCTCCATCCCAATCTTCGTTACCTTGAGTTGTGAAGCCACCATCCCAGTCTTCGTTACCTTGAGTTGTGAAGCCACCATCCCAGTCATCGTTACCATGTGTAGTTATGTGATTGAAGCTGCTAATAAGAGCTTGGTTTGCTTGAGGGCTTTGAGCTGCTGCAACGCTTGGGTTAATGATTAAGGCTGAAAGTGCGATTACGAATGCGATTGCTACGGTTACGATAATTTTTTTCATGTTATTTGCCTCCATGGCTTTGGTTTCTGTCTGAGCTGGGCTTTGGGTTGCTGGGCTTGTGGTTACTTGGTTTTTCATGTCTTTCTCCTTTTTGCGTTCGGGTGTTTCCCGTTTGCTGAACACAGAATCGTCTTTTGCCCCTGAAATCAGCCGCATAAAATTTTGGCTAGCTCTGAAAAAATGTTTTCAAGACCTTAAAAGGCAATAGAAAAGCCGTTCCTGACGTGTTTTCTAAGGTGAAAACAAATTCAGGAACGGCTATTTAAAACGTGTTTTTAAGACTTCAAACTTTGTTTTTAAGACTTCTTTTCAGGGTTTTTCGGACTCACACCCAAATAGCTCGAGTTGTTTCTTGTCCTGAAAGCCACCTATACATTCCCCTCCTACTAGGAGGGGTTAGGGGAGGTTAAGGTTTTT
>CAZWJZ010000496.1:0-744 GCA_964634665.1 uncultured bacterium | reverse complement strand
TTTTTGCTTTTGTCTTTTTTGTTTTTACTTTGACTAACTGTGCTGTGCTTTAAGTGTATAAACCCCCTAAATCCCCCTATTAGGGAGACTTAAAAGCTAGCTTGTGTTTTTATCCCCCTACTAGTAGTAGGGGCGAGGGGAGCTTATCTTTCTTCTTTTCTTCTCCACTTATTGCTCATCTCTCATGGCTTTTTTCTCATCTCTCATTGCTACTTACTTCTCTCTCTTGGCTGTGCGTTAAACTGTGCCTGTGCAGCTTTTAACGTTGGGTCAGTTGTCTTTGTCTGAGGGTGATTTTTCGCGGTCTAAGCCGCTTTTGTTGCTTGTGTATTTGTCTGTGGTGGGGGGTGCGCTTGAGCGTCGGCATGTGGCTGAGTTGTTTTGGAGTGGTAAGAGTGATTACTTAAATAGTTTGTCGAGTGCGCTTAATCAGCTTAGGCAGTTTGTGCCTAGTAGTGTTGAGGCTGATGAGTTGCGTGTCTGGACGGATTTTAAGTGTGATTCACATGTTTTGCTTGAGGCGTTTAATGCTAAAGATTATGTGAGGGTTGTTGAGCTTTATGGGGGACCTTTTTTAGAGACGGTGAACGCCTCTCGTTTAGGTGAAGAGCTTGAAGCTTGGGTGCTTGAAACACGTGAATTTTTGGCAGCTAGGGTTCAAGAGTCTATGTTGCGTTTGGCTGAGTTTAAGGCTGCTAAGGCTTTGTTTGTTGAGGCGGCTGAGTTGGCGGAGCGTGCGTTTAG
>CAZWJZ010000495.1:0-2951 GCA_964634665.1 uncultured bacterium | reverse complement strand
CGGCCTTAGATCGCGACCGCACCATACTGATTGTCAATCAAAAAGACCGTGATACCCAAGAACCCACCGCTGATGACCTCTACAAAGTAGGCACCGCCTGCAACATCTTACGCATGAAGAAAAACCCTGACGGCAACATACAAATGCTGGTTCAGGCATTCGCTCGAGTGCGTGTCAAAGCCTTTTATGGCAACACAGATGTCATTGAGGCAGATGTAGAACCCATAGATGTGCCTGTTGGTGACGAACTTATCTTAGAAGCAGCCTTTAGAGAGCTTAAAGAAAAGTTTGCTGACATGATTGAGTCAAGCCGCACCGTGCAGCCTGAAGTTGCTCAGTTTGTCATGAACTTAGAAGATGCAGGTCAATTTGCAGATTATGTTGCTTATAACCTAGAGTTCAGACCCGAAGAGAAACAAGCTGTGCTAGAAGCACCAACCGTATCTGAACGCGTCAAAAAAGTACTTGTACTGATAGACACAGAACTCGAGCTTGCAGAGACGCAACGCAGGTTGCAGCGTGAAGTTAAAGATGAGATTGATCGTAATCAACGTGAGTACTTCATTCGTGAGCAAATAAAAGCGTTACAGCGAGAGCTTAATGGCAGCGATGAAGATGATGATGAGATCGAGGAGTTCAAAGCTAAGCTTGATGATTTAGAGCTTCCGGAAGAGGTCATGAAAGAAGCAGAGCGTGAGCTTAACCGTTTAGGTCGTATGCATCCTGATTCTGCTGAAGCTTCTGTTATTCGCACCTATCTCACTACCATCACTGAATTACCTTGGAATACACGAAGTGAAGAAGAAATAGATATTGCTGAAGCCACCAAAATTCTTGAAGATGAGCACTATGGTTTAGAGAAAGTAAAAGACCGTGTTTTAGAGTACCTAGCGGTTCGCAAACTCAAACTCGAGCGTGCCCAGAAGGGTGAGCTTGATGCGAGTGATGTAAATAAAGGCCCTATTCTCATTTTTGTTGGGCCTCCGGGTGTGGGTAAAACCAGTATTGCGAAATCTGTGGCTAAAGCACTTGGTCGTGAGTATGTGCGTATTAGTTTGGGTGGCGCTCGAGATGAGAGTGACATTCGTGGTCACAGACGTACCTATATTGGTAGTATGCCCGGTCGTATTATTCAGGGTATTCGTCAAGCAGGAACCAAAAACCCCGTCTTTTTGCTAGATGAGGTTGATAAGTTAGGTACGAGTTATCAGGGTGACCCTAGTAGTGCTCTTCTTGAAGTACTTGACCCTGCTCAGAACTATAGTTTTGTTGATCATTACTTAGGCGTACCATTTGACCTTAGTGAAGTGCTTTTTGTTGCAACAGCTAATTACCCTCAGCAAATTCCTGAAGCACTGTTAGATCGCATGGAAGTCATTGAGTTTAACAGTTATATTGAGCAAGAAAAAGTTGAGATTGCTAAGCGTTACTTATTACCAAGACAAATTAGGGAAAATGGTCTTAAATCTAAGCAACTTATTGTGAGTGACTCAGCAATCGCTAAAATTGTTACCAATTACACGCGTGAAGCGGGTGTCCGTAACTTAGAAAGAACCATTGGCACCCTTGCTCGTAAAGCCGCAAGACGTATAGCTGAAGGCGAAACCAAACGCGTTCGCTTAACGGAACCCAGTTTAGAGCAGTACTTAGGGCCAGATAAATTTACCCCTGAGTCTGAAGCAGCAGAAAACTTAGTGGGCGTAGCTACAGGCATGTACTACACACCTGTTGGTGGCGACATCTTATTTGTCGAAACCAGTGTCACCCCGGGTAAAGGCGGACTTGTTCTTACAGGTCAATTGGGAGACGTCATGAAAGAAAGCGCTCGAGCTGCCTTAACTTATGCTAAGAGTAATGCAACGCGTTTTGGTATTTCTCAAGAAGTACTAGATAATCATGAAATTCATATTCATGTTCCATCTGGCGGTACACCTAAAGAAGGACCAAGTGCAGGCATTGTACTTGCAACCTCTCTTATTAGCGCACTAACAGGCATTCCTGCTCGTAAAGATGTCAGCATGACTGGCGAAGTAACGTTAAGGGGTCGTGTTTTACCTATTGGTGGCTTAAAAGAAAAGGTTTTAGGTGCTAAAAGAGCTGGTATTAAGCACATTGTTTACCCAAGCAAAAATCATAGTGATTTAAATGATATTCCTGTGCATTTACGAAAAAGTCTAAGTTTTCATAGTGTTGATGATCTAGACCAAGTTTTAGATGTTGCGCTTGTAGGCGGACTAAAAGCTTTAGAAGCTCACGCAAACACTAAAGAAAAAACAGCTAAACGTAAACCAAAAGCACCTGCAAAACCCGCACAAGCGTAAAAAAGACGCAAGAATTAGAAAGTAAGAAGCAAGTAAAAGAGGGTATCCTCAAAAACAGGATGTCCTCTTTTTTATACCAATTGCATTTCCAATAATTATTACACCCTTCACTTTTCGCCCTCTCCTTTAATCCCCTAAGAACTTCTCCCTTTAGTCGAAACAGCCCCAAAGGGACAGCTAATCGTAAAGATTGCATTATGAAAATATTTTCTTTGCTTCTGATTCATGCTAGCGTTAACCATGCCAGAACAAGCCAACACTCTTAACTACCCAAAAACCAAAAAAATAGACCATACCGACAGTTACCACGGTAAAGACATTCAAGACCCTTACCGGTGGCTCGAGCTTCCGCACACTCATGAAGAGGTTGCAGCTTGGATTGAAGAACAGAACAAACTAAGCTTTTCTTTTTTAGAGGCCATTCCTGAACGCAAAGCCATCCGTGAGCGACTAACCAAACTTTGGAATTACCCTAAACAAACTGCTCCTTTTAAAAAGGGAAGCAAGTATTTTGAAACACGTAATACCGGTTTGCAAAACCAAAATGTGCTTTTTGTCATGGATAAGCTTGGTGATGAAGGCAAAGTACTATTAGACCCCAACACACTTTCAAAAGATGGCACAGCTGCC
>CAZWJZ010000494.1:1309-2955 GCA_964634665.1 uncultured bacterium | reverse complement strand
CTTTGTTAGGCTCGTAATTAAAGGCCTCATTATCTTGCCTAATGCGCTCAGCTGACCAGTTGGAAGCATAATTTTGACAATAAATGCCTTCATGTAAAATAGAAAAAATAGGCTGTCTATGAAACCCCATGCTCGTAAAAGCATCTAGCAAAAATGTATAAGACAATGTTTTTTTGCCTTCTATAGTCACAAAAGCTTCTTCTAAAAGATAGTAAAGACTTTCAAAGCCCGTGCTGCTACCAAGCGCCATACCTAACTGCTGAAACTGCTCTACGGTAAAACGTTGACCATTTGGGAGTCTAGTATCATGCTCAAGTAAATAATTAGCAATGTCTTGACACCACGCTTGCGCTTCAGGATAACGCTCAAAAAATAATTCATTTTTTTCAGTCAAAATTTTATAAGTAGCTTTGTAAACATCATCAACAGGACGTGTAATTGACGGAATACCCCCCGTTATAAACACTTGCTCTAAAGCTTCTGGTGCGGCACTCAAATACCGAACTGAGCAAAACCCCCCATAACTCTGCCCCAATAAACTCCATTTTTTATCACCAATAAGCTCTGCACGGATAAACTCAGCATCCCGAACAATATTATCCAAACGAAAATGACTCAGATACTCAGCCTGCTCAGTTGCGCTTAAAGGCTCGAGTGTTTGAAAAGTGATGGGGCTACTCAAGCCTGTACCTCGCTGATCTAAAAGCAAAACACGGTAGTCTTTGAGGGCGCGCTTAATCCAGCCTGATTTTTCTAAAGGTCTAGGAGATTCTGAGCCGGGTCCGCCTTGCAGATAAACAAGATAAGGAAGCGCTCGAGTTTCATTTAAGGCTCTAAGTTCTCGTGCAAAAACGCTTATTTCTGTATCTGGTTGACTATAGTTAAGAGGAACACGAAATTCATGTTGCGTTAAGTGCAGGTCAGATGTTTTATGCGTTGAGAGAATCATGCTTTCATTGTATAGCCTTTTGAGATTAAGACGCTACAGCGTTTTAATCTCCGAGCTAGGCGAGTCAAAACAAAGACCCTCAGACGGTTCTAGCCTTAGAATCTTAAGCTTTTATAATTTAGTGTCTTGTGAGCTTACCTGCACTCACAGCGCGTCTTGCACCTGTTGCACTTGGTAGCGTGTTGGCTAAGCCGTGGTAAGCAAAGTAAGCCATAAGCCCAAAGGCTAATGCCTCACGGTCTTTAGATTGCCAGCCAAGCTCTTCAAAGGTTTTAATGGGTATTTCTAAACCATCTATAAGCCAACTCATAAGGGTAGGGTTCAGCGCACCACCGCCTGCGACAAAAATCTCATCTAAACCAAAAGGCAAAACATAGTCTTTATAAGCTTTAATAATAGATTCTGCTGAAAAAGCCGTTAGGGTAGCCACCAGATCACGCGGCTCGAGTGTAGCCAGAGAAGTCGTTTTTTCAATTTCGCTTAGCGTAAAGGTTTCTCGACCTGTTGTTTTAGGTAAAGGCAGGTTCAAGTATTCATGCTGCAAAAGGCTTTGTAGAACTTGACTATCAACTCGTCCTGAAACAGCAATCTTGCCACCCTCATCAAACTCGAGTCCAAAGTGCTTCTTAACAGCTTCATCTATCAGGCAGTTTGAAGGGCCTGTGTCAAAAGCAAATACTTTGCTGGCATCATTACT
>CAZWJZ010000494.1:0-1299 GCA_964634665.1 uncultured bacterium | reverse complement strand
TAGGTAAGGTTAGATATGCCACCTAAATTATGAATAGCTCGAGCTTTTCCTACTTGGCTGAACATTTTGTAATCACCAAAGGAAACCATGGGTGCGCCTTGCCCACCTGCTGCCATATCTGATTGTCTAAAGTCACTCATGACTGGCGTTTGACAGTGTTCAGCGACTAGGGCAGCTTCACCGACTTGCAGGGTGCTTAGGGTTGACCAGTTCATGCTTGGGTCTATTCTAGGAATGTGATAAACCGTTTGTCCTGATAAGGCGACAAGGTCAAAGCTATGGTTTTGTTTGATTTGCTTAACCAAATTTGCGTAGGCTTGACCTACTTCGTTATGCACTTCGGTAAGCAAAATAACGTTGGATGTTTGTGGTTGTAAGCACTCTAAAATGCGTTGGCGTAATTCTGGTTCATAAGCAAGGTTTAGACGCGCTTCTACCTTCCAGTTTAATTGCCCAGCCTTAAGGTCGAAGGTTACTAAGACAGCATCGATACCATCTGCAGATGTGCCAGACATAAGACTAAGTACACGCATGGCGGGAAGGGTATTCATGAGAACTCCTTTGCAATAGCACTATGAAATGCTTGGCGGATACTATGTATGTTGCCACCACATGTTCTAGAAGGATGAACCCGATTGCTTAAAAGAATCGCAAACCAGTTTTGCTTTGGTTCAATCCAAAGGCTGCTGCCTGTAAAGCCAGTATGCCCATAACCCTCTAAACTAGCAGCAGAACCCGCAAAGCTATTGTCTCCTTTAAGTGCCCAGCCTAAACCTCTACGAACACCCGCCTGATTCACATACTCTTTTAAAGCAGCTTGCAAAATCTCTTCTTTAGCTAACTTACTATCAAAATTAAGCCAAGCTCGAGCGTATAAGGCCAGGTCTTCAGCAACGCCAAAAAGTCCTGCATGACCTGCAATATGCTCAAGACAAAATGCGTTTTCGTCATGCACAATGCCCTTTAGGACTTGGTTACGCCAAGGACAGTCTTCGGTAGCTGCCACATTAGCAGAAGCTAGGGGGCCGTACTGAATTTTAGTCATGCCCAGAGGTTCAATGATGTGTTGCTTTACAAAGGCATCTTGCTTCATTTTGCTAATACGTTCAATGATTGCACCTAGTGTCATAAAGCCCAAATCACTATAAACAAAAGTTCCTGCCTCATGACTTATTTCTGACTGTAAAACATTAGCCATGGCGGTTTGCCTTTCACTCACCCAAGCAAAAAGAGGCTTCCAAGCAGCCAAACCAGAACTATGCGTTAAGAGTTGCCGAATGCTGACATTAGCCAAAGAGG
>CAZWJZ010000493.1:0-2963 GCA_964634665.1 uncultured bacterium | reverse complement strand
GACTAGAACCTCTCAGTTCCTAAAATTAGCTGCTTAGACTTTACCAACAGGATCAGAATTCAAACGATTTCTGCGGTAGACCGCAGGGCTCACGCTTGAAAGCAAAATGGGGTTTTTGGCACAACGCCCAAAAAGGTAAAGTCTAGAGCAAAATTGGATTATCAAAAACCACCGATTTTGAAAAAGTAATTGAGAACGTCGTCTCAAACGGAATAATCAGGGTTCGCAGCTATTAAAAACCATTCTCAAAACTAATACAAACTTTAAGTCTAATAAGATGAGTTTTGAGGAAAAGGCTGCAAAGGATAACGCTAGAAATACCTTCCTAGACAGCATTCAATTTTCCTTAGCGTACAATCAATCCCAAATTATCTAGGCAGCCCTATTTGGCAAGAAAAGAACTGTTTTGGATAGTAATTTAAACCTGAACAAACCAAAACTTCTCAGTTTTTGAACTTAGCGGCTTAGACTTTAGCAACGGGATCGGCTTCTACAAAAAGGGCCATTACCTTATCTACTTCAGATGCCAGCTTGATTGGAATGACCCTAAGGTTTTTCGTGCTTTCCGTTTAAGACTTAAGGCTTATCTTCAATGAGTCTGAAATCGTCAAAGTAAGCAGTTCCGCCAGTGGCCGTGAAGTAAACATGAACAAAGGTATTGCTCGAGCCTGTCTTGAACGTAATCGATCTACTACTGTAATGAGTATTGCCAAAAGAAACGTTATATTCTTCCCCACCGTAGCTATGAACACCAACTTGTATGATATCTGCAGCATTGCTGGTTTTACCCCAGCCAATGAGGGTATAGCTTGTGTTGGGTTTAAGACCGTAGAGGGTAAAACCTGCACTGCCCCAGGGGTTAAGTTTTAGTCCCCAGGAACCACTGCGACGGTCTCTACTACGACTGGCATTGTTAAACCACCAGTCACTACCTAAACTAGTTTCAAAACCGGGGTTAGGAAAGAGGTTGCTAGAAGTGGTGTAGCGGCTGCTGGGTTCTGTCCAGCCAGGGATGCTACGCATTAAGTTTGCAATATTTAGAATACCCTCACCAATTGAACCTTGACTCAGTTTGGAATCATTTTTGTTCCAATAATCAAACGAATTGTAGGTACTTAGGCGCAGGGCTTCATAAAGTTGAGGTCTTGCTGAACTAGAAGCGTCGGCATAGGCAAGCGCTAGAGCACCTGAAACAACAGGAGCAGCAAAGGAGGTACCTTTAAAATAGCCTTTTTGATTACCCGGATAAGCGCTAAAGTTCTTTTCACCAGGGGCACTGACCATAAGTCCATACCCGTAGCTGCTAAAGTTTGATAGATAATTATTGTCGTTGATGCTGCCAACTGCGATTAAAAAGGGGTGGATGCCATCCCAATAAGCATTTTGAGCTGGGTAAGTGGTCGAGTTTAAGGCGCCTAAGTTACCTGCAGAGGCGACAATATAAACCTCCTTGCTTTTGGCATATTGCAGTGCTTGAACCAGTGAGTAAGAATAGTCAACTGAACCCAAAGAAACGTTAATGATTTTGGCACCTGAATTAACAGCGTGGTAAATCGCGCTGATAACATCATCTAGATCCCCTTTTCCATCACTATCTAAAACTCTTAAAGGTAAGATGCTAGCTTTGGGGGCAACCTGTAAAATTAAGCCTGCAACAGCTGTCCCATGACCATAAGCTTTACCGTTTGAAGCACCTTCGAGGGGTAAGTTATCACCATCTATATAGTCGCGCCATAGACCACTTGAAGCAAGACGACCGCTAAACAGGCTGTGATTTTTGTCAATGCCTGTATCAATGACAGCCACCATGACACCAGCGCCATAGTTGCGTGATAAGTAGTGAGCTTGCCGTAAATTAACTTTGTCCCAGAGAGCATTGTTTTCTGCAGGTGCAGGTACGGGCTCGCCGCCTGCCCAAGCACTCCAGCCGCCAGCCCAGGCACTCCATCCTCCCGCCCAGGCACTCCACCCTCCCGCCCAGGCAGAAAAGCCAGAGGCGTTTACGGGTGAACTAAAGCGGTCTACATTGCTTTCGGTTGAAAGTGTGGTTAATTCAGCAGCTTCTTTACTAAAGCCAAGCATAGCAAAGCCTGCTTCTTGATCAAAAATGAAGGATTTACCACCATAAGTTGCTTCTATACTTGCTTGCGTATCTGTAGCAGATATCTCTACAGATGCTATGTAATCAAAGCTTGATTCTTGCTCTGGAACTGCTGTACTACTACAGGCTGCTAGTATTAATAGCAAGCTCCATAAGAACACGGTTTTAAGAGGTTTAAAGACAACGCGATTCAAGATGACCTCCAAGGTCGGTTGCGCTACTCGCTCACTGCTTTTGGAAGCGCCCAATAAATTAAAGCAGGTCATAGCGTCCTAGGAGTTAGGATGAAGATGTAATGCCAAGAAAGAATCAAAGACATTACATTAAACTTGAGATTAGCAAGTCTCTTCTCACAAAGTTCTTACAAAACAATTCTTCTTGGATCAAAAGAAATGCAGAGGCTAAGAAACCCTCCACAGATTGGTTTTGTCTAGCTATATAAAATCCAAGGGCTTAAGTCAAAACTCTTTTCCTTATGCCTTTGGCTTATGATTTAGGTAGATAGCTATTTAATCTGGTTTAAGATTCAGAATATAAAAAAATACCCTTGATCTAAGCGTGGTTATCAAGGGTGACTTTGGAGTGTCTTTAAAACAACTGTCCTTAGTTTAGCCTAGCTAGTCTGACAAAAAACTCAGCACTTCTTTCTTCTGAAAAGAAGGCAAGCACTAAACGTTTGCTGCAGGTGTTGCCGATACCAGCAGCTCCTCCTGTTATCAAAGCAACCTTGCCTACTGTCATGAGTAGAATACTAGAATGTTAGGAATTGCTATGGTTAAGGCTGAACAGCAATGAGTACATCACAAGGGGTTGCGTCAAGTTGTTTTGGAATCAGACGTAACTTGACCTGCTTGGGCATTTT
>CAZWJZ010000492.1:493-2974 GCA_964634665.1 uncultured bacterium | reverse complement strand
CTTAGCATCTTGTTCAGTGCAAGGCGGCAAAAACACCACCCCTAATGATGGCCCACCAGAAGAAGGCACAAAACAACCCACCTATGTAAATATGGATGAATTAGAAATTCCAGAAATCTTTACTTATAGTTCCATCCAAACCATAAACCTAAACATAAGCGCAAAAGATGCTGATAACTTAGCTTTAGAAAATACCCTCTTTAGCATCTACCACTCTTATGACCTAAACTCAGAAGACAATCCAAACTCCGGTATACTCGCCTTCTCAGGACTCACCGACGAACTAGGTGCGTTTCAAGAAGAACTCGAGCTACCCGACCATGTAAGCAAATTATTGTTTAAGCTCGAGTATGCTGGTGCGCCACAAATTGAGGTTGCAATTCGTGAGGGCGCGGCGAATGCTAAATTTGCCGTTCCTAACGTTAGAGAAACTGAGACTGAAACAGTTATTAGTCAGAACCTTGAGAGTTTAGCGATTACTTACAAAACGCTAGGTTCTTGGTCTGCTTTGGGTGTTCCAAATTATTTAGCTGAACCTAATCGACCTAGTAAACGCTTATCGCAACTCATTGCATCTTGGTTTCCTGAAGGCAAACCTGTTCCCGAGTTTAACCCTAACTATATTTCTGATACTGCAAAGTCAAACATCAACTTTAGGCAAGATGGCGAAGCTTGGTTAACCTTTTTACATGAGGGTGCAGGCTACCGTAATATGATTGGTTATTACACCTTTGATCTTAATAATCCACCTACAACAGCTGCTGAGGTAAGTGAACATATCCTAATTTTCCCTAATGCTTCTTTACGAAACTCTGGGGGTAATTTAATTCCTGGTGATCGCGTGCAGCTAAAGTACAAACCTGGTAGCGCTGAAGAATCTACAACTTTTCCTGCAGGTACAGGTATTGGTTGGTTCATTGTGGCTAACGGCTGGAAAGACACACTAACCGATGGTATAAATATTTACTTTTCTGACCCCAACCTAAACCCTGAAAAGGCCGCTACAAAACGTCGTCATAGCGCGCTGGTATTTGACCCTGAAGAACAAGTCATAGTGCTTGGCTTTGAAGATTTATTCCGCGAAGGCAATACTGATGATGACTTTAATGATGCTATTGTGCAAATTGAAGTTAACTCTTTTGATGTTATTGAAACCGAAGACTTTACTCCCGTTAATGATGATGGCATTAAGGATAGTGATGGAGACGGTGTTAAAGATAGTGATGATGAATACCCTAATGACCCTAACAAAGCCTTTAACAATTACTTCCCAAATGCAAATGATTACGGTACCTTAGCCTTTGAAGATCGCTGGCCTTACACAGGTGATTATGACTTTAATGATCTTGTGGTTGATTACCGTATAAACCAAATTACAAATGCCCGCAATCGTGTTACCCAAATTGAAGGCGAATATGTATTGCAAGCCGCTGGCGCAGCTTACGTAAATGCATTTGCTTTTGAATTGCCAATTGCAGCAGATATAGTTAAATCCGTATCTGGCAATAAAGTTAATACTGGCGGGCCGTACAGCTGGATTGAATTTAATGCAAACGGCACCGAAGCCAATCAAAGCAACGCTGTCATTTTTGTATCTGACCATAGTGGTCGTGATCTTGGCTATATTGTTAATACCCTACCTAATGGCAATACAGCCGAAGCAAAAACAATTAACGTAACCATAGAATTAAAGCAAGAAGTCAAACTAAATGAACTAGGTTCAGCACCTTACAATCCCTTTATCGTCTCTAACATTGGTGGCATTACCTTACAAAACGCTGAAACCTGGAAAAGTAATCGTGGTAACGAAATTCATTTACCCTTCCACGCAGCTACTGACCTAGCAGACCAAAACCTTTTTGGTACAGGAGATGACAACAGTAAAGGCAATAAAACCTATGTGAATGACAAGAACTTACCTTGGGCGCTTCATATACCCAGTAAATATGACTGGACAACTGAAAACAGCGAAATTACTTGGGGATACCCTAACTTTGCAAACTGGGCAAGCAGCGCAGGTGTAAACTCAAAACAATGGTACTTAGATAGATTAGGTTATAGAAACTCTGCGCATGTCTATAAGACTGCTAAAAAGTAAACTTAGATTCATAATTTTAGGAAAAATCATAGAGAGTTTATCTCTATGATTTTTTTGTCACGCAACTTCTATAGGAATAACAAAACACTCGAGTACGTCTTTTAATAGCCAAGCTCGAGTCTTATTTTGTTGGGCATTTCTTGTTCTTGAGCATAAGTATTTAGCATTTGGGCTAGAAAGATCATGCGGCTGTCATCTTCTGCACCTAGCCAGCCGCCTTTGTGGGGGCTCATTACAACGTTTTCTAGCTGGTGAAATGGGTATTTGGAGGGTGTGGTGTTTGTGCGCTCTTCTATGGTTTTTGGGTACTTGAACCATACATCTAAACCAGCTGCTGCTAGCTTGCCGTTGCTTAGGGCTTCAAAAAGGGCTGCTTCATTAAC
>CAZWJZ010000492.1:0-483 GCA_964634665.1 uncultured bacterium | reverse complement strand
CTATGCTGCCTCGCCCCACATTCACCAGAATAGCATTGTTGGGTAATTGGTCTAATTCTTGCTTGCCAATTAAACCTACAGTTTCGGGAGTTTCGGGTAGGGCTATAAGTAAAATGTCTGCTTTGGGTAGCATTTCGTTTAGCTCTTTAGTTTGGCGAACCGTCGCATGGGCATCTTGTTTATCTTCGGGCTTTAAACTGCGTTTTACCCCAATTACATTCATGCCTAAGGCTTTGCAGATGGGTGCTAGGTGTTTACCTATGCGGCCGTAGCCTAAAAGGACTATGGTTCTTCCATGCAGCATGAGTTGGGGTTGCTCGCTGTAGCGTAAGGTCCAGTCATTTTGACGTAGGTTTATGTCTGCTTTGGTTAAAAATTTTGCGCTGGCTAAGACTAAAGCTAATCCAGTTTCTGCTGTGGCTATATAGTTGTAAGGCGTATTATGAACAGTAATTTTAGGGTAATTGAGTAACAGCACTCTCG
>CAZWJZ010000491.1:1533-2978 GCA_964634665.1 uncultured bacterium | reverse complement strand
GAATAACGAAGAAAGGCGAACAAGACGTGCATGGCAACACCCACTAGTATCTTGTAACATTTATAATTTTGGATAAAGGCGGTGCAATTTAATCCGAGCCTCTCGGGTCGTGAATTGCCATTTTGTCTTGCTGGCGCGGTTGTTTCGCTCCGTTTCCCAATCCGCAACCTCCCTGCGCAATGTCTCTATGTCTGGAATGCGTCGATCCAGGCACTGTGACTGAAGAACGCTGAATTCAATTTCCGCCACATTGAGCCAACTGCCGTGCTTGGGAGTGTAATGAATTTCAAGCCGACGAGCCAATCGCTGCGCCTCTTCGGGAGGAAATGCTTCGTAGAGCGAGGCGATGCTGTGAGTATTGAGATTGTCCATGACCAGACGCACCTTGGTGGCATTCGGGTAACGCTCATCGAGCATTCCCTTGATGAATGCCGCCCACTCAGTTCGGGTTCTATGCTCGGTGATTTCGAGGTGTCGACGTCCGCCCAGAGGTTCGACTTCGAGGAAAATTTGCGCCACTCCTTTTCGAACATATTCATAGTCCTCAATGCGATCTCGTCCGGGTGCGCAGGAAATCGGTGGCTGAACTTCGCCGACCAGCTGCTTGCAGGATTCGTCCATACAAACCAATGGAAAACACGGGTCGTAAGGAGCATGATAAAGCTCCAGCACATCCTCCATGCATGCTACAAAGGCCGCGTTGGCATCGGGCGGGATCTTCCAATATTTGCTCCGGTGAGGGCGCAACGAGTTTTTTTTAGCGACCTCTGGATGGTCATCGTCGAGACGGTGGGGGCAATTTCAAGCTCGACAACTTTTTCGGCCAGTAAACGCACCGTCCACCGCCGGTGCCCTTTCGGAGGTTTGGAGCAAGCCAACGCAGTCACTCGTGCGTCAAAGGCACCGTCGAAAATAACAGGACGATGGCTTGACGGCGGCTTGCGCCCAAGCGCCGCCTCCAAGCCTTCTTCAACGAATTTTTGCTTAAGGTGCTCAACCGTTCGTGAAGTGATTCCCAAAGCCTGCGCCACGTCAGCGACACGCCATGGGGAGTGTTGAGCATACTCCCCTGCGTCACTGAGCAGGAGCGCCCGGGCACGGGAGAAAATTTTACCATTTGCAGCGGCGCGTCGAGTGAGCGTTGTCAACTCGTCGCGTTCGGATTGAGTGAGAGTAATGAGGTATCGGTTTGCCATTCCAAGGAATTAGCCCCGATTTAAACTTATTTCAATCCGAAAAAATTAATGTTACAAGATACTAGATGCTGTTAGCCGGACGGATACGTTCGTTAAATGGGTTGTCTGGGTTGCTCATGGCGTGTGTTGTTGTTTTTCAGGTTGGTTTACTGGTTGGGGAGAGGATCGGGGCTGTGGGCGCTTCGCGAAGGGTCAGGGAATCACGGGTGATGACTAAAAGAACAAACGGACGCCGACGAGCCACGTCCA
>CAZWJZ010000491.1:0-1523 GCA_964634665.1 uncultured bacterium | reverse complement strand
CAAAAGTGTCATTGCCCGATTTGGTCGAAATTCCATCCATGTGACTATATTTTACCCCCGTCATCAGTTTGATCGCGTGGCCGTCAATGTAATAATTCAGCCCCGCATATCCGGAAAACCACCGGTCTCCGACCGCGGTGGCGAGCCCTGGTGAAAGCGCCTCGTAACGCGCGGGAAGGACCACTCCATTTTTGCCACGGCTTCTTGCGGCCTCCAACACATTGACAAATTCGAGCTTTTCCGTAAATGACCAGCGGAGCATCGTCGAGAGCGCCCCGACGTCGGAGCGGTTGTTGGCACCTTCACCCAGGAGAAGTTCGGTAGTGAAGGTGAGTTGGTCGATTGTGATTTCGTTCGATAGGGAATAGCAATTGGAATAGAGTGGCGAAGCGGGATTGGTTGATGAATTGCGGTAGCCGGGCTTGGTGTTGTGCAACCATTCCAGCCGGACATCTGCAGCATCGAACCCCGTATTTGCAGTGTAATCGTAACCGATCTTTATGACCGTGATTGCTCCCCCCCCATCGAACCGTACCCATTCGTCCTGGCGGTCATTGCTGAAGACTCCGATGGAATAGAGCCAGCCGGTGCCAATGTTCCTGCCTGCGGCCCAGATTCCCGTCAGTTCGCCTCCGTAAAACATATTGCCCACTGCCGTGCGCTCGAACACCGGAAACCGGCTGGAAAGGTATTCCTGCTCCCGGTTGAACTTCAGCTCACATTTCCCCGCCGAAATCGCAAATGCTTCGCTGTGCGTCCATGTCAGAAACGTCTCGGGAGTCCGCTTGTAAACCCCGTCGGAGAAATCAGGATTTAGGTCGGTCAGGTTGAATAAGGAAAAGCCCCCGCCGAATTTTGCGCGAAGTCCCAGCCGGAAGCGGCGGTTTTCCAGATCGCCCCATGTTAAATGATGTGGCCAGTCCGATGTCCCAAAGTGGCCTGTGTTGCCCGAGCCATAGGCATATTGCAGTTGCAACTGCGCCATCAGATTCACTGACTTCAAGAATGGATTGTCCTCATTCGTGTAGAGAGTAAGCAGAGATTTGACTATTTCTGCGGGACTCCTGGATTCGGGCGTCCCGGCAAGAGTTGCTTTTCCCCCAGGGGTATTATGGGGGGATGATTCAGGATTCAGGATGGTCGTCCCGTGGGCAAAATTGCCAATCAGACCAGTGGATGCTATCAGAAACGAGGCGAGTTTAGCTTTCATGAATAGGTTGGGTGCAATTTGAAAGGGACGAGGTTGCTCCCGGATAACGACATGCACACAAATGGATTAAAAAACGGGGCAATCGGCTCGCTGCTCCTACACGAAACCGGGCACCAGGGATGAACGTAACAATAAACAGCACAGCCTCATAAATGCCAAAAAAATTCACGCCCTCAATGGAAATAAGGTGAATAAATTTTACATAGCGATATGAGGGTATCTGTCGAAATAATTTATTGAAATATATAATGCTTAAATGGATAAGTTGTTCTTATGCTAAGAGCTCACAATGAATTTTTTAACAATTGGGGGC
>CAZWJZ010000490.1:0-2988 GCA_964634665.1 uncultured bacterium | reverse complement strand
CTTACTACTTTAATAAACCATTCCTTAGCCTAGCAGTTCTTAATGAGCCATTACCAAACAGTCTTTTAAAGACCCGAATCAGTACTCTGAGCACCGATGGAACCTCAAGATATAAGAGTTTCTGGATAAGAAACTATAAAATAAAAACTCGAGTTCATATTTTTAGCTCAATGACTAAATCTATAACTAGAGTTGCCTTTTTTGAAAATTAAAATTGAAATCAGCAAAACGTTGAGGGCGTTAAGGTTGAAATACTCCCTATTGAGAATATGAACTCTTTTGACATATCAGCAGCTAGCATTTGTTAGGCTAATAGCATCATGCTGAAGGTACCCGAACCCCAAACCGAAAAAGCCACTGTATCTTTTTTTAATCGTGAGTTATCTTGGTTAAAATTTAACCAACGCGTCTTAGAAGAAGCACAAAACGAACAAAACCCTCTTTTAGAGAGACTTAAGTTCCTAGCAATCTTTAGCGCTAACCTCGATGAATTTATGATGATTCGCTACGCTGGCTTAAAAGAACAAGTTGATGCTGGCATAAATAAACTAAGTTTTGACGGCATGACACCCCAAGAACAAGTCAGCGCCATATCAGAAGCACTACAAAAAATTATATTGAAACACCGGGAACTTCTAAGTAACACTATTTTACCCGAACTCGAGCATGCTGGCATAGCCTTAGTACCTATGGATCAGTTAAGCAACTCTGAGCATAAAGCGGTCGAAGCCTTTTTTCACTCTGAGTTATTTCCAGTTTTGACACCCTTAGCGGTAGATGCAAGTCATCCTTTTCCTAGACTACCCAACTTAAGCTTCACTTTTTTACTCGAAGTTATAGATGACACGCATAGTGAAACGAATCTAGCGCTTGTTCAAGTACCTAATGTTCTACCAAGGTTTTTTCCTCTACCCGGCAAAGCACACCGATTTGTCGTTATAGAAGACATTTTAGAACACTATGTAGGTGACCTCTTTCCTGGCTACAGGGTCACTCGCGCACATCCTTTTAGAGTCACGCGAAACGCGGACTTCGAAATTGCAGAAGATGAAGCAGACGACCTACTGCAAGCCATAGAAGACGAAGTAAGACAACGACGCTGGGGTGACCCTGTAAGACTCGAGCTAAGTAGCAGCATGCCTAAAAAATGGAAGCGTTACTTAACGAATAATCTAGAGCTAAGTGACGAAGATGTCTTTGAAATTCCAAATCATCTTAATGTTTCTGCCTTTATGGAGTTAACATCACTTGATATTCCTGAATTAAAATACCCACCCTTTGTGAGTCGCTTACCGTCAGAGTACCGAAATGAAAAAAGTATTTTTGATGCTATTAGTAAAGAAGATATATTGATTCATCATCCGTTTCATGCTTTTGACGCTGTTTTAGACTTAATTAATGAAGCTGCCTCTGACCCAAATGTCTTAGCCATAAAACAAACACTTTATAGAGTCGGCCGCCAATCTCCAATTGTTGCAGCGTTAATGAAAGCAGCTGGCAATGGCAAACTTGTTACGGCACTCGTAGAGCTTAAAGCCAGATTTGATGAAGAAAACAATATTGTTTGGGCAAGAGAGCTAGAGCGAGCAGGCGTACACGTCGTTTATGGCTTTCCTGAACTTAAAACACACTGCAAAACCCTGCTCATTGTTCGGCGTGAAGGCAACGAGATAAAACGCTACGTGCACTTAGGTACAGGTAATTACAATAGAAGCACTGCCAGTATGTACACTGACCTTGGTTTACTTACCTGCAACCCAGAAATTGCAGCCGATGCCTCTGAGCTTTTTAATTATTTAACTGGCTTTAGCAAACAAAAAAGCTGGCGTAAACTCTGGATAGCTCCAGAAACCCTAAAAACAGAAACCATAAACGCTATAAATAAAGAAAGAGATATTGCTGCTTCAGGTCAAGATGCCCACATTATTGCCAAAATGAACTCACTGGTTGACCCCGATGTGATAAGAGCCCTTTACGAAGCCTCACAAGCAGGCGTACATATTGAACTTATCATTAGAGGCATATGCTGCTTAAAACCCGGCGTCAAAGGACTAAGTGAAACCATAGAAGTACGCTCTATAATAGGACGCTTCTTAGAACACTCAAGAATCTTTTACTTTAAACACGCAGGCCTAGACACCTTATACATTGGTTCTGCAGACTGGATGCAGCGCAATCTAACCAGACGCGTTGAAGCTCTTTTACCCATAGAAGACCCAAAACTCAAAGACAAAATCATGTCCATATTAGAACTCTACTTAAGAGATAACGAAAAAGCTCGAGTGCTTCATAGTGATGGGCTTTATAGTAAACCTAAAAGACAGCCAGGTCAGCATAAACTCAATGCACAAGAACGACTCTTAGAGTTATCTGCCCGTCGTCTTGCAGAAATGATGTAGTGCTAAACAAAATGGGGGAGTTACCTTTTAGTTGAGATGCAGCAGCTTATTAAGATTGCAAATTTTTCTAAAAACACAACCTAAGCTAATTTAGAAAAGAGTCACCCCACCAGATGCCGATAGGTGGGGTGGAGAGAGGAATGGGTTTCCAAGAGAAAGAATATCAAGTTAATCTTGTATGGCAAGTAACACATCTTACATTCATAATAGCCCTAAATAGCCCCACTTTCCTTAGCTATACTCGCAAAAACGCACTTACCTTCATAGTTTGAAAAGCTCAAGACAAAAGGCTTTCGATTTTTATTCGGCGCTTTATCTTAGTCGCTTGCAATGACTCTTCCGAAAGTAAATCATGGTGGCAAACCTGATTCACTGAACTTGTAGTTGAACAAAGCCTCTGAAACGCAGAAGGGTTAACAGAAGATTTAGGAAGACCCTTGAGCCCATAAAGAATACGAACGAGGTTTATAGCGCTTGCTGTCATAGGCTGTACTCACTGGGTTGTGGCTTGAAGGTTAGCCTAGATGTGGGTTAGGCTGAGTAATTTCCGAAGCTTAAATACCTTTAAATACCGTTACGGTGTGGGGTT
>CAZWJZ010000489.1:0-3024 GCA_964634665.1 uncultured bacterium | reverse complement strand
AAAGAGAACTTCAAAACACTTGATTGCAAAATTCAATTATGGAAAGGAAATGATAGTGATGATTGAGGCTATTAAATCAGATTAGTATAATTGTGCTTTAAGGTGGCTACAGAAATATTTCTTAACTAATTGCTAGCAGTAATATTTACTTGGTTTTCGTAATACTTAGAGAAGGATGAACTTTGAAAACAACCCACAATCCACCCGCCGTAAATACACTTAAACTCGAGTGTTGACCCTTATGAAGCTCATTAGTATTTCTGATTTATCTAAGCAAGATATTCTTTCTATTTGGTCTTTGGTTAGGCTGGATGAAAATATAAACTTATCAGGTTTAGTTGCTTGGTCTTTTGAGGGTAATGGTATTCGTACGAGAACAACCTTTTTAGAGGCGTTTAGGCAGCTTGGCTTAAGCTTTATTGAATTACCTAATTTACTTAAAACGTCTGAACGTGTGAAAGATTTGGCTGGCTATCTGGATGATTATTATGACCTTTATGTTATTAGAGAGTCTAATCATAAGCGCTTAGATGAATTTGCTGTAGCTTCAAGAAGACCTGTTATAAATGCTATGTCTCAAGAGGAGCATCCTTGTGAAGTGCTAACAGATGCTTACTTTATTCAGTCAAGCATCGGGAAGCTTGAAGACGCAAGAATTGGTCTGTGGGGACCACCAACTAATGTGTTTAAGTCATGGCATAACTTAGCTCAGGTTTTTAACTTCAAGATTCATCATTTTTGCGCCTCAGAGTTTCATTCTCAAGAAGAGCATGTTGCTTGGCATAGCAGGGCTTCTGAAACTATTGATATTCTGATTACAGATGGCTGGCCTAAAGATTATCAAGATCAAAACTGGTCACTTACACTTGAACAATTAGCAAGTCTTGGTCAACCAAAATTACTACCAACACCTCCATTTACGATTGGTAATGAGTTGGCTTTTGATCCTGTTGAATCAAGTCATTTTGTTGGCTACCATCAGAAAACGCTATTACTGGATGTACAGCGAGCGATTGTTCGGTACTTTTTTGAGTCTTAGTCCTATGATTTTTGTGAGTTTTCAAGCGATAATAATGGGGTTGCTTACCGGTCTAAAAAGGGTTCGAAGGACATTTTTTATAGTCTTTAGGTTGTAATGAGCTCTGAACTCGAGCTTTACGATTTTATAAAAGCTTGACAATTACGTGTATGTACACTTATATTACGTTTATGGCAAGAAAGCTAAGCGAAGCCGAGAAATGGAATGTTGCCAATAATTGCGTCCACAGGAATTTGAAACGTATTGTTCGCATGGTAACTCAGCAATTTGAGCTAGCATTAACTGAAAAAGATTTGCACATTTCACAATTTACTCTGCTAATTACCAGTTCACTGATGAGGAAGGTGGCACATAGTAAGCTTGCTGAAAAACTTTCTTTAGATAGAACCACGCTGACCCGTAATTTAAAGCCACTCGAGCAAAGAGGGTTGATTCACACGAGTACATCTGAACTTGATTCTCGCATGAGATTGGTTGAAATAACCGTTGCAGGGGAGGAGATGCTTTTCGAAGTTTATCCTATATGGCAAAAAGCACAAGAGGAGGTAACACAGAATTTTACACCAGAAACATATTCGCAATTTTTAAATCAGTTAAAGCAATTTGAGAGCAAAGCATAAATTTTTTTGCTAAGTTACGTGTATATACACTAAAAACAATAAAAGGCTGAATTTCTTAAGACCTTCAAAAGCTTTTTAATAAGGATAAATTTTTGAAAGCACTTTTAGACATTAATGGTAAGACAAAGCCAAAAATATGTTTTGTTAAAAGCTATCAGGAGAAATGAGATGCTAGAAATTCCCACTATCGCAGTAGTACTGTTTATTGCAATAACCCTTTTAAGTGTAGCTGTATTACTTTATGCACTCAAAAAAATACTCAACTTCAAACAAGTCTTCATCGTAGCTATTTCACTACTAGCATGGGCAATGCTCCAAGCAGGTTTATCACTCACTCACTTTTACCTAGCCTTTGCAAGTATGCCCCCAAGAATTTTCTTTGCCGTCATTCCACCCCTGTTTACGCTAATACTCATTTTCCTGCTACCTTCAAAAAAGCTAGTGTTGAAGCTTCCTTTAAAAGTACTCACGCTGCTACATACAGTTCGAATTCCCGTTGAGTTGTTCTTGTGGTGGCTTCATAAAGAAGGCTATGTACCTAGGCTCATGACTTTTGAAGGTGGCAACCTTGATATTCTTTCAGGCATCACTGCGATTGCGGTATTTATATGGGCATTCAAGGGAGAGTTTAAACCCCGACTTCTTCTAATTTGGAATAGTATTGTGCTTATTCTACTTTTAAATATTGTGCTTAGAGCGGCTCTCACAGTGCCTTATGCCACTCAGCAGTTTGCCTTTGACCAACCAAATCTAGCTGTATTGTATTTTCCTTTTATTTGGCTTCCATCAATCATCGTGCCGATTGTTTTGTTTTGCCATGTTGTCAGCATCTGGCAGTTATTAAGCATGACTTCGGCGAGTTCTAAAATCAAAACAAAGGCTATATAAAGCGTAGATATAGAAGCGCTAAACGTTTTGTAAGTTTTGACTAGCATGCAAGCTCAATTAGGTGCGACGACTTCAACCTTAATTCTGTCAGGGTCTTCACAGTACAAGGCATAATAGTTAGGCCCACTTGCGTAGGGGTATTTATCTTGATAAAGCAAGGTGTATCCAGCTTCTTTAACCCAAGCTGCAATCTCATCAACATGAGCCCGTGATTTACCATGAAACGCCAGATGATTTAAACCAATACGCTTACGATGATAGCCTGTCGCTAAATAGTCTGACTCAGCTTCAAGAAAACACAAATAACTGTTTCCCTGACTGTAATTTATACCACCTGACCAGGCTTCAGCTTCATACTCGAGTTGTTTCATAAAGGGACTCCAAAAGGTAGTGGAGCGCTTTAAATTACTTACATAAATTTCTTGTAACTACTGACCCTATAGCAGTAACGGTTCAATGCGAGGTAAAACGAGCTGC
>CAZWJZ010000488.1:0-3032 GCA_964634665.1 uncultured bacterium | reverse complement strand
CCCAAAGCTAACGCTTATGGATGGAGCACTAAGGCATTAAGGCGCGGTAGCTTTTTAGCTGCAGATTACGATGAGGCAAGCAAAACCTGGAAAGCTCGAGTGCAGCGTGAAGATGGCACCGTGCAAAGCCTTAAAGCCAATCACATTATTCTTGCTTCAGGTATGGCAGGGCTTCCTCGTGTTCCCCAATTTGAAGGGATGGATGTTTTCAAAGGCGTCATTAAACACTCGAGTGTTCATGCGGGTGCTGAAGATTGGCAGGGTAAAAAGGCAGTGGTGATTGGAGCAGCAACCAGCGCTCATGATATTGCTTTAGCTTTTTATGAGCATGGTGCTGATG
Source organism: uncultured bacterium (assembly GCA_964634665.1). Taxonomy (GTDB): domain Bacteria; phylum Deinococcota; class Deinococci; order Deinococcales; family Trueperaceae; genus JAHEBB01. Next base: position 2,692 of record CAZWJZ010000488.1, on the reverse strand, counting down.
TAACCATGGTGCAGCGTTCTTCAAGCTACATCATTAATAGTGATACCTTTACAAAAGTTTTACAAGGAGGTGACCTTGAGCGACTCGAGCCTTCAATTGATGATATTGACCTTAAGGGTGCTTCAACCCCTACGCTACTCTTAGCTGAGCAGCTTAAGCCTGTGACTGAGCATATTGCTGAACTAGATAAGGAGCTTTTAGAGGGCTTGAAGACGGCAGGGTTTGCCCTTGATTTTGGGGATGATGGTAGTGGTATTGCCTTAAAATTCTTGCGCACAGGGGGTGGCTATTACATTAATGTGGGCGCATCTGAAAAGATTAGTGAAGGCAAAATAAAACTCAAGCAAGGACAAGCTATTAAGAGCTTTACCCAAGATGGACTCGAGTTTAGTGATGGTAGTAGCTTAGCTGCGGATATTGTGGTGCTGTGTACAGGCTATGAGAACATGCAGGAAAGTGCTAGGTCTCTTTTAGGGGATGATGTGGCAGATAAGTTAGGGCTTGTCTGGGGTTTAGATGATGAAGGTGAGCTTCGTACTATCTGGCGTGATTCGGGGCATGACAGGTTTTGGTTTATGGGCGGTAATTTACAGCAATGTCGTTTTTACTCGAAGTTCTTAGCACTCCGTGTTAAAGCCATTGAGGAGCAGCTTGTTACTTAATGGCTTTTGCATTGATTATTGCGCAAAGCGAGTTAAAACAAAAGTACAGAGTGAGTGGTGCAGGCTTTTCTGGGCCTGCAAAAAGTGATGGTCAGCATCGTTATGAATCACTAAGTGACTAAGCCTAGTTATTATTTTGTTGAGTTTACCTAGGTAGCCTAAAATGTGCGCCGATCTAATTTCTAATGCAGAAGTAACCGCCACAGCTAGCCCAAAAGAGCTACACGGTAGCTGCATTAGTGCAAGCCAATCATGGTATTCGACCTTGGCTGAGCATCCTTGGAAAACCTATAGGCAAACTTATGCCAGAAGGTCGCTTGCTTGCGCAAGAGACAGGCTCAATTATTGTAATTATTGCTACCGACGCACCGCTTTCAGCTCTTTCACTACGTCAGACTGCCAAGCGAGCAGCAATTGGAATTGGACGTGGAGGTACACCAGGAGGTAACAGCTCAGGCGATATATTTCTTGCTTTTTCTGTGGCCAATAAGCAACCTATGCCACAAAACGATGATCTACTTATTCAGAAAACTGAACTAAATGCTGATTATTTAGATCCCTTTTATCTAGCTACTGTAGAAGCCATTGAAGAAGCTGTAGTAAATGCGCTTGTGGCTGGTGAAGATGTCATGACAGTAAAACCTAGCGGTAGGACTTGTTTAGGCCTTAATACCCAAAAGCTTATGGGACTGTTTAAAGATTAGGCTAGTAAATGTAGCCCTTAGCTTAAGGTAGGGCTACTCATAAAATGGCGTTGTTAACTGGCTTGCCATTATCGCATGTAGGCACTAAATCAGCGCTCAAGATAGTCTGTGCAGCAATTATCATTTGTTGATTACGATAACCCTAAGAACACTTTGGCTTTAAGATTCCATTGCCTGCTTAAACGCTTCAATCCCTTCATCAACCGCTTTTTTAGATAATGCTGAAGGTGCTAAGAAATCAAAACCATGCACGGTACCAGGAAAATTATGCAACTCAACCCGAACCCCTGCAGCCATGAGTCTCATGGCATAGTGAATACCTTCATCACGCAAGGGATCATGCTCAGCTGTCATAACATAAGCAGGTGGCAAGCCAGATAAATCTTTAGCTCGAGCTGGCGCAGCGTAAGGTGAGACATTACTACGCTCCGTACCAATATAGTGATTCCACATATCAATTGCATTTTGAGTATCCCAAATATAAAGACCCTGGCCACTCTGCATAGAAGGCGTATTACACTCATTATCAATGACAGGATAAATCAGCAATTGAAAAGCAATCTTGGGGCCATTGCGATCTCTAGCCATCAAAGCAACAGCTGCAGACAGATTTCCCCCTGCACTACCACCACCCACAGCAATTTTATCAGGATCAATCTTCAGTTCTTCAGCATTATCAAACACCCATTGCAGGGTTGTATAGCAATCTTCAACCCCTGCGGGAAAAGGATATTCAGGTGCTAAGCGGTAATCAACGGTAACGGATACAGCACCACCAGCACCTGACATGGCAAGACAACGGGTATGTTCACTATCTAGGTCACCCAAAATAAAGCCACCCCCGTGAAAGTTCACAAAGCCAGGGCCTGCTTCTGTTCTATTTTTAGGCATGTAAATACGTATGGCTAAATCATTACCATCTGGACCAAGAATAGTTTTCTCTATTTCCTCAATATTGGGATCTGTTGCTCGTTCAACCCCAGATGCTGCCACTGCTTCAGCAATGTCAGCTAGCAGTTTTCTTGAACCAACTGCATTGGCGACATCAAGACGTGGAAACAGCCTAGCTGTAGCTTCAATCTCAGCATCGTAAATACGCTTTGCACTCATAATTAAACTCCTTTATGCCTTTGGCACATTGAACTGGCTTGTTTGTAATTATAGAAAGTATACCTTGAGCTGCTTGAACTTGGATATGGTTTAGCCTGAAATACTAAAACAGCAATTTTTTAAAACGTAGCAGCTTTTGCAGGTTAAACTAAAGGCTCATAATACCAAAGTGCCGATTTAATGTCACAATAGTGACTTAAATCCGCTCGTGAGAGC
>CAZWJZ010000487.1:0-3035 GCA_964634665.1 uncultured bacterium | reverse complement strand
TTGCTTCTCTGAGCCTCCCCAGTTCTGGAGGTTATTTAATCTTCATTCCTTAGTATTAGTTTAATAAAGCAATATTTTCGTTAAAAGCCTAACTGAAGCATGAAGCTCGAGTGCTTTAATAAGATTTTTAACTCGGTTCAAAGTTGTAAGAGTTTTGTAAGACCCTGAGCTTCAAACTATAAGTGTCATGTCGCAAGCTAGTGTCGTGGATGAACTGCTTTGTGACCAGCAATCCTTAAAGAAGCAACTAACTTCTTGCAGGAGGCAGTGATTTCAGTGCTACCTAAGGCGCTAAGTACTGATTGAGCCAGCACGCGCACCTCGTCACCTTTTCGTCTTCTCACAGCTGGACTTTCGCTGCACCCTTTTAAAGGATTATGAAGGGTCAATATTATGGTTTTGTTACAAAGCAAAAAAGATGGTTTTTTCCACCCCTACAGAGAGCAGAAAACGACACGTTCAGTAGGCGTTTTTTTTGTAGTTGAAAGCTTGACCCAAAAGCTAGCGTCAAAATTAATTTTTCAGAAGGGGGATGGAACGATAATTTTGGCAATCCTATTTTATTTCAGTTCATTATTTCAATCAAAAAAAGGAAGGTTCTAAACATGCGTCAAATCATGACCGTACTACTCATTAGCTTACTAAGCTTAAGCTTCGCTCAAGATACTCAAGAAAACCCACTCGAGGTTAGCCTTGAGGCTTTCTTAGTTAGCACCCTCACAAAAGATGACGGTTCAACTGAAGAGCAATTCACCCAAGCAGAAACCGCTCGCCCTGGTCAAATTGTTGAGTACCGGGTTTCACTCGTAAATGTTAGTGAAAACAACGTACCTGCTGGCAACGCCGTTGTTACTGGCCCTGTACCTGCAGGCACCTCTTACTTAGAAGGCAGCGCCACAGCAAGCTCTGAAAATGCCCTTTTAGAATTCAGTGCTGATGGTGGTCAAAGATTTGGCGTTCCCCCAATCATGATTACGGTTGTTAATGACGAAGGCGAAGAGGAAGAAGTAATTGCTACCCCAGATAGCTATACAGCAACCCGCTGGACAGTCACCAGAGCTTTAGCTGCTAGCGAAAGCATAATGTTTATTTACCGAGTTGTGGTTCAGTAATATGCGCACACTCCCAAGTCCATTTCTAAATCACGTTCTTTTCTTAGGAGGAAAAAAGTGAAACAAGCCCCGAAGGTCTTTTTCTTTTTGCTACTTTTCGCGGGAGTAGCAATGCTGTCATTTGCCCAACCTACGGCAACTGGCACAAGCATCACCAACCAAGCATCTGCTAGCTTTACAGATGTAAACGGTGCTGATCGTTCTACTTTAAGTAATACGGTTACAACGATTGTTCAAACCGTTTACTCTTTTAATGTAGAGCCAGATGCAACCATTAACCCTGGTTCTTCAGCAGGCGCAACTGACCCTACAGCAGTTACAGATAACGACTTCACAGCAAGCATTGCTCAAGATCTTGATGCTGATGCTGGTACGAATGTTATTTTTGACTACAACATTGAAAATAACTCAAACACTGCCGTTAATTTACTACTGAGTGTCGCTCAAGATAGTTCGGATGATTTTGATTTAACAAATATCAAAATTTATGTAGATGATGACCCCAGTACGGCTGATTCTGGAACCCTAAACGCTGATGGTGTGCCTAATAACTATATTCTTTATGGAGGCGCAAGCACTGTTTATGAAAACGGTGTACCCCTAGTTATTTCTGATGCTACAAGTGGTAGTGGTCCTGACTACCGTAACGTAAAAGTGGTAGCCACCATTCCAGCTAACCAAACCGGCAATCACTTAGCAATTATTGATTTGCAAGTTACTAACCAAACAGCTGTTGATGAAGTTGCAGCAACAACATACACAGCAGCCAACAACGCAAATGAGCTTTTTGAAAACAACAACTTAGGTCGTGTCGAGGTTAACGAGAACCCAATCATTGGTTTAGCTAAAGATGTAAGCTTTGCTAACAATAATGATGGTACTTATGATGTTACCTATACCTTCACTCTAGAAAACTTCGGTAATGTTGCCCTAGATGGTCTTCAAGTTACTGACGACTTCCAAGCTGTCTTTGGTTCAACTGTTGCTTCTTATGTCAATGCTACTTATACCTTTAATGCTGGAGCTAGTGGCTTTGTCTTTAACACTGCCTTCGATGGTGACGATAGCGGTGGTGCTGCTACTGACTTAAACATTCTTGATAACTCAACCCCAGCAAACATTGCTGCTAACAGCTTAGCTGTCGGTGCAACCAAAGCTTTCACCCTAACCTTCACCATGACCCCAGGTACCAACCTTGGTCCTTACAACAACACTGCTACCGCTTCAGGTAATTCACCTGATGATACTACCGTTACTGACAACTCAACTGACGGCACTAACCCTGACCCTAATGGTGATGATGACCCTACTGATGATGAACTAGATACACCCCTAACCCTCACAGAAGCTCCGAGCATTGGTCTAGCTAAAAGTGTTAGCTCTGCAAATAATGGCAATGGTACTTACGACATTACTTACACCTTCACTCTAGAAAACTTTGGTGATGTTCCTTTAGATGGTCTTCAAGTTACTGACGACTTCCAAGCTGTCTTTGGTTCAACTGTTGCTTCTTATGTCAATGCTACTTATACCTTTAATGCTGGAGCTAGTGGCTTTGTCTTTAACACTGCCTTCGATGGTGACGATAGCGGTGGTGCTGCTACTGACTTAAACATTCTTGATAACTCAACCCCAGCAAACATTGCTGCTAACAGCTTAGCTGTCGGTGCAACCAAAGCTTTCACCCTAACCTTCACCATGACCCCAGGTACCAACCTTGGTCCTTACAACAACACTGCTACTGCTTCAGGTAATTCACCTAGCAACACAACTGTAACTGACACTTCAACTGACGGCACTGACCCTGATGCTGATACCACTGATGACTCAACTGACGGTACCACCGACGGTGACAACACACCTGATGAAGCTACACCTACGCCACTAACCCTCACAGAAGCACCGAGCATTGGTCTAGCTAAA
>CAZWJZ010000486.1:0-3048 GCA_964634665.1 uncultured bacterium | reverse complement strand
TTCATTCTTATTATTGGTCTACTTATCTCCACCATTGGTGACGAAATCTACCTCACCGTCATGATGCTACAACTGCAAGACTTAGCATCATCGGGTTACATAATTGCAGCCTTCTTAGCCTCTCAGCTCATCCCCGGCATCTTCTTAGCACCCTTCGCAGGTCTGCTTATAGACAGATTCGAAACCGCTCGAGTGCTCGTTACTACGCAAGTACTACAAACCCTTTTACTTATTGCTATGGCGAATACAAGTAATCTTAGCTTCTTACTTATTGGTGCAACGTTGCTGGGTAGTTTGTTTGCCATTAGTCAACCTGCCCTTTACACGCTTATTCCTAGCATTGCTGAGCGCTCTAAGCTTAGTACTAAGCGGGTCAATGCTACCGTTGAGTTCTTTAGTCGCTCTGCCATGCTTTTTGGTCCTGCTTTGGGTGGCTTACTTTTAGGCACTTTGGGCGCTTCATCTGCTTTGCTTCTTGACGCTGCAAGTTTTGCTTTTGCTGCACTTATCATTTTGTTTGTAGGCGTACGTCGTTATCCTGACAAGACAGGTAAAACCAAAAAACTATTTGAGGGTGCCTTTGAAGGTATTACCTTTATACGAAAAGACCCTATTTTAGGTACAGCTATGCCGGTTATTTTGGTAGGCTTTATTGCCATATCTTTAGTGGGTGTTAGCGCCATTTTCTTAGTGCGTAATGTCATGGGGGCAAGCCCCCTTGTTTACGGCATTTTTTCTGCCCTATGGGGCTTAGGCATGCTTTTTGGCTCTGCCGCGGCAGGCCGCAGTAAAAACGAACATTATTTAGAGTACCCAACCATGCTAAGCATGGCCTTCATGGGAACCTCCTTATTTTTCTTAGGTGCCTTTCCTCGCTACATCGTACTTTTCATTACCGAAATCTATGGTGGTATTTCAAATGGCATTATGAATGTATCTATTACCAGCATGCTTCACAATAGAGCACCCAAAGAAATGCATGGTCGTGTCTTTGCCGCCTACATGGCAGTAGGAAGAACAGCCATAATTATTGGCTACGCCATCGCTAGCCCTTTTGCAGCTACGCACTCAACTACGCTTTACATGATTGCAGGTGTACTCACTACCTTAGTAGGCTTAATAGGCTTTACTCGAGTGCGTGCTTTAAATCAAACGACAACACAGTGACCTTAATGTATTCTAGAAGAGCTAAACGGTTTACAATACCTCATTGTGAATCAAAGTTTCAGTCAACGTATTGCTGATCAGCTTCGAAATGCTCCTGATTCTGTTGTTTTTGTTGCTGCTAGCGACACAGGTGTACCTTATATTCTACAAAGCTACCGCGAGCAAGAAGCCTTATGCATCTGGCTAAAACTCACGCCTGAAGATGCCAATGACCTTGTAGCGCAAGGTAACGCCCTATCTGACGCAGTCACCAGGGCATTTGGTAGTCAACTCTTTGGTCACGCTATGTCTTACCAGTACGGGCTGAGCATTTTGCAAGAGAACTTGGCTTTGTTTGAACCCATTAGCTTCATTCTTTCAAATGCAGATTACGCACAAGATTTTGCTAATGACTTATTAAAATTACAAACTGCCGGTAGTAAAGTCATCATTGCATTTGAAACTATCCCTACTGAGTTCTTAATACCGAGTAGCGCCCTACTGCTGCAAGAAAAAGACTTAATCTTAACTGAAGAAGATGCCATAAACTTCGCGCAAAATAGACTAAGCGACATAGAGCTAAGCAACCTCGTCAAACTCTCAGATCACAAACTCGAGCCTTTCTTAGTTGCCTTTCATAAGCAACTCAATTTACCTGCGCCTTTAAGACCTGGGCCTGAAGGTGCTGAGAGCATTCCTGGGGCAGCAGCAAGCTTACCGCCTGCCATTCACTTACAAATGCTTGTGCGTAGAGAGCAGCATCTAGAGGCGCTTGAAATGGCATTACAACACGCACCCGAAAAGATTATTGAGTTACTCGAGCCTGCTGGGCATTTATTAATGATACGTGGTCTTTTTGATCGTTTTGATGCTTTACTTAAAAGAATTCCCGAGCATTTGCAATCTAAAGAAGAAGTGCTTATTTGGCGGTTCAGAATTGCGAAGCGTTTTAGTAAAGAGGCTAGTTTAAGAACTGAAATTGAGGCTTTACTTAAAACAGAAGAAGCGCCTGACTTAAGAGCTTATTACGCAACGCATTTAGCACCTGCGACAGAGCAAATGAATCATATTGAGCGGGCTTATAATAGCAAAAAAAGCTTTGTGACCTTGCAGCAATATATTGTTAATACGCGCTATCGCGATATTAAGAAGAGTGAACAGTTATCTAATGAACTGCTTGAATTAACGCGTTTACAAGGTAACGACTGGCACTATGTTCAGGCTTTAGAAGCTCAACAAGAACCTTTATACGCTAAAGGTGAATACAAAAAAGGCGCTTTTATTATGGAGGAAGTGCGCCAGCGTGTCGATAGCCTAGGAACGGGTGACTGGCAATTTCGTATGCACGTCATTAACAATTGGGCATTTTTTCGTATTTTAATTGGTGAAACTGTAGGTCTTGAAAGTATTTTACGAAATGAAGAAAAAGCTTTAAGAGATACTTACCCAAGCCTTGCTTTTGTTTTTCGCTCTACGCTTGGTGATTACTATTTATCTCAGCAAGACCCAAACAGAGCCTTAGTCTATTACAAAACCAATTACGATCTACTTGAAAGTGTTTCGCTTACTCAAGGTCAGGATTTTCCACCGCATATTGTTAAAGACTATGTGCTATGTCTACTGCAATTAGGTGAAACTGATCAGGCAAGCAGTATTGCTCAAAAGCACTACCTGCTACCTCATCGCTCAAAAATCATTAAGGTCTTCAACAGTTTTGCCTACGCCATAACACTAATCAATACCAAAACAGAAGAAGCTTTAACGCTACTAGAAGAAGTAGCTAGCACCTTCGAAAATCCTTTACTTGCCCATTACCTAGCCAGCACTTGCGTATTTATAGCCAAAGCGCAACTCACACTCAAAAACAAAGAAGCTGCCAAAGCTGCCCTTAAACGATGTCAA
>CAZWJZ010000485.1:0-3078 GCA_964634665.1 uncultured bacterium | reverse complement strand
TAACGCCCCACAACGGCCCAAACAAAACGCCAGATGCAATCGTTAAAAGACCAGCAGAAAACAAAAAGATAGGCCGCAAAACATAAAGCAAAACAAAAATAAGAGGCCCCCACACAGAATCGCTCATAAAGGCAATCAACTGCCTTAAAGTGCCAATAGGTGTTAAATTACTCTGAGCTGTATAAACCCCATAAGCCAGCAAGGCAGCTACCCAAAACAAGCCAGCCAAAAGCTTTTGCCAATGACGCCGCAAAAACGAAGACGAACCAACACGAACCGAAGTACTAGACATAAAAACTCCTAGAGAACCTTAACAGCCCAAAACAAACGCTGAAAAATAGTAACTACAATCAACACAGTCATAAGCCAAAATAAGAAAAGACTAAATTGCGGCAGAAGCAAAAATAAGGTAAAAAACACTATCGTTTCTGTACCCTCAATAAGCCCCGAAGGCATCGTAATACTCGTACGCTCGAGTTTCATGTTTGCGCCTTGATTTCGCTTTTCAAGAATGGATGCTAAGTACATCCATGAGCCAGCATTAATATAAAAACTTAGCAGTAGAACGGCTAGGGAAAGCCAAGCAGTAAAAGAGGGGTTAGCAATAACGACTGCTAAGGGTAAGGTTGCATAAATAACAAAATCAGCCATAATATCAAAATAACCACCCAAATCAGACTGCCGATTATGCATTCTGGCAATTTCACCATCTAAACCATCTATAACTCGGTTCAAAGCCCATAAGGCAAGCGCCCACACTGGCTGACCTAAAGCAAGCAGTAAAGCGGCAGCCAAGCCAATAACTAAACCTCCAAACGTAAACCAAGAAGGTGACAGATTAAGCTGCTTAGCGAGTGGCATAAGCACACGTTGTTTAGGAACACGTAAAGACTGATCTAACATAAACTATTATTAATCCTTAAAAGAATCTTAATGGCACTAAAACAAACAGTAATGCTTGCTTAGCTACTATTGTGACTTTAAAGTGTTCACAAAAGCATCACTGTCAAATGCTGTACGGAAACCGTCAAAAAATAGAAGCGTAAAACAATGGATGAAGCAAATGACAAACAAAGTAATCGTAAGCAAGCTGTTACTCTTATGTGAACAATAAGCCCTAAACTATAATCATAGAGAATACTAATAAATCCTTAGCAAGGAAGTACACAATGAAACCTTGGTTCATAAAAAATACATCATTTACTAGTCGCGTAAGCCCAGAAGATATGGCTGTATTCATGAAGGTTTGTCCAGACAAAGCTTACCCAAAAGGCGGATCTATATTTCACGCAGGTGACGATGCAAGTGACCTACATGTTGTAGCCCAAGGACAAGTCAAACTTGTCACTCCAACTGCAAGTGGTAGTGAACGCATTCTCGCCATACTAGGCGCAAACGATTTTTTTGGTGAAGCTTTCCTAGCTGAAGGAGAAGCTTACCGCGTAGACGCCATAGCCTTAACGGACGTAAGAACCTGCCCCATAAGTCGAAGCCAATTCAAACAAATGGCCCTCACTGCACCCGGCTTTGTACTCACCTTCGCAGAAATCATAGCAGGACACCTTTTTGATTGCCGCGACCAACTCAGCCTCTCTTATGCACCCGTTAAAGCAAGAGTCATGAAAACCCTACTCGAGCAAGCCGAACGCTTTGGGCAAAGTGACGCAACGGGTTGGACCAAACTAAGCACCCAACTTAAACATGAGGAACTCGCCAGCATGATCTCAGCCACTCGAGTGAGTGTAAGTATGGCTATTGGTGAATTGCGTGACGAAGGGCTTCTAGAAGGCACAAGAGGAGAGTACAGGCTTAACGTGACAGATATGACTGAGCAGCTAGAAATTTAATAATTCATTTGCCATATCTAGATTTAGCTTAAACTAGGAACGTGTATAACGCTCCTACTGAACTTTTTGATGTTCTTGATGATCAAGGTAACTGGACTGGTAAAACCAAAGCTCGTGCTGATGTGCATAGAGAGGGTGATTGGCATCGCAGTTTTCACTTGTGGCTTGTTAAAGATGAAGCTTATGTGCTTTTTCAGCGGCGTAGTAAGCAAAAAGATTTAGAAGCTAATAAAGTAGATGTAACGGTGGGTGGGCATTTTGGTGCAGGAGAGAGTTTGGCGCAAGTAGTGCGTGAAGCCGAAGAAGAAATTGGCCTTAGAGTTAGCCCTAAAGATTTGCATTATCTTGATACGTTTAAGGTTGAGCGTTTCTATAAAGATGCAGTTGATCGTGAATTTGAAGAAGTTTATGTTATGAAGTGCAATCAACCTTTAGAGCATTACCAACTGAATTGCGATGAAGTTACAGTGCTTTACGAAGTGCCCATAGATAAAGCCATTGAGCTTTACAAGAACAATGGCTTTGCAGCTGCAAATGGTTTTGATTGTCAGTATCGAAACAATAATGCTTTACTAACCCAAGAAGATATTATCTTTCAAGCTAAAGAAGATACCGCGAGAACCTTAGAGCTTATTAAAGTGTGGTTGGCTAACTAAAGGCATCCTGTAAGGCTTTATGCATGACATCAGTAGGGGCATCTTGCCCAGTCCAGAGCTTAATGGCAACAGCACCTTGATAAACAAGCATCCCTAGACCATCTAACGTTTTAGCACCTCGCTTTTCGGCTTCTTGCAAGAAGCGTGTATGAGGCGGGTTAGGTATGACATCACAAACAAGCATGTCACTGTTTAGACTGTCATAGTTAATATCTGCTAAATCATTTATGTTTGGGTAAAGCCCTATAGAAGTTGCGTTAATAACTAAATTTGCCGTGCTAGGAATCTCATGCCTGCTTTGCCATGAACTAAACGTTGCAGTGCAAGGTGTTTTCTCATTAAGTAACTTAGCAAGCGTTTCACCACGTTCTTGAGAACGATTAATGATAGTTATATTCTTTGCGCCAGCTAAAGCCAGTTCAACAGCCATAGCTCGAGCTGCGCCACCTGCACCCAAAATAACCACATGATTAACATTAGGGGCAACCTTGGCATCTTCTAAGGCTCGCAAGAAGCCTTTACCATCAGTATTTTCACCAATAAGCTTATCGCCTTTACGATGCACGGTATTAACT
>CAZWJZ010000484.1:0-3079 GCA_964634665.1 uncultured bacterium | reverse complement strand
TCGCAATAACAGTCCGGACCGATGGGCGAGACGTCGGGGCAGGCGGGACCCGGGGTGGCTCTACGCTGGCGGACCGTGGAGCTCGAGCGCGCCCTTCGCGATCACGGCCACCGCATCACCCGACCGCGTCGGGTCGTGTGGGATGTCCTCGTCGGCAGCGACCGCCATCTCAGCGCGCCCGAGATCATCGAGCTCGTCCACCAGCGCGATCCCGCCATCAACGCCTCGTCGACCTATCGGGTGCTCACGTTGCTGGCCGAGCTGGGCCTGGTGCGCGAGTCGCGCCTCGGCGACGACGCGTCGACCTGGGAGCCGCGGCATGCGGACTCGGTCATCCATCTCGTGTGCGATCGCTGCGGGGTCGTCACCCACCACCACGCCCCGATCGTCGAGGAGTTGTCGCTCCATCTCGACCGGGCCGCGGGCTTCGACGTCGGCACCATCGACGTCCGGGCCAACGGCGCGTGCGGGGCCTGCCGCGATCGCTGAACGAGCCGGGCCGCACGGAAACCGGCCGGTGCCTCAGCTGCGCAGGGTCTGTGAGGGCGACTCGCCGAATCGGGCCCGGTAGGTGGCGGCGAAGCGGCCGAGGTGGGTGAAGCCCCATCGCATGGCGATGTCGGTCACGCCGACGCCGCTGTTGGGAGCGGCGTCTGCCAGGTCGGCGCGCACCCGGTCGAGACGCCGGTTCTTCAGGTAGCCGGTGAGCGTCTGGTCGAGATCCTCGGCGAAACGGTTCTGCAGTGTGCGCACCGAGACTCCCGCTGCGTCGGCGATCTCGCCCACCGTCAGCGGTTGGGAGAGGTTTCGGTCGATGTATTCGCGGGCGACCCGAACGACATGGCGTTCGGGCCGACGTTGGCCGGCGAGCAGCTCGCTGAAGTTCGAGGGCTGGCAGTACAGCAGCGAGCTCATGAGGTACTCCTCGAGTTGGCCGAGGCCGACGCCGTGGTGCAGGAGGCTGGCGCGGTCGTAGAGCTCGGCATGCAGCATCTGGACGGCGAAGTTCCAGCGGCTCGACTCGGCTGCGGACAGGTCGAAGGTCGGATCGAAGACCAGCGGCCGGTCGAGGGTCCGGCCGACCAGGCGGCTGAGGTGCGACTCGATCGACCGGTGGTCGATGCGGATGACCAGATGGGCCGCGTCGGCGTCGCATTGCAGGGTCATGGGGGTTCCGGGCGCGGGCACCGCAGCGGTGACCGGAGTCGCCTGCACCGTGACGCCGCGGTTGTCGATGACCGAGGTGCCGTTCGCAGGGACGATCACGAGGAGGTCGGGCCCGAGCTGATGGACCTCGATGCGCACGGCGGTGGCGAAGTCGAGGTAGCCGAGGGTGACGTCGCGGATGAGAGCGCCGTGGAACGTGGCCTCGAAGGCGTCGACGTCCGCGCCGTCGACGTGCACCCGGTGTGTGCCGAACAGCTCGCGCCCGAAGAGGGCGGCCTCGGCCGGATCGGCGGCGGCCCACACCCCATGTGCCTCGAGTGCGGGGGGTAGCCCACGCGGCCGCAACCGCGGCCGGGGGCCGGCCTCGGTGCGTTTCGCATTGAGCGTGTGCAGGCGCGTCATGCGTCCCGGCACGGTCGACCTCCTCGCGTTCCCGTCGTCTCGGCCGCCCGGTTCTCTGTCGTCTCGCTGAACCGGATCCACGTGTGTTGTACGTCACATGGACGAGGTCTGCGTGGATCGGATAGTGCGGCGGCGCTCACCGTACACGTTCGGGATGACGTCTTCGCGAAACGGATAGTTCGCTGTCGTCAAGGGGCCTATGTTCGCTTTTCAGGTGCCCGGCTCCGGCCGAACCGCACCCGACGAGAGCGCCGAAGCAACCGGGGGAGGGCCTCATGACCGCGACCGATGCCGCTGTGCCGACACGGCCGGCCGAGCCGATCGACGCCGTCGCCGAGCGACTCAACGATCCCGCTGTCGCCGCCTCGCTCGTGACCCTGCTCGACAACGCCGAACTCCTGTCGACCCTCGTGCTCGGCCTCAGCGGCATGATCGGCCGCAGCGAGATGATCGTCGACTCCTTCGCCGAGGGTCTCGGCGACCTCCGCGCCGCCGGCGCCGCCCGCCCCGAAGGGGTGCCGTCGCTGTCCGAGCTCGGCACCGTCGCCGGCGAGCTCGCCGCGGCTGCGCCGACATTGCGCCAGGTCCTGGCCAGCCCCATGGTGTCGCCGGCCACCATCGACCTGCTCTCGCTCGTCAGCGACGCCGCGGTCGAAGGCGCCGAGAACGCCCGCCGCAACGAGACCAGCGTCAGTGCCTTCGGCGCCCTCAGGGCCCTGAAGGAACCCGAGGTCCAGCGTGGCCTCGGCCTGCTCATCGAGATCTCGCGGTCGTTGGGCCGACGCCTGTAGGTCCGGCCGACGCCGGACCCGCCCAGCGACACCGCCCACCGATCCACCGACACCCACCGCCCGACCCGAAACGAAGAGGGGACCCAACCCATGGCATCCGTGCTCTGGCTCCACGGAGGGGCATGCAGTGGCAACACCATGTCCTTCCTCAATGCCGACGAACCCAACGTCGTCGACCTGATCGTCGACTTCGGCCTCGACATCATCTGGCACCCGTCGCTCGGCATGGAGCTCGGCGAGAACGCGCAGAAGATCTTCCGCGACTGCGCCAGCGGCGAGCGCGAGATGGACATCTTCGTGTTCGAGGGCACCGTCATCGAGGGCCCCGACGGCAGCGGCCGATACAACATCTTCGCCGACCGTCCCATGAAGGACTGGGTGGAGGAGCTCGCCGCCGCCGCCAGCATCGTCGTCGCCATCGGCGACTGTGCCTGCTGGGGGGGCATCCCCGCAGCCGAGCCCAACCCGACGTCGTCGACCGGCCTGCAGTTCCACAAGCGGGCCAAGGGCGGCTTCCTCGGCCCGGACTTCGTGTCCAAGGCCGGCCTGCCCGTCATCAACATCCCGGGTTGTCCCGCCCACCCCGACTGGATCACCCAGATCCTCGTCGCCCTGGCCACGGGCCGCACCGCCGACATCGCGCTCGACGACCTGCACCGCCCGCAGACGTTCTTCAAGACCTTCACCCAGACGGGCTGCACCCGCGTGCAGTTCTTCGA
>CAZWJZ010000483.1:0-3081 GCA_964634665.1 uncultured bacterium | reverse complement strand
CCTAGAAGAAGAAGCCGAAATAATACAACTCGCCGAAAACGAATACCGCGTACAAGCATCCGTACACTTAGATGAACTATCAGACAAACTAGATATAAGCTTCGATGATGAAAATGGCGACTTTGACACCCTAGGCGGCTTCATAACCAGCCAGTTAGGCTACATACCCCAATCAGGTGAAAGCCATGACTACCAAGACATGCGCTTCACCATAGAGCAAGCCGACGAAAGACGCATCATGTCAGTCATGATTTCTGAAACCCCAACTGATCTACCTGAAAGCGACGCAACCCCAAATCTAGAAGACATAAACTTAGAACCCAGCTCTTAAACAACAAACCATGCCTAAGCTAAGCTTTCAAAGCATAACAGCCAAAAACTGGCAAGCCTGCACAAAACTCGAGCTTAACCCCAGCCAGAAAGACTTTGTTCCTAGCAATCTTTACTCCATTGCCGAAGCTCAGTTTTACCCAGATGCCAACTCAAAAGCCATTTATGCAGGCGAAGAACTAGTAGGCTACGTGTTGTTTGGGCAAGATACAGAAAGCAAAGCATGGCGCTTATTTCGCTTAATGATCGACCAATCACAACAAGGCAAAAACATAACCGTACTCACAGGCGCAGGCATAAGCCAAGAATCAGGCATTCCTACCTTCAGAGGCACAGAAGGACTCTGGCGCAACTACCGCCCAGAAGAACTCGCCACCCCACAAGCCTACAAACAACCGCAACACAAGGACTTGCCTTACTACTAAAACCTCACTCAAATGCAGCTGTCGAAAAAACAACATGAAAAGGCATACAATAAATCACCACACCCTCATACAAACTCAAATCTAAGCCAACAGGCAACTCATAATTCTGATTACCCACATTACCTTTCAAAGACCCCAAATCAATATAATTACCCAAATCAGCAGAATTTCTACCCTCAATATTCTCCACCAGCAAAACATGCAAATCTGGCCCATTCGTACTAGAAAAATCCTCAAACCTCAAAATACTCTCATCCCCCTGCTGAAAAACCTTAGCCGAACCTGACTCCTTATGAAACGCATCCGCACCTTCAAAACTAGCACTCGCAGCAAGCACCCACTCCGCCACCGGCATCTCATCAGCCATAGCCTTATCAGGCAAAGAAGAGGCCAAAGCCATAAGACGCTCCTCAGCAAGAGCCCTCTCCTCATCACTCAAAGCCTCCAACGCACCCTCCTCAGAAAGCAACGCCATAACATCAGAAATTTTCACCTCAATCTCCTCAGTTGACATGCCAGCCTGAAGCTCCGCACTAGGCAAATCAAAAGGAAACGCCTCATCCACCTCATTATCAAGAAACAAAGGCGAACCCAACCACCATGCAAGCGGCAAAACAAGCACAAGCAACAAAACCCAAATCCAACGCTTAATCATAAAAAACTCCTTCAGCTGATACTCACCCAACAAATATACGTTACGATACTACCGTGAAAAAATCACAAAACCCTCCCAAAACAGAAAGAAACCCATGAACCCAAAAAAACGAATCGCCATAGACATGGACGAAGTCATAGCCGACACCCTAAAAGCAAGACTCGAGCGTTACCAAAAAGACTACGGAATCATCTTAAACAAAACCGACTTTCATGGTAAAAGCTTCTACGAAGTAGTCCCCCCACAATACCGCCAACAAGTCAGAGATGTACTAGACGAACTCGACTTCTTCAGACAGCTAGAAGTATTCCCAGATGCACAAGAGGTAATAAAAGAACTAAACAACCATTTTGATATAGTCATAGCCACAGCCGCCATGGAAGTACCCTACTCATTCACCGCCAAATACGAATGGCTCTTAGAACACTTCCCCTTCTTAGACAGCCAAAAATTCATATTCTGCGGCAACAAAAACGTAGTACTTGCCGACTACCTAATAGACGACAACCCAGAACAACTCACAAACTTCACAGGCACAAGCATCATGTTCAGCTCACCCACAAACACACTCAACACAGAATTTCAAAGAGTAAATAACTGGCAAGAAGTAGCTAAGCTATTCTTATAAACCATGCTAAAATGCACCATGATTTCTAAAGCAAGCTCAGTTAAAAGCAAAACTAATGAAATCAACAAAACAGCTATGAACCAAAATCTAAACACTATTAAACTCGAGCTAAGCAAACACAAAAAAGAACTCCAAGCCTTTGGCGTTCAAACACTCTCTGTATTTGGTTCAACTGCAAGAAATCAGGCAAAAGGCACAAGTGACATTGATTTTCTGGTAAGCCTAGAACCCAAAACCCTCAGAAACTACATGGGTCTAAAATTTTATCTAGAAAATGTATTTCAGAAACCTGTTGACCTAGTCACCTTTGAAAGCCTAAACCCCATTATTAAAGAACAGGTTTTAATCGAGGCACAGCGTGTCACGTGACTCAAGACTCTACCTTTACGACATTAAAACCGCTATTCACAAAATACAAAGCTACAGCTCCAAAATGACACTCGAGCAGTTATTAAGTGACGCTTTGGTAACAGATGCCATTATTCTCAATTTGCTTATCATTGGTGAAGCGGTTAATAAATTACCATCTGAACTTACCAAAACTCAAAAGCACATTCCTTGGCAAGAAATCATTGGACTGAGAAACGTGATTGCTCATGAGTACTTTCGTTTAGATACAGAAATTATTTGGGATACCGTTCAAAATGAATTATCTCCCTTACTGGCATCAGTTGAAGCGCTCATATATCAGCTAGAAGCCTAAGCTTTGTAACCAAAACGCTCGAGCTAATGAACTAACTCGAGCGTTACCAAAAAGACTACGGAATCATCTTAAACAAAACCGACTTTCATGGTAAAAGCTTCTACGAAGTAGTCCCCCCACAATACCGCCAACAAGTCAGAGATGTACTAGACGAACTCGACTTCTTCAGACAGCTAGAAGTATTCCCAGATGCACAAGAGGTAATAAAAGAACTAAACAACCATTTTGATATAGTCATAGCCACAGCCGCCATGGAAGTACCCTACTCATTCACCGCCAAATACGAATGGCTCTTAGAACACTTCCCCTTCTTAGACAGCCAAAAATTTGTTTTCTGCGG
>CAZWJZ010000482.1:0-3099 GCA_964634665.1 uncultured bacterium | reverse complement strand
TAGACTCGGTAGGGCTGCCACAATGTCGTCAGGCTCGAGCATGCGCCCTACACCTGTGCCTTCACCTTTAGCTGCAAGCTTGCCACTGGCTGGGCCCAAAAATTGATGCCCTATGCTTTTGAGGGTTTCAACATTTTTTTGTACTAAAGAGTGTTGCCACATAGCGCTGTTCATGGCAGGTACCCAAACAATGTTCGCTATACCCGAAATAGCCAATGCTGAAATAATGTCATCTGCTTTGGCTGTTGCCGCGTTGGCTATAGCGTCAGCAGTAGCGGGTGCTACCAAAAGTAGATCAGCCCAGCGAGCCCAATCGATATGTTTCGCCTGACCATCTGCTTTAAACCAAGCTGCATCATCTAGCACTTCAGAGCCAGCCGCAACCGCTAACGATAAAGGGGTAACAAAATGAAATGCCGCTGCTGACGCAGCGACACGAATTTCATGATTTTGTTCTTCTAAACGACGTACTAAAGACGGCGTTTTAAGTGCGGCAACGCCACCAGACGCTGCTACAATAATATTCATTTAACGTGCAGAAGAAACCGAGTAGTTAGCCTGAGCAGCCTCTAAACGACGATCCTGCTCGAGTGTTTTCTTCAACTCACCAAGTTCAGGCATGTCTTTGCCCCACTTAATGCCCTTGTCAAGAACCATTTCTTTTAAGGCTATGCTTACTGTGTTGCGGGTTTTAGGTGACTCTTCATGGGTTAAGGTGGTTGGAATACCATTTTTGATTTGTGCAGCTCTGCGACCTACAATAATAGATAGGCGGTAGCGTGAGTCGGTCATTCCGATGAGTTTATCAAAGCCTTCAATTGCCATTTTGTACTCCTTGTGAAGCGTTTTGCTTGCTAAAAAATTAAACGGGTTAGCTTAATCGCTATGCCTGAGTTAAGTAAGTTTGTGGGCTATAAGCTAGCCATTGACCCATTAGTATAAACGATGTTTTTCATTTATTAAGTAATTATCGTAAAAACTGTAGCAATCCAGCTTGGCTGAGGCTTTATAAGTATGCTATGATTTGTCGGCTTGCTGGTTAGTTTTCACTAGCACTATTTAAATAAATTGCAAGGCAGTACTACTTTTGAGTGATGATGCTCATCATGAAACTAAGCTAAATTAGAAAGTATTAACTGTTTGAAAGGGCAAAACATGAAACGTACTTATCAACCGAATCGCCGTAAGCGCGCAAAGACACACGGTTTTCGTGCTCGTATGAGCACCCCAAGTGGTCGTAATGTTATAAAGCGTCGCCGTGCTAAAGGCCGTACGAAACTCTCTGTTTCAGACGAGCGCTAAGCTTGCAGATTCGCTCCTTAAAGGGCGATTATGCATTTAGGCGATTAAAAAAAGGCCATTCAGGCTATAGCAAACTGCTTAGCATACGCTGGCGGGCTGATCAGGAAGGCAAGATTCGCGTGGGAATTATTGTAAGCAAAAAAGTGGGTAACGCTGTTACTCGCAATTTAATTCGTAGACGCCTACGCGAAGCCTTCAGGGCCTTAGTAAATAGCAAAACCATTGCTCAACAAGCTAGATTTAAACAAGATCCGTCAGTAAGCCTCATAATAATAGTAAAACCAGATGCTGCAGGGCAAAGTTACCAAAGTTTAGTTAAAGCTTTAGACCAGTCACTTAGCCGCGCAGGATTCTTGGTTTAGCTGCCGGCCTTATGCTTAAACAGCTCTACTTAGCACCCCTAAAATTATACCGACGTTTTCTGTCGCCCCTAAAACCGCAAGCCAGCTGCCGTTTTCACCCAAGCTGTAGTGCTTACAGCCAAGAAGCCATAGAGAAACACGGCATTCTTACGGGTACTTACTTAAGTATTAAACGTATTTTAAAATGCCACCCATTCCATCCGGGTGGCATTGACCATGTACCAGAAAAAAAAACTAGAAAAAACAGGAACGTCGCATAAAGACAAACGGGATTTAAACGAAACTAAAGACAGGCAGCGACTTTCGGAGGCATTTTGAAGCACATAACTAAACTAATCATACTCAGTCTTATTCTAATAAGTAGCGCTGCTCAAGCTCGAGTTACCTTTGAACAACTTGACTTTGATGTTAATACTTTTAGAGATCATAACCGCATTGTCGATAATTGCGCGGCACCTGCCGCCTCATCATTTTGGTGTCAGCATTTAGAAGATACGCTCACCTTCATACCTACTAAGGGCGCTGATTTTTTTATAACAGATGTTGGTGAATTTGTTGCCATATATACCAAACAACAAAAAGGTCAAGACTACACCTCGGGTAATGGTGGTTACAGAAACGGTATAGATAGCGGGCAAAATCTCATACCCATAGACTCGAGCTTGCCGGGTGGTGCTATTTTACTTAATGGTGACTATATTGAACCAAGCAATATAGAGTCATCTTGGACGAAGCTTAGTGACACGTCTTATGAGGGTGTTTTTCGTTTTGACCTAAATGATATTCAAATTGAAAAAACACTTATCGTTCAAAATATTAGTCATACAGTAGATATTAGTCTAAAAGCAAGTCGCACGGCAGTATCGGCCAATAGCGAAGAAATCCTTGTTCAATACGTTTTACCGGGTATAGCTAAAGCAAACAGCCCCGTATTTAAAATTGGACAAGGTGAAAGCTCGAGCTTGAACCCTGTGTCTACACCGGTGCCGGCGGCTAGTTATATTTCTGCTCAAACCAGTGCTAGACACCTTAATAATGCTAAAGCGCTTATTTTGAGACCTCAGATTGTTTCTCAAGATTTGGCTGCGCAGGTTGTTAGTCCTAATCTTATTGCTTTACAAACAACGCTGCCTGCTGAAGATAATGCGGCTGTTGAGCTACGTTTTGACCAGTATGGTGGTCAAGATGAGTTGGTTCGCTTATTTCAAGAGGAATATAAAGATTTACCAGGACTGTTTAGCCCTAATATTTTAGGTCGGCTTTCACTTGGTATTTTGTGGGCGTTACAGCAGATACATAATGTGGTGGGTAGCTGGGGTTTAACCATTATGGTGTTGACGCTTATCTTCAGAATCCTGATTTGGCCGCTCATTAATACGCAAACCAAATCTATGTATGCTATGCAGCGCTTGCAGCCTAAGTTACAAGAGTTGCA
>CAZWJZ010000481.1:0-3111 GCA_964634665.1 uncultured bacterium | reverse complement strand
TTGAAGCCTGTAATCACCCACCCACGGCAAAGCTAGCTCACAGCAATATGCTGCAAGCCAAGTCAGGCGAAACAGTTTATTTGAGCGCTAAGGGCTCGAGTGATATTGATGGCGACAGCTTGTCTTTTCACTGGTTTCACTACGCAGAAGCAGGGAGCTATATGGGTAGACCGCTAGCCATTAATGATGCAAATGAAATTCAGGCTAGCTTTACAGCTCCTAAGGTTCATTTGCCTAGTGAATTGCACATCATTCTTGCGGTTACAGATGATGGTCAACCACCCCTCACCAGATACCAAAGGGTCATCGTTAACGTTTTTCCTTAACCCTAAACAAAAAGACAAGCTTGAAAAACTCGAGCTTAGCAAAGACTTCAAGGAGGCTAATTCATGGCACAACAAACAACGGAGCGCTGGGGTATTTTTGAGCTTAAGCTCACAGGGCCAACAGAAGGAAATCCTTTTTTAGAGGTGAACTTAAGCGCGACCTTTAAGCAAGGTGCTAGACATTTAGAGCTTGCAGGGTTTTATGATGGCAACGGAAGCTACCTCATTCGTTTTATGCCTGACACGGAAGGCGAATGGAAGTATGAAACAGCTAGCAATATCGCTGAACTTAAAGGACAGACGGGTAGCTTTGTATGCACGCCAGCTCAAGCAGGCAATCACGGCCCTGTTAAGGTTCATAACACCTTTCATTTTGCTTATGAAGATGGCCGTTCGTATTATCCTTTTGGTACCACTTGTTACGCTTGGACGCATCAGGGAGATGCCTTAGAGGAAACCACGCTAGCTACCCTAAAAGAAGCATCCTTCAACAAAATACGCATGTGCGTCTTCCCGAAGCATTATCCGTTTAATCATAATGAACCCATTTACTATCCTTTTGAACAAGATGCTGAGGGTAAGAATGATTTTACACGTTTTAACCCAGCGTTTTTTCATCACTTTGAACAACGCTTACAAGACTTACTCGAGCTTGGTATTGAGGCAGATATTATTATTTGGCATCCTTATGACCGTTGGGGTTACGCAGATATGGATGAAGAGACGGACTATCGCTACTTAAGGTATTTAATAGCTCGTATTTCATCGTTTCGGCATGTCTGGTGGTCACTGGCAAACGAATATGACTTTATGCTTCAGTACAAACCTATGGAACGTTGGGATAATTTCTTTGACATTTTAGCGGCAGAAGACCCTTATCAGCATTTACGCTCCATTCATAATGGCGGTAGGGACATGAACTACGACCATACCAAAGCTGTTGTAACGCATGTTTGTATTCAAAATGAGTCTATTCATGATGTCTTAGCATGGCGAACCCAATACCAAAAACCTATTGTGAATGACGAGCTCGAGTATGAAGGTAACGTGCCGCATTTGTGGGGTGCGATTAGTGCTGAAGAAGAGGTGCATCGCTTCTGGATTATGGTTGCTAATGGTGGTTATGCGGGGCATGGTGAAACCTATTTTGATGAGAATGACGAACTCTGGTGGGGTAAGGGTGGCGTGCTGCGCGGTGAAAGCTGGAAGCGTATTGCGTTTTTACGTCAGATTATTGAAGATGCACCTGCGGGTGGTCTCAGCCCTGAGTTGGGTTCAGAAAATAGTCTTTTCCCAGGTCGAAGTGGGCGTCACTTCCAAAAGAAATTTGCGGGTGGTTTTGTAGATGATTACCACTTAATCTATTTAGGGGTTTATCAACCCAAGGTACTTATTCTTCCTGAAACCGTAAAGGGTTACCAGATTGAAGTGATTGATACTTGGAATATGACCATTACTGCTGGTGAAGCTTTTAAACTGACAGGCCCCAACATGCAAAGCTACCTCTATGATGATCGGAGTGAAGAAAAAGGTTATGCCATTGACTTACCTGGCAAGCCTCACCTAGCGTTGCGGTTTAGAAAGTAAGACTATTTTGCTTTTTTGTAGTGTGTAAAAAGCATCATCATGATAAATATCAAACTGACGTTTATCATGATGATCTTAGATCGTAGAATCAAAGCTATGTTTTCTGAAATGTCTCATGAAATAACTATAAGGTCAAAAACCCATAGGAGTAGCTTATGCAGTTAAACAGATTTAAAAACAAACACGGTAAGCTTCGCGTTGCAGCCAACAAACGTTATTTAGAGTTTGATGACGGCACAGCTTTCTTCTATCTTGCTGATACCGCTTGGGAGTTGTTTCATCGCCTTAGCTTAACGGAGGCGCAGCATTATCTTGATAACCGTGCGGCAAAAGGCTTCACTGTGATTCAGGCCGTTGCCCTTGCTCAACTGGGTGGCCTAGATGTCCCAAATGCTAAGGGTGACATTCCACTAAGCAATAACGACCCAAACAAACCCAATGAAGCTTATTTTCAGCATGTTGATGAGATTGTTGACCACGCTGAGGCATTAGGCATGTTTATTGGCCTGCTGCCAACTTGGGGTTCCCACTGGAAACTAGGCGAAACCTGCGCTGCTATTTTCAACCCTAAAAATGCTTTTAACTATGGTCATTTTTTAGGCGAACGCTACCGCAACAAAGCAATCATCTGGATTTTAGGTGGTGATCAAGATATAGAAAATGAGCAAGAAGCCACCATTATAGAAGCCATGGCGCTTGGCATAAAAGAAGGAGATCAAGGCAGAAACCTAATCACCTTTCACCCCCGTGGCCCCGGACGTTCCGCTGAAATGCTACACAACGCAGCTTGGCTTGACTTCAACATGTCTCAGTCATCACACGCTGCCCATGATCATGATAACGGTTTATTTGTTGACTACGATTACGCACTCGAGCCTGCTAAACCCACGCTGGACGGTGAACCTCGTTATGAAACCATGCCGGTTGGTTTTTACAATAAAGACTACGCTCGAGTTGATCGCTTTGATGATTATGATGTTCGTCAGGCTGCCTACTGGGCGCTCATGGCGGGTGCCTGTGGTCATACTTACGGGCATAATTGTATTTGGCAAATGTGGTCAGCTAAGCATGACCCTATTATTTGGGCGCATGTTCCTTGGTACGAATCGCTAGATCATGCTGGTGCATTTCAAATGGGTCACTTAACTTTAGTTTCCACTAAGTTAGAGCTATGAAAATACTGGTGATTGCCTCATAA
>CAZWJZ010000480.1:0-3121 GCA_964634665.1 uncultured bacterium | reverse complement strand
TGTTTTCTTTACTCAAAGGCTTAGACATAGCGCTGTTACTATACCTCGCTTACAGCACAATCGTTAACACAACTATGCTGACAATCGCACTCGAGTAGGCAGGAAAGCTTTTATCAAAGACGCCTAAACCCCTTATAGCAAACGGATTTAATTGTGTCATAAGCCTGAGAGAGTCAGAGCATACTCCCCTAAGACTTATAAAGTCTTACGATAGTTATAAGGCAGCTTAGTATTAGCTAAAGACAAGCACAAAAAATTTAGGTATATTGATTCATCTTATGAAAGTTACTTTACTTGGTACTGGCGCACCCATTCACCCAACACGCAATACCTTGGGTTTACTGCTAGAAGCCCCCAACTGTGAACCCTTAGTCATTGATACTTGCGGTGGTTTTGAGCTCACTCGAGCGTTAGCTAAATTAGGTTATAAGAACGAGCGGCTTCAAGACTTAAGACATGTGGTTCTTACGCATCAGCATGGTGATCATATTGGTGGGGTTATGGCGCTTTTTATTGCCGTGAAGCAGCTTGATTTTTATGCTAACTCCAGTACTCTAGAAGCGGTTGATACGCTGATTAGTGTGACTTACCCGCAGTACGGTAAAGCCAGAGGTCACACCGCTAATTACCATGAAGTTGCACCGCAAAAAAGCTATGACATAGCTGGCTTTAAGCTAAGTTTCTTTAACATGATTCACCGTGTACCCACCTTAGCTGTGCGTGTTGAACGTGAAGGCAAAGTACTAGCATTTAGTGCAGATGGTTTAATTAATGATGAATTACTGGCATGCGCTCAGAATGCAGATCTTTTTATTTGTGACGCCATCTGCGCCAAAGCTGACCCTTACTCTGAACATGCTGACTTACTCATGCACCCCACAGCTACAGACGCTGCCGAACTAGCCGTAAAAGCAAATGCCAAAGCCTTAGCACTCACTCACCTAGTGAGATACTCGAGCCCTGAGCTTATGCTAAAAGAAGCAAGAGCTATTTTTAAGGGTCCTGTTAGCCTGCCTGATGACGGAACCACGCTAGACGTCTAATAAATCAACTGTGCTTCGCAGCTATTTCCTCTAGCATTTGCCAGCACATAAGCTGCATTCTTGGCATATGAAACGGCCCTTTCCACAAATTTCCTTTAATACTTGATGATAGCCTGCCATCTTTATGCAAGTAGCCAAACCACTCACCGTAGTCAGGGTCAGGAAAGTGCTTATAAGCCCAGTCATGCGCTTGCTTATGCCATAACGCGTAACGTTCATTAGCTGTAAGTTGATACGCCATAAGCGTAGCAATAATTGCTTCATTCTGAGGCCACCAGAATTTCATGTCATGCCAGTACTCTTGCACGGGTAAGCCCTTTACATCCCTAAAATAAATAATGCCGCCATGCTCAGCGTCCCAACCACGCTGCCACATCCAATCAAGAATGGTTGTACCTATCTTTATAAGCCGCGCGTCATTATTACGGTACTTAGCTTCTTGCATAATAAACCAAGCTGCCTCAATCGCATGACCGGGGTTGAGCATACGACCCTCAAAATGATCTATGAACTTACCTTCAGGACTCACCGTTTCAAGGACCGTCTCTAAGTCAGGATGCATAAAATCTTGTTCTATTTCATTGATATAAGCATCTATACGCTCAGTAAAATAATCAGGGTTATCAGCAACGTCACGTAACACTTGCGATGTCACCATCATAATCATGGGTACACCTAAGCCCTTTGTTGGGCGAGTTGCTGTGAACTTTGCAGGAATAAGCCCAGGGGTTTCCCAGTAACGCCTACACAGCTCATAAAGCTTCATGGCATCCTCCTTAGCTTCTTCATCTCCACTGGCTTTAGCATAAGCAGCAAACGCAATAGCTGCAAAGGTTTCTGTAAATACATAACGTCTTTTACGAATCGGTAAACCTTCACGGGTAACATGAAAAAACATGCGCCCATCTGAATCAAAGCCATGCTTACGAATAAACTCAACACCATGCTTCGCGTACTGTAACCAGTCTTCGCGCTTCTCAACTTCGTTATAAAGCGTAGCCAAAAGCCAACTAAAACGCCCCTGCTGCCACATTCCCTTATCACTATCCAGCAAACTACCATCACGATCACGAGACGTCATAAAGCCACCATGCTGCTCATCAATAGCGCGAGGCAACCAAAAAGGCAAGGTATCTTTTAAAAGACCCTCTTTATAAACACTAAGCAAGTCTTGAACACGACTCTGATTCAGTATCTGACTCATCCTTCTCCTAACTTAGCTAAACAGCTAAAGAAAACACTCGAGCTACTCAATTGGTAATAAAATTAAGCAATAGTATACTAGTACTAAGCATAAATACGAATCAACACCTCCAGAGCAGCAAGAAAAACAAGCTCGAGTTTGTTGACTTGTATACAAGTCAGGGCTTACACATGGCTTATTCCTTGCTATGCTTAGTAAGCCCGTGATACTAAGGTTTGCTTGATTCTGGAGTTAAAGGAATGGACAGTATGAAAGCTTCTTTTGGCGTTAGTGAATTTACAACTTGGCATTTGAGTTTCGAAGAGGATGCTGCTCTTTATCTTGACTTAGGTATAGATGCCATTGAGGTTTGTGAACGCAAACTTTCAAAAAATACAGGTAAAGCCAAAGAGCAACTGGCTTACTTAAAAACAACAGGTTTAGAAGTCTGCTCTATTCAACCAAGCGTGCATGCCTTGTTTAATGACTCCATGTGCCCTGAACTTCACGACCCCTTAGAGCGTATGGCGCGCTACAAGCAATCTATAGATTTGTTTTCCGAATTTTTCCCTAACGCGCCCATGGTAACCATTTCAGGCAATGCACCCAATAACAACTACCGTTTAGCTTTTGAAACTGCTTATAAGCTCTACCCTGACTTAGCTGATTATGCTGCTAATAAAGGCATGACCCTAATGTTTGAACCCCTAAACCCTATTCTCATGAATAATGATAGCTTCATATGCAGCTTAAACGATGGCTTAGAGTTAATAGAAAAAGTAAATCGACCTAACTTTGGCCTCATGCTAGACATATGGCATATATGGCATGAACTAAACATTTATGAACGCATTGCCAAGCTCGGTAAGC
Organism: uncultured bacterium; assembly: GCA_964634665.1. Taxonomy (GTDB): domain Bacteria; phylum Deinococcota; class Deinococci; order Deinococcales; family Trueperaceae; genus JAHEBB01. The sequence goes on along the minus strand of CAZWJZ010000480.1, from coordinate 25 downwards.
AACCCGTCTGGCTAGCCGAAGTAGC
>CAZWJZ010000479.1:0-3124 GCA_964634665.1 uncultured bacterium | reverse complement strand
AAATTTAATAAATATAAACTCTCTAAGGAAGGTAATAGATAAAATAGTCTCTGCATTCTCAACTACTTTTTTAAACATTTCTCATTCTCTAGAAAGGAATCTAACATGGCACAAATAAGCGCAAGACCAACTTTTAGTCAACGTATTCACTGGGACGACCGCACCAAACCATGGCTTATTCGCTTAGCCTTTACAGCAATTGGAATAGGTATAGGATTTTACATTTTAGCACCTATACAAACACAAAGAAGTTTGACTTACTTACCTGAAACCTTCATTAATTTACCCAATGGTAGCCTTGTTCTTACAAATGAAGATGGGAGTGCCTTACTACCTGTAAGAATCGCTGACAACAGCAACACTCGCTCAACAGCGTTAAAAGATGTTGGACCTTTAGCACTCAACAACAGCTTTATTCTTTACGCGCAAACTAGAGAATCCACAGCTACCATATCCTATTCTTTTACAGATGTCCGTGTACCTCTAGAACTAGCTGTCATAAATGCTGCAGGTGAAGTCTTGGCTATTAAACCGGTTATAGTAGGTGCTGATAGGATACCTGTAACGGAAAAACACCGATGGGTATTGGCTGCAAAATCAGGTACATTTCAACACTATGGCGTAACAGTTGGTGCAATTGTTAATCCAGAAAGTATTCAAAAAATCAATTTCTAAGAGTAGATACCCTAGGTTAAAAACGTACACCACTACTCATAAGCAGTGGTGTACGTTTTTAGGATGAACTATGGCCAATTTTCATTAGAGATCACCATAGCGATAATTTGTATAGTGGTCCCTCTTGTCAACAAGCAATAGAAATAAATAGCGGTTCTTGAATCTTTTTAACTTTAGGACTTACGCACACCATACAAATAAAAGAAGCTGATTGAATAAGGGATAGATTATAGTCAACACCGACTTGATTACTGTGAATTTTTAATTAGTAGCCAGATCAATTATACCCAAACGTATTTAGCGGATCATAGTGAAGACTATTTAGTCATCAGCAATTCCAAATGAGGCTCAACTAGAGTCAAAGGACAGCTCGAGGCCGTCAGCCATAAAAAGGAGAAGCTGTTGCCAAGAGAGAAAGAGCTGATACCTCAATTGAGCGTGGATGTCACGAAAAAATTTTTGCGAGAACCAAGTTCCTGTCGTAGCTTCTGATAAAGCGTATCGGTGAGGGCGAAGATGGAGTGCGCAAGAAAAGCGTGTAGCAGTAGGCTCAGCAGCGTAGTAGAGAGATGTTTTTTGCCGTGACCGTAGTTGTGCTCGAAGTTGTAGCCTTTGGTTTTAAGTACATTGTTGTTTTCGTTTTCCGTTTTCCAGCGGCAACGCCCCCAACGAACCACATCGACAACGCTGTTTTTATCCAAAGGCAGGTCGGTGGCAAAGCTATTGCGGTAAGGCAGGCCCTGGTCGTCTTCTTTATAAATGCTCAGCTCACACCAGTTGACGCGCAATGCGTCAGAGCTGTCTCTCAGGGGTAAATCCGTAGCAAAGCGATAGTGCTGGATTTCGGTGAAAGTACCGTTCCAATGCCGTTGGATGACGCTTTCACCAGGTTGCAACGCCAGATACTCGTACAGGGTCTGATGCGACTCGGGTTTAGACACGAAGATGAAGTTCCAGTTTCTAGCTTGAACTGCCTTGCTATGCGCTTAACAGCAGTACAGGTCGTCGCCTAAAACGATAACATTATCTAAAGGATAATGCGCTGCTTTTAAGCTCAGCCAGCCCCCCGCCGCTTTACGCTCGCAGTCTTGTTTCTCGTCTCCGTCTTGCGGCAGGACTAATTCGGGTTCTAAGCTGATGACCTCTGCGTGATCGGGAGATACCAGTACCGGCGGAATAAGACTATGACTGTAGCGTAATTTGTCTTTTGATAGACGCGTACTGCAATTTTGACAGTGTATCTTCTCTGACGAGAAGTACTCTGTTCCGTCCATTGCCAGCAGGTAATAGCCGCCAGTAACTTTATATTCCTTCAGCACCTTAGTGTCAGAAAGGGTTTGTATCAGATGTCTGTAGACCACTGACAACTCATCTGCCACTACAGCATCGAGTAAATTGTGAATGTGCGGATCGCTTGGTATCTTCTCCAGTCCAAAGACCGATAGGGCATAACTTTTTCCTTTTTGTCGTTGTAAGTCTCGCTGATGCTCTAAAAACGACGCACTCTGCGTGAAAAACACTGAAAAGGCAGCCAGTCCTGCGTCACTGTTGCGATACTCGCACCTATCTGCCCTTTTACTATCTTGCTGGGCATCAAACACGCTTACAACTCTATCCAGTATCGAATTCAAACTCAACTTTCCATACATCTTCGCAGTCTTGCATCTTTCTCTATCTATCTGATTCCTTATTTGGAATTGCTAGAGCGTAAGGCTTGACTAAGCAAGTCAGTGTTGATTTCGTATAACATCTAGAGCTTAACCTAAAGTGAAATGAGGCTAGGATCCGGTGAGCCCTTGTGCATCCAGTAATATTCATGGTGTGCTAGTTGGACCAGTGTCACCACAAAAACTGCAAGCCGCCACCAATCCCGACCCAACACGAAATCAGCAAGCGTATTTGCAAGCAAAAGCTGTATATAAAGCCAGCCCAACAACAGTCCTGGTCCAATAAAAAATAGTTGCGCCAGTGCCGCACCAAGATAACCCAAGGCCTCTTTTGCAGAAAAGCTAAAGAGCACTCCACTGACAATCGGCCGCAGAAACACCAAAAACAAGTAAGCCAAGGTAATTGCCATGCTGTAAAGTGCTCCCATCTCAAAGAGGTACCAGCCTAGACCTACATCACTAAAGGCAACCGAAAACCCCATGTAAATAAAGGGTAAGGTCAAGCCCATCAGCAGCCTGCGCACGTTTAAATCGGCGTATAACTCGGTTGCGCTGACAATCTGCATAAAGGCAATAAAAACAATAAGCAGTAGTGAGTAAGCGGCTCCGCCCCGCAAGTCCTCGAGGCCATAAGCAGGTGCCTGATTGACAAAATACACCACAGCAAAAATCGGCAAAGCGATATTGATAAGCGCTTGAACCAGCATGAGCCGCGCCTTGCGCTTATCCATCAATGCCTTTGGTTGCCCAGTCACGACTAGAGCCCTTCATCAAACTGCCAG
>CAZWJZ010000478.1:0-3162 GCA_964634665.1 uncultured bacterium | reverse complement strand
AAATAGCTGCTCACAACCTCTTTTTATTCCTTAACAACTAGCAGTCGAGGTTATATATTATTTAAAGCCGTTAAGCTAGTTGTCGAAATGCAGTAAAACTCCGAAGGAGATTAAGACAGCGCCATAATAAGGTATACAAGGCGTTTACATGCATTAAAACTCAAAGTAATCAATCCTCAGTGTAAACTATTCATTATCTATGGGAAGAAACAAGCAGCTTCGGAAAGTAATTGCTGGAAAGTTAGCAAATATTCAGGATCATGAGAATAAAATTGAACAAGAACTCAAAAAGAGCGTACCTGACTATAAGTCTAATTAAGAAATGGAATAGAGATATTGAGAGTTTTGAACGGGAAGTTGCAAAATACAGCGCTAAACTACCAGGAAGGAAAAACATATGACGCACGCTATAAAAACCTCATTAGAAGAAATAGCTCAAGATGCCCAAGATTATCTTGAAAAACTAAATACTTACAAAGTGAACCCTAATGAAGATAACAAAATTTCGCTCGAGCTGAGTTTGGGTGTTTTGAAAGTGCATTGTGATTCTACTTCCGAGTTAATTGAAGAATCTTATGATGCTGAATTTGTTACTTGAACTCCGAAGGAGATTGAAATAGAACGACCCGAGACACCTTTGGCCTTACATCAGACGGTTGAAATTAGAAATTAAGTGAAACTCCGAAGGGAATTAAAGTGTTTTTGGGTTAAAAGTAAAAGACATTGCTTTTGGTTCAGTAGCTACTTAAATACCTTGAATGCCCAGCTGATCACCAAATAATTTTAACTTCTGTAAATCCTTGGATAAAAGGATCATTTGATATTAGTATGAGGTTTTCGATGAATGCTTGAGCTACTAAAGCCCGGTCAAAAGGATCTTTATGGTCACTACTTAAGGTTCTTTCAGCTAGGGCATGTGTGCTGTTTAAATTTAGTTCTGTAAAGCTGTATTGGGAGAGACTCGAGTGGTAGCTGTTGAGTAGGGGAGTGGCGCTGGGTAGTTTGCCTAAGCGGTTTTTTATGCTTAGTTCCCATGCTGTAATTACAGAAATAAAGATGTTGTTGTTTGTGTCTTGAATGAGGTTTAAGCTTGTTTGACTTAGCCTATCTGGGTCTGTGTCAAGCCATAGCAGTACGTGGGTGTCTAGGAGTAAGTTCATTCAGTTAGATTGTCTGGGTAAAAGCCTAGATCTTCTTCGCTTATGGGTGTCATGGCTGCTTGGGCTTCTGTATTTGTGAGGCTTTGTTTGTGTAGTCCGATGGGTCTTGTTTGTTGTTGTGGGTTGATGGGGACGAGTTTAACAACGGCTTTGCCGCTGCGTGCCAGTATGATTTCTTCGCCTTCTAAGGCTTTATCTACGAGTTTGGATAGGTTGGTTTTGGCTTCATGCATGTTGACTTTCATAAAGAACACTCCTTAGCTAATTTTAGCATAGTTAGCTAAGGAGTGTTGTATTTGTTATTTTAAGACCTTGAAATTACTAGAAAGTCATTGGAATAGTCTTTTGTAGACTGCAAATTAATGGAGTACTTACCAATAAGCAAAATAAATACCGTAGTGTTTTGCCCAAGACGGTACTACATTGAAATGCTGCTAGCAGACACCCTAACAAATCATCATGTAACTGATGGTCAGACCCTGCACGACAGAGCTAAACGAACAGGGGAGGGCTTATGGGTTTGGAGTGACACGCTAGGCTTAAATGGCATTATTGATCAGATTAAAGAAGAAGAGGGAGAGTTGATTCTGACAGAATTCAAAAAAGGATATTTAGGGGATCATGAGAGTGACCAAGTACAACTATGCGCACAAGCCATCTGTTATGAAGAAACCTTTGACGCAAGCTTAAAGCAAGGCTTCATTTATTACCACACAACAAGAAGACGACAAGAAGTTAGATTTACTACTGAGTTAAGACAAGCTGTAGTAAATGCCGTTAACACAATGAGAGCCATAGATAACACTGGAACTTACCCGCCAATAACACCAAATCCAAATAAATGTCGAGGTTGCAGCGTAAAAGAAGCCTGCCAACCAAGCTTAACACGCGAGAAAAAACCAACTTGGAAGCCAAACTAATGGGCACCCTCTACGTTTTAGAGAAAGACGTCTACATAAGTAAAGATGGTGGCGTAATAAAAGTAAGCCGGCGAGCAGGCAGAGAAAAAATACTCGAGCGTCCCTTAGCTCATGTTACTGATGTGGTCATTCTGGGTGATGCTGTCATAACACCCTCAGCAATATACGCTTGCACTGAACAGGGGACAAGCATTCATTACTTAAGTAAAACCGGAACTTACAAAGCTTGCATAAGTCCGATAGAAAACAAAAATGTACCCGTCAGAGTAAAGCAATATGAAAGCTACCTGAATAATGAGAAGAAACACGCTTTAGCAAAACGCTTTGTACAAGGAAAACTACATAACGCCATAGTCTTTGCCAAACGAGGAGGCGCAGATACTAAACAGCTCTCAGCCCTAACTGGCCCAATAGAGAGATGCACAGAAACGGAATCATTAAGAGGCTTAGAAGGAAACGCTGCAAAACTCTATTTTGCCTTAATAAAGAATCGATTCCCAAGTGACTTTGCACCTGATTCAAGAAGCAAGCGACCGCCACGAGACCCAGCAAATAGCCTGTTAAGCTTAAGCTACACCTTCTTAGCAAAAGAATGCCAAGCTGCGGTACGCATAGCAGGCTTAGACCCCTATATTGGCTTTCTACATGAAGTAAAGTATGGTAGACCAGCCTTAGCACTTGACCTAATGGAAGAATTCAGAAGCATACTGGCAGATTCCGTCGTGCTGAGTTTATTTAACAAAAACATGATTACACAAGAAATGTTCGAAAAAACAAAAGGCTACCCCACCCTAACAGACGAAGGGTTCAAGCAATTCCTAAGAGCTTGGGAGGAAAGACTCAACCAGAAAGTAACCCACCCCTACCTAAAACAAAAACTAGATTACAGGCAAATCATGGTGGCACAAGCACGCATATTAGGCAAGCAACTCATGGCTGAAATCGATGAGTACCTACCCTTCAGCGTACGCTAATGCAATACCTCATCATTGCCTACGACACCCCCAGTGATAAACGAAGAAACAAACCTAAGTACGGGACAAAAGTTGAATACAAAATAATAAGTCATCAGCTTTACGGTT
>CAZWJZ010000477.1:0-3169 GCA_964634665.1 uncultured bacterium | reverse complement strand
ACGAATAAAATGCCTAATCGAATCATAGGGGTAGCATGCGAATAGCCCTATTATCTGACATTCATGGAAACTTCTTAGCCTTAGATGCCGTGCTAAAGGATATAGAAGCACAAGGTGGTGTAGATAGCTATTGGGTACTTGGTGATTTGGTTGCCATAGGTCCTGAACCTGTTAGGGTTTTGGAAACACTTCTTGCTCTACCGAATGCTGTATTCACGCGAGGTAATACCGATAGATATGTTGTGACAGGCGAACGCCCAAGCCCTTTTGATGCTGATGTAAAAAGGGACTTAACCTTGCTGCCCCTTTACCAAGAAGTGAATAATTGTTTTGCTTGGGCACAAGGTGCAATAACAGGTGCAGGGTATTTTTCGTGGCTTTCAGGATTGAGCCTTGAATATCGCTACACACTTCCTGAAGGTACTAGATGTTTAGGTGTTCATGCCTCTCCTGGTCAGGATGATGGTCGTGGACTCAATCCCACATCCACCAAACAGGAAATTCAGGATTTAGTTGAAGATTGTAAAGCAGACATAATTTTCATTGGTCATACCCATTCACCTTTTGATACAATGTTTAACAATCTACGAATCGTGAACCTTGGCAGTCTTAGTAATCCCCATCCGCCTGACCTGCGGGCATCCTATGTGATTTTAGAAGCCAACAATGATGCTTATCAATTGTCCCATCGCAGAGTAGATTATGATCATGCTGCCGTTATTGCAGATTGCGAAAAGATAAATCATCCATCAAAGCACTTTATTCGTCGTCATTTACTTGGGCAAGTCACACCTCCTTGGTTGAAGAAATGACGTCATTTAACCAACCATGGCAAAGGATACCTAGTCGTTCTATTGCCAACCTAAAGGACGACTAAATTGACCACAAGCCGTACCATATGAGTCTGCTAAAAATCCGGGGGTAGGCAATGCCAAAAATAAACCCTGTAGGGAGAAAATCTAGCGTAGCTGTTGTCTATATTTAGGTGGCTTTGTCTTTCCAGTGGTTACCCCCCGGATTTTTATTACTCTCCTAATTCAGCACTGCTTATTCAAATATTTTACCTATGTCGACTGGCTGATTAGTATACCTCTGAATAAGTGATTTACAGATTCAGTAATAAGAGCATCTGTTCCTTCTTGTGTTTTGGCGTTTCTATATAGGGGGCCATCTACCATGAGAGTTGCTAAACCATGAATCATTGCCCATAGGCTTATGCAGATGTGTTCAGGGTTGCCTGGTTTTACTATCTGTTTTTCTTGTAGTGATTTGATGATGCTGATCGAGTATTCATATCCTATTCTAGCTGTAGCTTCAACCTCAGTTTTTACATTGTCGCTGCGAAGTTCTGGTAAGAACATAATGCGAAATTCTTGGGGGTTTTTTAGGGCAAAATTGATGTAAGCAGTAGCTTGGCCTAGGAGGCGCTCTGATACAGACTCATTGGGTTTGGAGGCTTTTTGAATTGCTTCATTGAGTTCCTTGAAAGCTGCTACGGCAATGGCTGCCAAAAGACTGTTTTTGTCTTCGAAATGATAATAAGCAGCCGCGTGGCTCACTCCTGCGTGTCTAGCGGCAGCTCGTAGAGATAGTTTTCCTGTACCTTCTTCTTTTAGTACAGCTCTGGCTGACATTATGAGTGCACTTTTTAGATCGCCATGATGATAGCTTTTGGAAGTTGCTTTAGATTTAGAACTTGACATTGGTAACATTATACTTTATTCTACCACTGGTAAGTATTCTACCACTGGTAAGTATTACGTTGTTAAGGAGCGAGTCATGACTCAAGCAAGCCTAGAAAAGCCCCGTTTCGCCTTTATGTCAAACCCTTATGTAATAACTGCAACCGTTATTTGGATAATAGCAGCAGTTTACCTGCAATTTTTTGCAGACCTAGCCCTTTTTCGCTATGGTGACCAAGAACCCATTAATAACCGCTTACAACAACTAGGCATTTTATTCTTTACAGCCATTTTGATTTATTTAGCAAGACGCGCAGGCATAAAGCCCATTGATCATAAAAGCGACTTAGGCATTAGTCACAAAAACGCGCTTTTAGAAACAATCTGGCTAGTTGTTTACATGTTTATCACCATGGGCATAGCGAATGCCTTAAACATTCACTCACACATTCATATATCAGCCTTTAGTGATGGCACACAATCCATACTAGGACTCGAGCCCTTAAGTTCATCTTTAGTATGGGCAGCCTATGGTTCTATTGTTTATATCGTTCTACCACTTATTTATTTCATGGGAATAAGAAAATATAGTATTAGAAGCTTACTACTCACCTTCCCAAAAGCAAAAACCTTTGTGCCGTTTGCCATTATAGTAGGGCTCATTGGTGTTACTCCTGCCTTTACAGGAGCATTTTTTAGTGCACCTTTTTTAGCACACCTTCTTACTTTTTTACTCTACACACTAGGCGCAGTATTACCCGTTGCCATTTTCACCCAAGCACTCTTAGCACCTCGCTTAGCTATTCTTAGCAAATCTTGGATTTCAGGTAGCATATTAGCAGGCATAGCCTATGCACTCTTTAATTTAAACGAATACTTCTTAGAATGGGATAGCTTTGAAAAAGTTGGTCTTTCCCTAGTAACCCTAGTTGCAGGTGATTTTGGCTGGGGCATACTCAAAGCACTCGCCACGCTAAGTTTAGGTAACGCATGGATGCATATCTTTACCACCCACACGTTTCATTATGCAGATAGTCCAACTGTGGCTGAAATCTTTAATATTCGCTAAGCAGATTTCACAACCTCAAGGCCAAGACTATAGAAAGTAAGTATTAAGGAGTAAATCAGTATGAAGCACGTTATTTTAGGAACAGGCGCTGTAGGTCGTGCCATCATGAACGAACTTCTAACTCAAGATGAACACGTTCTTATGATGAACAGAAGTGGTCAAGGAACTTTTCCTCAAGAAGTTGAAGTTATTGCAGCGGATGCTTACGATGCAAACGCTATAGCAGAACTCACCAAAAATGCCGATATTGTCTATCAGGCCACCCAACCTCCCTACACTCAGTGGCCAGAAAAATTTCCAGTCTTACAACAATCCATAATTGAAGGTGTTTCAAGAAATAATGCCAAGTTAGTTATTGCTGACCTTTCTACGGGGACAAAAGATGAAGGCAAGTATCAAGGGAAATCCTAGCAGGCTT
>CAZWJZ010000476.1:0-3178 GCA_964634665.1 uncultured bacterium | reverse complement strand
ACTCAAGAACCGCTATCTATTACTATTGCCTATTGACAAGCGGGACCCTCATATGTGTTATACCGTTGTTCAAGTGGACGAGTAGATCAGGTTCATCCTTTAGCGTCTTTGCTATGGCTTCGTTTACGTCTGTAGAACCTGTGTAGTTGCGAATATTTTTTGAAAATAGCTTCCGTCCATGACTTTGGTAGAGAGCAGCAAGTTGCTTAACAGAAATTTGACCGTACATGACGCGTGGTTCATCTTGGCTTATTGTCCAGTGATAAAGTTCAATAGCATCTTCAATAGGATGTTCCTCATAGTGGCTAGTCAGTTTTTCGAAAATTCTTTGTCCATTTAAGTCAATAATTTCTGCTCTGCCTTTATGTTCATTGAGCACCTCTAAAAGACTTTTTAATTCAAGCTCAGAATGTCTAGCAAGGGAATCACCTATATGTACGAGAATGACTTTGATTGTTAGATCAGGTTCATCAAATGCATCTAGAATTTCTGTTGCTCTTATCTTAAATGCCTCATTGAAGTGTTCAAATACTTGGCTATGTAAGTCTTTTACGCCTTTTGTGAATTTGAGGGTTTCGGATAAGTCTGGTGAAGACCCTCTGCTAAATTTTGATTGCACTAAAATTAATTGTTTTTGGACAGTATCAAAATAAAAAGCATCTATTCCATTATCATCATGACCATCAATAATCGAAGCTGCTGCATTTGCTTCGCCAATTTCTGTTAGTTCATGAATTACAAATGCAGCTAGGCTACGCGTTAACCTGTTCGTCCTATGTTGTGTTGGCGTCCATCCTTTTACTGAGTCATCAGTTCGTTTAGGGACATACGGAAAGAAGTTATCTTCAAGTACTTGTTCGAGTTGAGCGATCTGTTCATCTTTTAGCCCCATTAGACAAGCCTCCAGTGTATGGTGAAGATTTCTTCTAGGCTTGTTTCTTGTTATAGTTTGCCTTCTAGGTCTTCTATTAGCTCGCCTCGTTTTTGGTCTATGTCGTCTTGTGCATCAAATAGGGCGCGGCGTTTTTGGCTTCGGGTTGCTTCTAGGGTTTTTATGCGTTTTTGCCCCATGAGTTTCTCCTCTAGGTTTATGGCGGTTGTGGCTGCTCGGCGTGCTTCTTTGATTTGGCGGTCTATGTCTTTGAGTTCGCGTTCTAAGCCTAGTTTTAGGTCTTCTGACCATGCGTCGAGTCGTTGGGCTTCTTGTTCGAAGAATTGGGCGTTTCTGGTGTTTATGTCTTTTTGTAGTGTGTTTTGGGTTTGTTGGGTGAGTTCGTTGAGGGTGTTTGGTATTTGTGTTGTGGTGCTTGTTTCTTGTGTGGTTGCGGGTAGTTTGAAGAGGTCACGGGCGGTTGTTGGTTCTAGGGTTTGGCCGTTGTCGGTTAGGGCTGTGAAGATTAAGTGATCTTCGGTTTGGGTTAAGGCTGAGACGGTGTAGCGGCTTAGGCGTAGCCAGCCTGTTTGGCCTTTTAGGTTTTCGAGTAGGCTTATTTTGTAGGGGTAGGCGTTGTAGTCGAAGCTGAGTTCTTGTTGTGTTAGGGGGTGGTTTTTTGCTTCTTGTATTAGGTGTTGGGCGAGTGGGTGGCTTAGGCGGTAAAGGTGGGCGTCTTGGCTGCGGCGGGGTAGTTCGTAGCGACCTAGGGGTATGTTGAGTGGGGTTGGGTTGCTGTGTAAAGTGAAGCCGTTTTCGTTGAAGGTTGCTGTGTTTTGGAGTTTTGATTTGCTTAGTTGGAGTAGGAGTTGTTCGTAGCGGTCTAGTGCTTGTTTGCTTTGTTCTTCGCTGAAGCGGAGGCGCTCGTGGACTTCTTCGTCGAAGTTTTCTAGGAGTTTTTGGCGTGTGCTTTGCATGGATTCGTCTATTTCTAGGCTTAGTTCGTTTTGGAGTTCATCAAAAGCGGTTTGTATTTCTTGTGGGGTGCGGCAGTTTTGGTAGATTTCGGCGATGCGTTTTTCGAAGTCTACGCCTGATTCGATTGAGCCGAGTACTTCGTCTGATGAGCCGAATACCCCGTTGAAGAGCTGGAATTTTTGTTCTAGTAGTTTGAAGACGCGTTGGTCAGCATCGTTTTTGCGGTTGAGGAAGTTGACGACTACCACGTCGTGTTTTTGTCCGTAGCGGTGGCAGCGGCCAATGCGTTGTTCTATGCGTTGGGGGTTCCAGGGTAGGTCGTAGTTGACGACGAGTGAGCAGAATTGCAGGTTTATGCCTTCTGCTGCGGCTTCGGTGGCGATCATGATTTCTGCGTTTTCTTTGAATTTGTCTACGAGAGCGCTGCGCATGTCTGCGGTGCGTGAGCCTGTTATACGGTCTGTATTTTTGTATCTTTCGAGCCAAGCTTTTAGGGTTTCTCTCGAACTGGGGTCGGTGTTACTACCATTGAAGAGGACTATTTTGCCGTTGTGTTCTGTTGTTTCTAGTAAACGTAGTAGGTAGTTTTGGGTGCGTTTTGATTCTGTGAAGATGATGGCTTTTCGTGCTGCACCAAGACGATTTGCTTCAGCAAAAGCATTTTTTAGGGCAATGAGTAAGGCTTGGCCTTTGGCGTTAGCTTTTATGCTGGAGGCAAGCACGAAGAATCTGTCTAGCTCTTGTATTTCTCGTTTTATAGATTCACGCTCGAGTTCACTTAGGGGTTCTTCTTGTTTGGGTTCTTCTTGCCATTCATCTGATGTGTCTTCATAAGCTTCGTAATCATCTTCAAAGTCATCTTCAAGTGGGTTTTTTAGTTTATTGTCAAGCTCGAGTCTTGCTTCTAGGCGTAGTTTCATTTTTTCTAAAGCGCCTGCGATCGCGAAGGTGCTTGAGGCTAGGAGTTTTCTTAGTACTAGGGTTATTAGGTTGCGTTGACTATTTGGTAAGCCAAATAGGTTTGGGCGTCTTAGGTATTCGCTGACTTGTTCGTATAGTCTTGTTTCAGCGTCGTGTGGCGTGAAGTCTTCTACTAGTGGGAAGCGTTGTGTGTATTTGATATAGGGTTGTACTTGTCGTCTTAGTGTTCGGTGGCAAACTGGTTTTAGGCGTTCGCGTAGCGTGTAGAAGGTTTGGGGGTTGTTTAGGTTGCCGAATTGTTCTCTGAAGCTGCTTAGGTCACCAAAGGTGCGTTCATCAATAATGCTTACGAGTCCAAATAATTCTAAAAGGTTGGTAAGTACTGCCCCCCTTGACAGGCCGTCTGTA
>CAZWJZ010000475.1:0-3206 GCA_964634665.1 uncultured bacterium | reverse complement strand
GAGTTCCAATACCATTATCAAAAGCCATTTTGACAGCATCAGAATCAACAATGGGCAAAAGGGCCCTTCCCTGATAATCATTTTCATAGAGCATCCGCAAAATCGCATTGCTGTCTCCAGTGGCACCCGAACTTGTGGCGTCGGCTGCGTCACTAAAAATAAGGGTACTTGACGGATTGAGGCTAAAAACATTAATAGCCTTATCAACTGCCTCCTGCAGAGGAATAAGAGGAGCTTGCAATTTATAGCGAATTGCCCAAAACTCTTCTGCTAGCTGTCGGGCATCTTGACTAGCTTGAGCTCGATTATCATTTGTGGTAACAAAACTATAAGAAGCAAGATCTGCTACGTCCGTAAAGGGATTTCCAATAAACATGCCAGCGGCTAAGGCATGTTTATTCTCTATAGCTTTAGCATCGCAAATAGATTTTCCAAACAAGCCCGTCTCAGTAATGAGTTCATCGCCACGCACTAAAGCTGGTATGGTGACTATAGCCGTTACAGGTTTGACTTCTTTTTTAAGCAAACGTAACAAAAGACTTGCAGCACGTTTGCCAGTATCAAAAAAGTCTATATGCGGATAAGTATGATAAGCAACCAATGCGTTGCAGGCCTTCAGCATTCGCGCAGTTGGTATACCGTGAAGATCCATTGAGATAACAATAGGTACTGCCTCTCCCAAGATATCTCGCATAAGTGTAAGAAGGTAGCCTTCAGGATCATGTTCTTGTTCAGCTTGCATAGCACCATGCAGGCAAAGATAAACACCATCTACGTGAGTTGCAGCATGAAGGGAGCTACAAAATTCCTGGCATATACGCTGAAAACTCTCCTGAGCAAGGATGCCTCCCGATGTTATGGCTCGAGCACTATAGGTGGGTACCACTTCGTAACTTGTATCAGCAAATACATTAAGTGCGCCTCCCATTTCACTATTACTCGAGCCATGAAAGTTTAAGATTTCTTGACCCTCAAGGATTTCAAAATCTTCATATTGGCTGAGGACTGGATTAAAAGACGATACTTCTTGCTTACATTCTGCAATTAGAATTTTTGTCATAGATTAAGCTACTTCATGCCACTTTGAACGCTTTAACAGCATCCCAGTTAAGTTCAAATCCTAGGCCAGGTTTAGTGGGTTCACTGATAACACCATCTACGATATTGAAATCTTCTAAAGCCAATTCTTTTCTTAAAGTCTCAACGCAAAGCTGCGGGGGTAAATATTCGATAAAGGCACAGTGAGGCGTGACAAGTGCTAAATGAGCGGTTGCTGATATAGAAACTCCTGTCTTCCAACAATGCGGCACAATTGTAAGATTACGTTCTTTTGCCATATCACATACTTTTAAAGCCTCGCTTAGACTACCTACACGTCCAACATCCGGTTGTGCTACCCCAATTTTGCCTCGATCCATCAGTTCCTCAAATTCAAAATGGGTTGAGAGCCATTCACCAGCAGCGATGGGCATGGGCGCAGCTGCTACGAGTTTAGCGTACTCATCTAAATGATCAACCCAAATGGGTGTTTCTAAAAAGTAGCAATTAAATTCAACCCAATCTTTTATAACAGCAAGGCAAGTTGCTGCATCGTTCCAAAGGTACTGCACATCTACCATCAAGGTGATTTCATTACCTAGTGTTTGACGTACCGCAGCTACCACCTCAGTATGGCGGTCATAAGATTCATTTAACCCATTATGCGCATAGGGCCCGTTCATAGTTACTTCGGTTTTGATAGCTTTAAACCCCAGTGCTTTAGCACGCTCTGCCGATGCGCACAGTGCATCCCGATAGGCTTCAAAGCTATTTCCAGCGGGTTGCAAAGATGCGTAGGGAATAACTGGATCGAGACGTTTCTGGCCAAGCAATTGATAAACAGGAACTCCGGCCGCCTTGCCACGCAAATCCCATAACGCCATATCTACTGCACCCATAGCGTTAATCACAGCGCCACGACGGCCATTCATAGCTGAACCTAGATAGAGTTTACGCCAGAGCCGCTCAATATCCTGAGGATCTTCTCCTAACAACATTTCTTTGATACTTAGCCCCATAGTGTGCGTACCTGGCGCTTCAATACAGGCTTTTGCTATCCAAGGATTGACATCTGATTCGCCAATGCCAATCAAAGCTTCATCCGTGTGAATGATGACTAAAAAACTGTCTTGGGCAGACGATGTCAAGCTCTGATCATAGTTGGGTGCTAGAAGAACATGACAGATTACATCAGTAATTTTCATATTAACTTAGCTTCTGCACAGCTTCTAAAACCCCAAGAATATACCCTGTTGCGTGAGCATGACCACGATGATTCCAGTTACTATCATCAATAAACTGGGGCACATGATCATCAATGATAAATCCGTCAAAGCCGACTTCTTTAAGCGTCTTCATTACAGAAATAACATCAAAATTACCTTCGCCCAAAAAACACTCTTTAAACTTTGGCATGCAACCTTGTACGTCGCGCATATGAACGTAAAAGATTTTTCCGCGCTCACCAAAATAACGAACAGCCTCATTTACATCTTTTCCCATTTCACTGAAACAACCCATACAGAATTCCATACCATGATTAGGGCTAGGAGCAATTTCTTCCATAGCTTTTTTAAAACCTTCAGAACTGTAAAAAAGCCTAGCAATACCACCGAGTTCGGAAACTGGTGGGTCATCAGGATGGAGGGCAAGTTTTAAACCTACCTCCTCAGCAATAGGCAGAACAGCTTTTGTAAAGTAACTATAGTTGTCCCACATTTCTTCATTTGTAATGCTTCTTCCTTCAAGCTCTTTGATGACTTTGATACCTGCAACCAAAGGGGCACTTTCAATCTCCGACATATCAAATGAGGTGACTCTCACACCACCACGTCCTGTGGAATCAGGGGTTCGCCAGACACCATTAGGCATCCAGTGATAACCGAGTGTCGTAATACCAGCTTTTGCCATATTACGAATGGTTGTTTGGTAATTTTCTATTTGCTCATCGCGGCCTGGAAGACCCAACATAGCTTTATCGTAAAAGTGAATAGGGACATTCTCAAGCGCTTCCAAAACTAGCTCATAACTATCGCATCGTTCTTTTAAGCGCCGCAAATCTTCATACTGCCAGTAACCTTTCTCAGCAGGAAGTAAAGGCGTGTTCATTTGAATACCTGTTACGCCTAGTTGTTTTGCGTAAGTAAGTTTTTCATGGGTGAGTTCAT
>CAZWJZ010000474.1:0-3218 GCA_964634665.1 uncultured bacterium | reverse complement strand
TTTCTGCTGCGCAGCAAGCCTTACCTGTTATGTTTGATGGTGTTGCGCCTGATAGTGGGCTTGGACCTGTAGGTGAAGCGCAACTTGTACCAGACTGGTCAACCTTAAACGTACTGCCTTTTGCCAAAGGTCATGCTCAGGTTATTGGCGATATGCGCTTAGGGCAGGATGCTTGGGAGCACTGCCCGAGGCAGTTCTTACGAGATCAACTAAACTTGTTAGAAGCAGAAGGCATTCAAGTGAAAGCTGCATTTGAAAATGAGTTTTTTTTACTAAGAAAAACTGATGCTGGCTATAAAAGTGCTGATCAGACTATTTACGCAATGACAAGCGCTATGAATCAACATGGTGACTTTATACTAGACCTAGTAAACACTTTAGAAGCACAAGGAATTAGTATTGATTATTATTATCCTGAGTCTGGTCCTGGTCAACAAGAATTAAGTATTCGATATACTGACGCACTTAGCGCTGCTGATCAGCAAATTGTGTTTAGAGAAAGCACGCGTGGTGTTGCAGCTAAACATGGTTTGGTAGCGTCTTTTCTTCCCAAAATCATAGAAAATGCTGCGGGTAGTGGTTGCCATATCAATTTAAGCTTATGGCGAGGTGAAAAAGCACTAACAGCTGACCTTAGTCACCCAACAGGCTTAGGTGAAGAAACTCGAGCTTTTATTGCTGGAGTGTTGCATCATTTGCCAGCGTTAAGCGCTTTAACGATTCCGAGTAACAATTCTTTTAGGCGAATTAAACCGCAGTTTTGGGCGGGTGCGTTTACAACTTGGGGTTATGGTAACCGTGAAGCTGCCGTTAGGGTGACTAAGGGTGATAAAACTGCAAATCGATTTGAACTCAAAACAGCTGATGCAAGTGCAAATCCTTACCTTGCTTTGGGTAGTATTTTGGCAGCAGGGCTTGATGGCATTAAAGAAAACCGAGTATTAGCTGAAGAAGTAAGTATGGATCCTGCTTTGGTAGTAGAAGCAGAGCGAGCCGCTAAAAAAATATTTCCGCTACCAAAAAGCTTAGGGGAAGCAGTTGAGCAACTCAAGCACAACCCAGTTCTCATGCGCGCTTTAGGAGCAGCTCGAGCTAAAGCCTATATCGCAGTTAAAACTATGGAGCATGAAGCAACAAAAAACCTATCTTTAGAGGATGAAGTTAATCTATTGGCAGAAAGGTACTAAATGAACTTAGATGCCATTCCGATTTATGATCATCATGCGCATGCTTTGTTTAAAGAGGAACTATGGCTGAATGAGCCTTTAGAAGCTTGCTTCACAGAAGCTTATGACCCACTTATCTTAGAGCATTTTGTGAAAGATAGTATTTATTTTAGGCGTAGTATTCATGCTTTGGCAGATCTATACGATTGTGAATCTACTAAAGAAGCTGTCTATGAAGCACGTCAGCAGCAAGATTTTATAACTCTTTCCAAAGGCTTATTTAAAAAAGCAAACATTAGTCACTGGCTAATTGATGATGGTATTTGGCCGGATAAGCTCATGAGTGTAGCAGAAACAAAAGCAGTATTTCCTTTAAAAGTAGCTCGAGTAATGAGATTAGAAACAGAACTAGCTAAGTTTATTGACAGGTTCGATGATGCAGCTTCTTTGCTTGAGGCATTTAAAAACTATCTTTATGATCAAGCACCTAGCTTACTTGGGTTTAAAAGTATTATCGCTTACCGCACGGGACTTGATGTACAAAAACACTCTAAAGAAAACCTAGAGCGTTCGTTTCAAAAACTACGTCTTGAACAAAAAACCAACAAAGTTATTCGTATTAACGACAAAGTCTTTCTAGATGAAGCCTTATGGGTTGCCCTTCAAGTAGCAGCAGAAACCCAAACACCCATTCAGTTTCACACGGGTTACGGTGACCCTGATCTTGATATGCGTTTGGCTAATCCTCTGCATTTAAGAAACCTATTAGATGCACCAGAACTCAAAGGACTAAAGCTTGTTATGCTTCATTGCTACCCTTATGTTAAAGAAGCTGGGTATTTGTCCAGTGTTTATTCAGGTGCATATCTTGATTTAGGTTTAACCATTCCATATACCAGTCGCCATGCCATGCAAACAGCTGTGCATGAAGCCATGCATCTCTCCCCCATTAGTAAAATCTTGTTCTCAACAGATGCTCAGCGAATTCCAGAAATGTTTTATTTAGCTGCGCTCTGGGCTAGAGAAGTCATATCTAAAGTACTAACTGAAACTGTGAGTTCAGGAGATTTAACAGCAGCAGAGGGCTTATGGGCCGCGGAACGAATCATGAATCAAAATGCTTTAGAGCTCTACGGAGAAATATAAATTAAAACTTGGAGAATTTTATGCTCAGCCGGAATATACCTCTTATAGCCAATCAAACTGCGTTACTTTTTATTGATGTACAAAATTACTGTTGCAGTCCTGAAGGTGGCAGCTATACAGATGAGAACCTAAATCCAAATGAAGCACAACAAAAATACCGGTATTTCTTTGAGCAACTAGAAAGCGTTATACCTAACATGCAAAAGTTGCAAGACTCATGTCGGAAAGCTAAGATAGAAGTTCTCTACACCACGATAGAAAGCCTAACCAAAGACGGACGAGACCGGAGTTTAGATTATAAGATAACTGGCTTTAACGTAGCTAAAAACTCATGGGATGCAAAAGTTTATAGCGCAATACAACCCCTAGAAGACGAAATTATCATACCCAAAACAAGCTCGAGTGTTTTTATTTCTACTAATATGCATTATGTTTTAGGGAATCTTGGTGTTAAGCAGCTCATCATTTGTGGTTTTCTGACAGATCAGTGTGTCAATTCTGCTGTTCGTGATGCCTGTGATCTTGGTTATCTTGTCACTCTGGTTACGGATGCTTGCGCAACGCATTCTCAGGAACGACATGACATGTCTATTGAGCATATAAAGGGGTACTGTCGAAGACTAAGCACTGAGGAATTGCTAGTAGAATTCTCCAACTTTTGATGTCAGCCTGAACCTCGAAATAACTTACCGCGGTGCTTCTAACAAACCATAACTTCACTAGAAGCGAGTCCTAGGGTAATTTCTCTAAATGCAAGTCCTATCCTAGCTCTGACTCAAGGCTGTTTTGCTCGACTGAATATTGTTATAGGCAAATTCACTTTTGTGATACTTATACCCGCGCTTCCGCACCCCCCTAATGAGCAAAAAAGGTAATAAAGTAAGGAATGGAAGAAAACGAGTATAG
>CAZWJZ010000473.1:239-3249 GCA_964634665.1 uncultured bacterium | reverse complement strand
TCGAATCTCGTCGTCCGCTCCATGGATTCCCTGGTCAGAGGCCCACTCCGGTGGGCCTCTTGCCTTTTTTCGAAACAAGGCAAGTCTACTATCGCGCTGTTTGAGGGCCTGGATGGCCGATCGTCGAGGGCCGTTTCGGATTCTCGGTCGAGCAGCAGTGTGCCGACTCGTGTCGTCCACAGGTGCAGGTCGTCGAGCGGCTCCGGACGGCGATTCGTATACCTTTTCGCCGTCTCGGACACGGCGCGCGTGTTCACGTGAAGCGTCTTGGCCGGCGAAGAGACCGCGGTAGCCGGTGGACAGGCCCGAACTGGCGACGTCGCCGGTGGGTGATGCCCGGAGTGCGTTCGACCAGTCGATGACGCGGCGACGATGTCACGGATGGCCGCGAGCGAATTCCGCGTCGGCCTGGTGGAGCGCTCCGGGTTCGTCGAGTCGGTCGACAGATCTCGGGACCGCGAGACCGTTCCAGTCGACCCGAACGCCGACGGCGCTCAACGAGATCGTCCGCTCGATCCGTTGTTGGTCGCTGGCGCAGCTCCAGATCGAACCTTGCGAGGGTCGGCGTCCAATCGCGTCTCGATCGGTCTGGGTTCAGTGGTTCGTGAGTGAGGTGCTGGCGCGCGTTCGCTGAGCCAGGTTCGGAACTGGGTGGCGGGGAGTGGTCGGCTGATGGCGTAGCCCTGGGCGAGGTCGCAACCGAGATCTCGGAGGCGGTCAAGTACGGTCGTCGATTCGACACCTTCGGCGACGACTCGGAGTCCGAGGTTGTGGCCGAGGTCGATGGTCGATCGGACGATGACATCGTCGTCGTGCTTCTC
This sequence comes from uncultured bacterium, assembly GCA_964634665.1. GTDB lineage: Bacteria > Deinococcota > Deinococci > Deinococcales > Trueperaceae > JAHEBB01. Next base: position 2,428 of record CAZWJZ010000473.1, on the reverse strand, counting down.
CAGCATCTCCGCAACGAAACTCCGGTCGATCTTGAGTTCGTTGACGGCAAGGTTTCGCAGGTTGACCAGCGACGAGAAGCCGGTCCCGAAGTCGTCGACGGACAGTTCGATCCCGAGGCGGCCAAGGGTTCCGATCACGCGTCGCGTCTGAACCGGGTCGGTCATCATGGTGGACTCGGTGATCTCGAGGACGAGGTGGGTCGGGTCGAGGCCGCTGGCGCTGAGTTGCTGTTCGACCATCGAGCCGAGCCGTTCGTCGAGCAGGCTCTGGGCCGAGACGTTGACCGACACGGCGAGATCCCAGCCTTCGGAGTTCCATTCGGCGACCTGGTGGAGTGCCTTGAGCATGATCTGGCGGGTCAGTGCTTCGATGACACCGGCTTGTTCCGCGAGTTCGATGAAGACGTCGGGCCCGACGCGTCCGCGTGTGGGATGGTCCCAGCGTGCGAGCGCTTCGACCCCGTGAACCCGGCCGGTTGCCAGGCTGATCTGGGGTTGGTAGTGCACATCGAGGGTGTTGTCACGAATGGCGAGGCGAAGGTCGGTGAGGAGTACGAGCCGGCCGGTGTCGTGTTGGTCGAGTTCGTCGCGGTACATGCTGAACCGGGTTCGCCTCGTCTTGGCGTCGTACATGGCGATGTCGGCTTTGCGGAGAAGTCCGGAAACGTCGGTCGCATGGTCTGGGGTGAGCGCAACACCGACGCTTGCGCCGATGGTCACGCTCGCCGATCCGAGATCGAACGGTTCTTCCAGCGCGACGGCGATCCGTTCGGCGAGCGACGTTGCTCGTTCTATGTCGGCGCCCGCTGCGTACACGGCGAACTCGTCGCCCCCGAAACGAGCGGCAAGGTCGTCGGGTCCGCACTCGTTGCGGATGCGTGCGCCGGACTCGACGAGGACGAGATCGCCGGCATGGTGACCGAAGGAGTCGTTGATCTGTTTGAACCGGTTGAGGTCGATCAGAAGTGTCGCTCCGGAGTGGTGGCCGGGCCCGGCCTGCGCCATCCATGATTCGAAGTAGCTGCGGTTCGGAAGCGAGCTGAGCCGGTCGTGGGTTGCTTCGAACTGGATCTGTGAGTGGAGCTGGGTCTTGCGCACGGTGACGGCGAGCTGCTGAATCATGGAGCGCACGCGACCGAGGTCGTCGTCGTCGAAGCGTGTGGATGCGCCTCGTCGGTCGGCGACAACAAGGAATCCGACGAACCCGGCGTCGTCGCCGATCGTTGCGATCAATGCGCCGTCCAGTCCGGGGCCGCAGCGTTCGTTCATCTGCGGCGCGATCGTCGGCCCGTTTCGGGCGACGTCGCACGACCCGAGTACATCGCGCCAGCGTTGGTCCGACGGGTGGCTCGGGAAGAGGTTCGTGCCGACGGGTGTGCCCGTCGTGGCGTCGACGGGGGAGCCGTCGCCTTTGAAGAGTCGCAGCGACACGCGCTCGGCGCGGGTGTGGTTCGCAATTTGTTCGGCTGCGGTGCGAGCGAGTTCAGCGAGGTCGGACGAGCCTGCAATCTGGCGGCTGAAATCGTGGATGCTCGCAAGGTCGGCGAAACGGTGAATGAGGGTGCCGTGCGACCGCAACAGGAGCCAGAAGATCGGTGCCGGAATCAGGGCGACGAGACCGAGTTGCAGATCGATCGTGGCCGGCACCGCAATACATGCGGCGACTGCGGCTGACGGGACGTAGAAGATGTGCGCGTTACGGACTTCTGCGGTGACCCGGCGAACGAGCCCGCCCTCGAACTGCGCGATCACGACAGCGACGACCGCTCCGCCCGCGACAAGAGCAACCACGACACTGGTCATGACCGCAAGCCAGATGGTCACGAACGTGTCGCCACCGCGGCCCAGAAGTCCGAAGAGTGTGGCAGCAATGGCCGTTTCGAGTGCAAAGCTGGCCAGGTTGACTGTGAGCTTGAACGGTGTAGGCCGCCGCCAGAGGATCATGCCCACGCTGCTACCGGCGAGGCGCGCCACCACCAAGGCGACCGGGTCGAGAAACAGCAGTCCTACTGCGAGCGCGGCCTCGGAGGGGGTGTAGCTGACGGCCTCGTTCCTGGCTTCGACATGGAAGATCAGCCGCTCGGATGCGGCAAACGCGATGACAAGACCGGCGAAGAGCCAAGGCCGGTCACCGAATCTCGACATCGACCCGCCGGATCGCTGCGACCTGGGCGAGGCGCCGGCGAATG
>CAZWJZ010000473.1:0-229 GCA_964634665.1 uncultured bacterium | reverse complement strand
TGCGACTCGGTGCTGCGGTCTCGCTCGGTTCCAACGACCGTCAAGAGTGGTCAGTAGGCGGGTGGGCATGGTTCGATGCGTTCTCTCGTCCACACCAGTGTCGGCACCGGCGACCGCCAATCAACTGCAACGCAGATCAGTGGTGCCTGCCGCTCAACCCCACACGGCGCCTTTCCAGCTTGCGCCGGTCCAGCTTGCGCCGGTCCAGGAGGCGCCGGTCCAGCTTGCG
>CAZWJZ010000472.1:0-3255 GCA_964634665.1 uncultured bacterium | reverse complement strand
TACCGAGCAGCATGAAATACACTACCTTAAGTAATCAGTGAAGCTAAGCTCCAGCAAGCTATTCAGAAAAGCTTAGCTTCACACTACTAGGTCGCTGTAAATCACCTAATAGCATTTCCACGATTTATCCTCGAAGCTAAATCGTGTGACCTTAAATTGGATGATATCGAAACGCCTTGGAATCAAATGGCATCAAAGCGCTTTGGCTCATTGAAACAAAAGAGCTTAAGTAAGGCTTTCAGATTTGATGTGGAATTACTATAAAATAAAAAAGAAAAACAGGAGGTACTTATGAAGGTATTAATATCAGCTGATATGGAAGGTGTTTGTGGCGTAAGCAGTTGGGTTCAGGTCATGCCACCAGAACTAGGACTAGACCCCTCCTCAACCGTCGAATACGAAAGAGCTCGCTTACGAATGACCAAAGAAGTAAACGCAGCCGCAGAAGGTGCATTTGCCGCAGGAGCAACCGAAGTCATTGTCAATGATTCACATGACGGCATGCGTAACTTAATACCCGAAGAGTTGCATCCTGAACTACGCTTCATAAGTGGCAGTGACAAAGAACTCGGCATGATGCAAGGACTCCAAGAGCAAGTAAACGCAGCCTTTTACGTTGGCTACCATGCTAAAGCAGGCACACCCGCCGCGCCCCTAGCACACACTTGGACAGGCTATCTAAATGATGTGCGCCTTAACGGCATATCAACAGGAGAGTTTGGTTTAAACGCTGTTCTAGCAGGCCACTATGACGTACCCATAGTGCTGGTTACAGGAGATGACAAAGCAGTAAATCAAGTTCAAACATTTATTGGTAAACAAGTAAAAGGCGCCATCGTTAAAGAAGGCTACTCAACCTTTAGCGCCATTCACCTTCACCCTAGTAAAGCACAGGCATTAATAAAAAAAGTAGCTCAAGAGGCCCTAGAGAATTTAGCTGAAGCACAACCACTGCGTTTAAGTCCACAATGCAACATTGAACTTGATTTCGACCATCAGACAAGAGCAGATCAATGCTTGTTCATACCAGGCATAGAACGCACAGGCGAACGAACCATAAAGTTCATAGCTGAAGATGCCCTAAGCATGAATCGCACCTTCAGGGCAGTCATGAAAGCCAGTCAGGTAAAAATGTCACCCTAGTAGCTGCACTTCTTACAGCCACCTGATTCAGGGCATTAGCAGAGGCAGAAATACAACCTTTACCGCAACCAAGCAAAAGCAAACATGCAGCAACCCAAGCCCCTCAACAAATCCTAGAAAACCAACTCAAAAACACAAGTTTCACTTACAAAAACCCAGCACAAAAAACTAAGTAGATTTATGCATCTAGCTGCTCCCAAAATGATCCTGACTAACGGAACCCCCAATACTAGCTAGCTCCTTTTCGAAAAGCTCGAGTTTTTTAAGCAGTCAAAAAAAGACCTCAAAAACCAAACAGAAAATTTTAAAGACAGTGTGAATGACTACATGTCAAAAAGCCAAAAGATATGCCATCCTCAGTTAAATGTAAGCAGTAAAGGATGATCTTATGAAAATCTGGCAAACCCTAATCGTACTAAGTTTTTTACTCTTATTCGCACAAGCCCAAGAACCCTGCTCAAACCCTGAAACCCTTATCACCCTCAGTGATGCAAACCTAGAAACCGTTATTTTAGAAAAACTCAACCTAAACACCATCACCTGCCAAGACATACAAAGCCTCACAGAACTCAACGCCCAACGAGCAGACATAAGATCTTTAGAAGGACTCGAGCATGCCGTAAACCTGAGCGACTTGAGACTCAACACTAACCAGATTAGCGATATTCAGGCAATAGCAAACCTAACGCAACTAAACCGACTTTGGTTAAACAGCAACAATCTTGATGATGTAGACCTCGGCGCACTAGCGGGCCTAACACAACTTGAAGACCTACGCTTAGGAAACAACAAGATCCAAAGTAGTAGCTCCCTAATACAACTCATTTCCATGTCTAATTTAAAAATACTTCACCTGCAAAATAATAATCTAGCATCCCTAAACATGCTTAGCTCCATGAAAAGCCTACGTGATGTTAGTGTGGCAGGAAACCCACTAACCCAAACAGCCTTAGAAACATTGAGACTCCTACCTAACTTAACGGCACTAACACTAAGCGATCTAAACTTAAATGACATGAATTTTGTGACATCCTTATTTCCAAACCCAGACAACGCCACACTACTCGTACTCCATGACAATCAAATTTCAGACATAAGCCCCCTACAAGCCTTACCCAATCTAAGACACCTTCACATAGCAAGAAACCCCATTGAAGACTTTAGCTACATTCAGAATCTAGAATCCTTAACAAATTTAACGTTATCAGACACGAATTTCACAAACTTCGAAGCCCTAAAAAACCTATCTCAACTCACATGGTTATCCATCCAAAGTAACGCACTACAAGATGTCTCAGGTTTACTAGACATCGCAGGCCTACAAGAAGGCTCGAGCTTGTTCTTACAAAACAACTGTATTGCAGAAGATGACCCTGCAATTGCACAACTTCAAGAAAAAGGAGTAAACATTCAATTAAGCCTAGCGAGTGACTGCACAAACTAAAAACCAATTTAGTTAAAACAAGAAAAGCTCGAGCTACTCTTAACAAAAGCTCGAGCTATCCTTCTAAGCCTATGAATATAAGCATCACCGAACTAAAAAAGAATTTTGAAGGCGTGATTGATGCTGTCATAACAACTCAAAAAGCAATCACTATTACTAAGTGGGGAAAACCCATAGCAAAACTCGAGCCCTTCTCAAAAGATGAAATAATCCTAGAAGAATTAAAAGGTAGCCTAATCAAATACCAAGACCCACTCGAGTCTATTGGCTTAAATGACTGGAAAGAATGAACTTAAGGCTCGAGCTCCCCAAAACAAGAAAAGCTCGAGATATTTGTCTTTTAGATTATTCAGCATCACAATCTATGACATTTCTCTAACTAAGATATAATTACACTTAACGTTATGGGGTCAACCTCAAGTAATTACATTCCAATTATCGATTTATTTGCTGGCCCAGGTGGATTAGGCGAAGGATTTTCACAATTCACCTCTTCTTCAAAAGAGCACTTTAAAATCGGACTCTCAATTGAAAAAGACCCTTTCGCACACAAAACACTCGAGCTAAGAAGCTTCTTTCGACAATTTGATAAAGAAAAAATCCCCGATGAATATTACAAATACTTACAGCAAGAAATAACTCGAGAAGAACTCTTTGAGGCTTTCCCA
>CAZWJZ010000471.1:0-3268 GCA_964634665.1 uncultured bacterium | reverse complement strand
TGGGTGGTGTTTTAGGTGCAGTACTAGGTGCTTCACAGCCGCAGCAAGCTCAGCAGTCTTCTGGTTTGGGTGGTGTTTTAGGTGCAGTACTAGGTGCTTCACAGCCGCAGCAAGCTCAGCAACCACAAGCAGCTGCTGGCTTAGCGGGCTTAGCTGGTTTACTTGGGGGGTCTTCTGGTTTAGGAGGCTTATTAGGTGCAGCCATGGGTCAATATGGAGATGCTCAAGCAGGGCAGGCTACACAAGCAACGCAGTGTAATCACATACCACAAGGTGTTTCGCAGTCAGAAGCAAGTAGTCAAGCAGAAGTTTTACTAAAAGCTATGATTAATGCTGCTAAATCAGATGGTCGTTTTGATGCCAAAGAAGAGCAAGCTATTTTGGGTAAGTTAGGTAATGTTACTCAAGAAGAAGTTGATTATATTCGTACAGAACTAGCTAAGCCACTCGATGTGCAGGCGTTTGCACGAACCATTCCTAGAGGCTTAGAGCAGCAAGCTTACAGCATGTCACTTATGGCAATTGATTTAGATAGTCAAGCTGAAGCGCAGTACTTAGACCAGTTAGCTAAAGCCATAGGCATAAGCCCAGAAATGAGTAATCAGATTCATCAGCAGATGGGTGTACCTGTTCTATATAGCTAAATAAAGCTTAAGCAAGACTTATTTACCCCGCGAGCAATCGCGGGCTTTTTTGTAAGAAAACTGTAATACAAAGCCTGCTATAAATAACTAAGTTAAGTCAGTAATTCGTGGTTGAAAATTGAATTAACGGAGTGGAGTGGGCTTTGTGTAAATCTAAGCAAAAGAAAATACTCACTCAAGGATTTTCACTCATAGAAATCCTTGTTGTTATAGCGATACTCAGTGTCTTCGCGTCGTTGACCTTTGTATCAGGACGCCGCGTTATGCAGTCACAAGACCAACTCGCAGCTATATCCATACTCAAACAAAGCCTCATAAGAGCATCCCTAAGTGCAAACGCAAAAGGAAAACAACTCGAGCTTAAACAAAATGGCTCGAGTATTGAACTTAAAGATGCTACAAAAACACTCGAGCAGTTTGATTTGCCGAGTGGCTTTAGTGTGAATTGGCCTGATTTAATGTTTCGTGAGTCAGGTTTGATAGATGTTGCTAGTTTACCTACGGACAAAATTTTGCTTAGTGGTCCTAAAGAGACTTATGAACTTAAGATTTCACTGATTGCTGAGATGAAAGCGGAGTTAATACCATGAGGCGAGTTAAGGGTTTAAGTATTATTGAAGTGATTATGGCGGTTGCGGTTATTGCGGTTATGTTTGCGGTTTTAACACCTGCTTTAATAGATAATAGTAAACGAACCGCAGTGACTGGGCAGAGTGCGCAAGCGTCACTGTTGCTTAACTTTTTTGTGCGGCAGCTGGTGGGGGGTAACAGTGCTGTACTTGCTTATGAAGCGACCCCGCTAAGCTGGACTTATGGTCAGTTAACGAAAGCTTCGTTTGGCTTAGCTACCGAAAATGATATTGCTAATCCTGATTTATATAAATTGACCGTGACAAATGAGGGTGTTGTTAATTATTTGGGTGCTGAAGCTGTGCAGTACAAAACAGAGGTTTGTTTTATGCAGCAAGGTAAAGAGAATTGTATTCAGGCAACTACGCTTGGTCCTGGTCCTATAGCTACGGGCATAGGGTCTTACCTTCCGGGCATTAATTAAGGTGCGGTTATGAAGAAAACATCTGGCTATAGTATGGTTGAAATGCTGGTTGCAACTGCCATTTTAGGCATTGTCTTAGCAATGGCGTCACAAGGCATTGTGCTTAGCTTAAAGTTTCACCGTAATCAACAAGCAGTAGTAACTGCGCAATCAAAATTACGTCAAGTTAATGCTGCGATTAGTCAAGAGTTAAGATCCTCGGCTTTAGGGGGCATATCTGACTTTCCCGTAGTGAGTAACAGCCAAGGTATTTCTTTTATGCTTTTAGATGGTGGTACTGGCTATCAAGTTACAAATGCCTCAAATACAACGCTCGATTTTATTGCTGATGCTTCTGACACAAGCGAACTAGGTATAGCAGCGCAACCAGAATTTCTGCTGGTAGATTCAAAAGGTAACGCAGTTGTGATTGCTTACTCGACCTCTACAAACCTTAGCTCTTCGGGTAGCAATGTATTTAAGCTTAATTACAAAAACTGCGCTGACATGTTAACGGGCGGTGACCTGTTGTTATTTCCTATGCAAGCGGTAGGGTTTAGATATGACGCTAGTGACAAAGTGCTTTACCGAGTAGATGGTACAAATACAGAATTTCCGCTTGCCTTTGACTTAAGTAGTTTTGTTATAAACCCCATTCTCAATGCAGCTGCTACTGAAACCATTCGTTTGGATATTAGAAGTACTGCCGAATATCTAACGGTGGGTGGTCAAACCAAAGAAAAAACAGCTTCAGGGCAAATAGATTTACCCCAGAGTGACTCGAGTAGTTTTAATAGACGTATTAAAGGAGTGAAGGTATGCAGCTAAATAAGACCAAAGGGGTAGCCATGATAGCGGCCCTTTCGCTTATGGTTGTAGCGGCAGGCGTTATTGCTTACTTGTTTGCTAATAGCATGAATGAAATAAGAAGTAGTGGTAATAATGTTGCAGTTGTGCAGTCTCTGGCGTTAGCTCGTGGCGGCGCAACGATCAGTAACGTTATCTTAAAAAATCAAGTGAAAGACATGCTTGTTACTATTGTTGAAAATGAGTCTAACTATACAGCTTATTATCCTTTTGGGAGTGGCATAGCTGGTCAAGGCCCTAGCCCGCAGTCGGTTATTAGTGATTTAAAGACCAAAGTTGTTTCTCAATTGCAAACCGACATAGATGCACTTATTTGTGATGAAGACTTAAACTATAAAAACTCCACAGGTAGCGTAGCTATAAGGCTGTACTTTACAGATACGGCTTGCGGAGAGCCTTTACCTAGTAAAACCAAACTTGGTGCAGGTCGATTTATTGAGGGTAAGAAATACGCTGTTCCGTTTGTTTTGGTATCTGAAGCAACGGTAGGTCAGTACAAACGCAATATTGTGATTCAAGGTGAATATCAGTTTAATACAGGGGGCGAAAAATTTTCAAAGTACGCCCTCTTTACCAATAAGCACGAAGCGCCTAATAGTAGTGATGTTTGGTTTACCAGTGAAACACTATTTGGGGGCCCTGTTCATACCAACGAGGTGTTTAGGTTTTATAACGAGCCTTGGTTTGGTGGCACGGTTACCAGCGCAGGCTGTAGTAACCCTGA
>CAZWJZ010000470.1:0-3282 GCA_964634665.1 uncultured bacterium | reverse complement strand
TTAAGCTCGAGTATGCGCCAAAGCAATTTCTTTTGGAGGCGCTTGTGAAAGCTAGTGTAAAGAGATTGCTTTGATAAGTCCTGAGCCTTGACATTTATGTCAGCTAGGTATTTCTTAAAGCTATACTTTTGTGCAGCCTAGTTATGCTAAGTACTTAAAAACATCTCTTAGGCAAACAGTAACTAGCTGGCTTAACCCTTCTTCATAAATTCATAACTAAGGTTTAATTTGACTCTTTTATGACACCTCAGCCTTTACCCAAAATGCTTCCCTTCGCTAATAAACGCATTAATTTATTAGCTTGGAAAGCTCGTAATCAAAGAAACAGTATTTTACTAGGCATTTCTGTTTTTCTGCTTCTTGCTGCCATAGCGTACGCTGCGGCGCTAGCTCTTGATCCTCAGCGTTATCTTTTGTTTATAGCTATTGCCGTGGCCATCGCAGCGACACAAAATGTTGTTGCTTACTGGTTTGGTGACCAAATAGCACTTAATGTGTCAGGCGCTAGACCAGCAACGCTAGAAGAAAACCGCTACTTAGTCAACATAAGCGAAGCTGTTGCTATTGGTGCTGGTATTCCTATGCCTAAGCTTTACGTTATTGATTCTCCTGCCCCCAATGCTTTTGCTACAGGCAGAAACCCAGAGAATAGCAGTGTAGCTGTTACATCAGGACTCATAGCCATTCTTGACAGGCAAGAACTAGAAGGGGTAATTGCGCATGAGTTAGCACATATTAAGAATTATGATGTTTTGCTTATGAGCATGATTGCAGCTACCGTTGGTGCACTTGTTATTTTACGTGATGTTGTGTGGCGCTCTCGTTTTTATGGCAGTAAACGACGCTATGAGGGAGATAAGAACGCAAATGCGCAAATGATCGCTCTGCTAGTCTTATTTGTTTTGCTTATTATCGCACCACTGTTAGCAACTCTTTTACGCTTTGCGGTAAGTAGAAAACGTGAGTATTTGGCAGATGCAAGTGCTGCTTACATAACAAGAAATCCTGAGGGTTTAGCTAACGCTTTAGAAAAAATACGTGATTACACTGGTGAGCCGCTTAAAGTATCTGAAGGCATTCAGCATCTATTTTTTAGTAACCCTAGTAAGCGCTTCAAGTCTAGGAGCTTGTTTGCAACGCATCCACCTCTAGAAGAAAGAATAGCTAGATTAAGAAGTATGTAACTGAGCCAGAGAAGTAAGCACAAAAGCAACTGCTAAACCAACAACTAAAGAGGATTTTATTAAAGCTGTAATGCTACTAATAGGGTTAGCTTTTGACCAACTGAAGGCTCCTCAATTTTCTGGCTTTAGGGATTCAGATAAAACAAAAAACCTATAAAAAACCCACTCCAGCCTGACGTTTTTTCATACTTCACTACACCACCCCCCCAGCTATACTTATACCCTTTGCATTTAATTTCTTAAAGAATTAAACGCCGTCTTGGACCACTAAGTATCTCCATGGTGAATTTGCTTATAAGCAAATTCACCCGAGCAAAACAATCTTGAGCCAGAGGCATGATAGGACTCGCTTCTAGAGAAGTTACCCTATTCTTTGATTGCCGTGCCGCTACGTTCATAACCGCTTCGCTCTTGTGACTAAAGGCTTTTAAGCGAGTATCACGAAGTACAGAGCGAAGCGTACAGATAGACTCACTCAGTATTTTGCAAACCTTTTATGGAGTAGCTTAAACATAATTGCTATCTGAATTCGTTGAAACAAATAGCAAGTCCGATTGGAACGGAGTAAACTTCAAGCAAGTTTATGAACTGTATTTTCGAACTTGCTATTAAACGGATATTATAAATACAATGAAAATCACTCGCCAGATAGATAGCCCAAAAAATCCACTCATTAAATCCTTAGATAAACTCAAGAATAGACGCCACCGTGACGAAACAAAACGTTACCTTATAGAAGGCTCTAAAGAACTCTCTCGAGCACTAGACGCCCACATAAGCATCGAGCAAATTTTAATCTGCTCCAAATTACTAAAAGCAGAAAGTAAGCTTATGCTCTCAGGCTTAAACAAACAGATAGAAAAGCTCGAGCTTTCTAAACTTGCCTTTGAGAAGCTTAGCTTAAGGCAGAACCCTGATGGTGTTTTGGCTGTCGCTCAAATGCAAGAAAAAAACCTAAATGACCTTAAGCTTTCAGAAAACGCGCTTATTTTGGTTATAGATGGTTTAGAAAAACCCGGTAATATAGGTGCACTTCTAAGAACAGCTGACGCGGTAAAGGTAGATGCTGTCTTTATAACGGGCAGCGGAACTGATCTTTATAACCCAAACGTGATTCGCTCGAGTGTGGGCAGTGTCTTTAGTCAAACGGTTCTTGCTGCTGATGCTGAGGCGCTCATTGCATTTTTAGCAGAACATAAGGTGCAACTTATAGCGACATCTCCTAATGCTACACAATCCTTCTGGCAGCTTAGTTACACAGGGTCTTGCGCCATTATCTTGGGTACTGAGCATGAGGGTTTAGGGGATGCTTGGTTTCAAGCAGCTCCTCAAAAAGTGATCATTCCTATGCATGGTGCTGCTGACAGTTTAAATGTAGCTACATCTGGCGCTCTTTTACTTTATGAAGCATTAAGACAGCGTAGCCTTTAGCTTGGCAACTACTTCAAAGGTTTAGCTTGTTTTTGGAGTGAACGCTCTTTTAAGCTAAATGGTATGGACAAAACGTTTCTTATTGATAATCAAGCTGCTGCTGACTTTTTAACAGATATTGATACTCGTAAACTTCTTGCGCCTTTTATGCTTCAGGAACGTAGTCTAAGTGAAGCAGCTAAAATACTGAACCTAAAACTAACAAGTCTCAGCTATCATGTCAAAAAAATGCTCAAGCTTGATCTTGTTAAGGTTACCAAAACTGAAGTGAGAAATGGTCACAAGGTTAAGCTTTATAAAAGCACAAGTCAAGAATATTTGATTCCTTTAGAGGCTAGCTCGAGTATGAATCTTGCAGAGCATATTCAAAGAATCATAGATAAAGGAGGTCAAATTTACGCTCAGGGTTTAAGTAGTGCAATGCTTAGCCAATCCGATACTTGGGGGTTTAAAGTATGCTATATCTCAAATCATGGTGTCGTTCAGACGCTTATCGCCAAAAATCAAGAAGGTGAGTATGATGTGCCAGAAACAATGCCTCAAGCTTTGCCTTATCATGCAAGTGACGGAGAGCTAACCTTAAATGATAAAAGCGCCCAATCTTTAACTCGTGGGTAGTGGTATATCTCGAACAGGTAGACTAAGGAATGGTTAGAAGAGAAATCGA
>CAZWJZ010000469.1:0-3332 GCA_964634665.1 uncultured bacterium | reverse complement strand
CTTGCGTCAAGGGATTGCTTATTTCTTCGTGCAATGTATAAGTGTTGCCGTCACTCACGAGGATGAGGCTATCCCCTTGGAAAGTGGCGGTAAAGGCATAGCTGCTGGCTGTACCCACCTGAAAGCTGCCCGATAACACAGCGCCATTGACGGTAGCGGTTACAGGATAAGGTTGTCCTTGAAAGGTAAGTGTACCTGTTAGTGTTTGGCCTGGCTCTAACACTAACTCGAGGTCTTGCCCGACAAACACACCTACAAAGTCACTGGCAAAAACGGGAGTCAGTAAAAAGCAGATGACAACGATTAGATTTTTCATTATTTCACCTCGCTAGGGCTTGCCTAGTCAATTGTTACCAGATTATTATGCAAAAACTTAGCGACTTTGGTCAGGTTTTTTTCAGGTGTGCCGCTCTCTGTTGGATAGGCAAAACAGAGGGTGTGCGGGTTAGTACGGTTATAACTGAGCAGTGACGGACCTTCGTGACCTATTTCGGCAATACCCAGCAGTTTGCAACGGTGCAGATGGGTAGTTTCACCACTGCTGCCAAATTCATCAAAAGCGTGCGTACCACCTACGATATGCCCGCTCTCGTGAACCTGGGTTTCCTTGATAAAGTCCATTGTGCTGTCTTTCATACCCACCCAACCTGTAGCAAATTTGGGATTGCTATTAAGGGTACCAGCCCAGGCACAACCACCTCCGTAAGCATTGGTCCAGAGCAGTTTGTACATATTGTCGTCATCATAAAGCCCTGCGAACACATTGGCAACATTTTGGATAAATGACTTACCGTCGTCGTCTTCATCGCGGCAGCTATCCGCTGGATAATGGTCACTATTATCTGGGTCGAGTTGACTCAAGGAATTTCCGGAAAGACCCACAAATTGGTGAATTGTGGTCTTAACGCTCAAACTACTGTTACTAATCTCACCGCTCTGGTCCATACTAATTGCCGTCCACTGCCAGACACTATTTTGTTTATTCACGGCTGACTCTGCGTAAGCGTGGGCTTCAGGTATCAGCCAGGTATTTGTCGAAGCGGTAAAAATCGTTGCGTCCATAATCGGTACCAGCAGCAATTCCGCTTTGAATTCTTCATCCTCAAAATGCCCTAAGGGTTTAATTGTCTCTTGAGGAGTTAAAATCGAAGCCTGATTCTCTGGGTAGCCGTGCACGCGCTCAGGCAGATAGTGAAGCTGGTTGTAAAGAAGATAGGTGTAAGTGGCTTGCCCTAACAAGCTATCTACTTGTGCTACCGGGTAGTGCATATACAGTGTAGTTTTTAGTCCCTCGAGCACACTGGGGTACTGCACGTTGTTGCCAGCATACGAGGCTGAAAGCTGATTGTTGATAATGCTGACATCCGAAGCTTGGTAGGTCTTCTCATCACTGAGTAGTGCTTCGCCTGCTTTGCCACTAGCTACAACTGTTTTGACAAAGTCCGTAAAGTCTTTTGCTGAAAGATTGGGCACGCCCTGAAAGGTAAAGCTAGGTCCACGCAAGGCGGCTTGCTCGAGCCTGGTGGTGGTTTTTCTCTCGAGGTCGAGTATATATAGCCCAAAGTCAGCACTCTCAGCCCGAACGTTGTGATGATAGACCGTCCAGGGGTAACTCGTAACTTTGCCGTCAGCATCGACAATAGGCAAGGTAATCGCAGTGGGTTTTGTTGCCAACTCGGGGTTTGCTGCACTGGCTGTTGCCAGGGTTTTTAGTTGCGATACAATGGCCCTGTCATCAAACTTAATCAATCTAAAGTCTTTCATGTCTGGATACACTCTGGCAACTGCCTGACGTAGTAACTGATCCGGGGTGGGTCTGGGGGTAGCCAGGGGACGTGCTGTTTGTTGCAGGGCAAATTTGCTGCCGCCGTAGGCTTCGGTAAAAATCTCTAAGCTACTGGCTGGTGAACCTACCTTTAATGCCTGCTCGACGCGCACGGTGGCAGTTTGACCACTGGATTTACCGTAGTACACGCCAGCCGTTGCTAGGGTGTTATCAATAATCAAGCCTGCTTCACGGCTTGCAGTATTCAGTACAAACAGCCCAGCAGGTCGGTCACTCAAGGCTTTAACTGCCTGCCAGCTATGGGTTTTTCCTCGTAAGCTAAGGGAACCCAACCAGCGTTGCCCATCGAAACTTCCTGAAAGCTCGAGTCCTAACGTATCGTTTGCTGAAAGGTTGTTGTTGACAATATTACTTTCAAACCAGCCCGTAAGATACTGCCAGCTCTCTTCGCCACCACAGGTGTAAAGCGTGGCTTTGCCGTCTTCAATGAGCAAGGCAATCAGTGCGTCGCTGTCACTTATCTGACCCACATACACGCCGTTTTGCACCTTGGGTGTAGGTGTGGGAGTGGTAGGGCTAGAAAAACAGGCCGCCATTGTAAGTACCAATAATCCTATGATTGACAACTTCAACCTTTTCATCTTTTTCTCCTTTACGAAAAATTAAAAGTGACTTTAGACCAGAGGTGAGCTAGGACTCGAGCGATGTACTAGAACACCGTGATCATAAAAGAACCTGATTGAGCACTTCCAGTCATAATACTGCGAATCACGCAATACAATTTGTTGTTGCCCAGTGGTGCCCCAAATTGACAAGTGACTACTTGATAATCAATGCCAACCGTGCCGACCGTCCTATAGGAACTTGTCTGCCAGAAACGGTCACTGACATCAAAACCAAAATCTACCGTGCAAACGCCAGCCGTGTCGCCTGACACAGTTATGGTTCCAGCAACCTGATTGAATGACCGGCTCACGCTAGGCGTAGCACCGCAATTAACAAGTGCTGATGCTTTGGTTGCGCCATCCTTGGCTCTGGGCTGCGAGATGTCACCTAATAGGGACATATCGCCATTGGTCTGTAAACTGAGGACATTTCCGGTTCCTTCACGGTAGATGTTAAACACGTCTCGAGCAGCAATGTCCCAGAAATTAGGATTGTTCTCTACACTCAAGCGAAGCTGGCTAAATTGCCCTGCAACAGTTTCCCTGACCTCGAGCTGAGGTGCGCCGCTAGAACGGGTTACCATGGCTCCATTAAATACGGAGCTACCATCCGGTTTAAGCACCATATTGGCTGCTGGGTTAGGGTTGCTGGCTGCATCAATAAAAAACCAGTTGGTATTGTTGCCCACGGACACATCCCACTGTGAAGCTGGACTATTCAGCTTGCTAAACCGAAGTTGTGGCACACCGCCTGCATTCAATTCTTTCAACTCTAGCTGTGTAGCTCCAGAAGACTGCATGACAAAAGGTCCAGTGGCAAGTTTATCTGAGGTGACTGAAGCTGATGCCATCTTGTCAGCAGTTACAGCGTTATCTGAAAG
>CAZWJZ010000468.1:0-3337 GCA_964634665.1 uncultured bacterium | reverse complement strand
AGCGGGTGGGTGCTTGGCTGTTAATAGATGAGATTTATCGGGGTACAGAGCATAGTGGCGTTATGATTGATAGTTTTTTTGGGTCTTATGACAAGGTGATTGCAACGGCAGGTTTGTCTAAGGCGTTTGGGTTGCCGGGTTTGCGTATTGGTTGGATGCTTGCGCCTGAGCAGTTTGTGGAGGATGCTTGGGGCCTTAAGGATTATACCAGCATAACGGCTGGTACGCTTAGTTATGATTTGGCTGCTAGGGCGTTAGAGCCTACTATGCTTAAGAAGGTTTTGGGTCGTAATCGTGACTTGGTTAAGACGAATCTTGAGGTTTTGAAGGCTTGGATTGCGACGCAGGATGGCTTGTTTACCTTATCTGCTCCGCAGGCGGGCGCAATGGCGTTTGTTAAGTATCATTTTAATATTTCTTCAACTGAATTTACAGATAAATTACATAAAGAGAGGAGTGTTTTGGTAGTGCCGGGTGCGCATTTTGGCTTGGAGTATTTCTTGCGGATTGGCTATGGGCTTGAGACACCTAAGTTAAAGCTTGCCTTAGCGCGTATTGCTGAGTTGGTTAGTGAGCTAAATATTAAGGTGGCTAGCTAAGGTATGGATTTAGCGCAGCGTATCCTTGAGGCAGAAGCACGCATTAGACCCATTGTTAAAGAAACCCCACTCGAGCGTTCGTTTGTGTTGAGTGATGAGGCGACAGAGGTTTTTCTTAAGCTTGAGAATTTGCAGTTTACGGGTTCGTTTAAGCTGCGGGGTGCTACCAATAAATTGCTTTCTTTAACTGAGGCTGATAAAGCCAAGGGTGTGGTTACGGCTTCTTCGGGTAATCATGGTGCAGCGACTGCGTATGCGGCTAAGCAGCTTGGCGTTAAGGTTCTGGTGTTTGTACCCACACATGCGTCGAGCGCTAAAATTGAGGCCATTAAGCGCTTTGGTGCTGAGGTTCGACTTCATGGCGATGATGGGGTGATTGCGGAGCGTTTTGCTAGGTCGTATGCGCTTCAAGAGAGCATGACGTATGTTTCTCCTTATAACGATATTGATATTGTGGCAGGGCAGGCGAGTGTTGGGGTTGAACTGGCTAGGCAATGCCCTGACTTAGATGCTGTTTTTGTAGCGGTGGGGGGGGGTGGGCTTATTTCTGGTACAGCGGCTGCTCTTAAAGCAACGAATCCAAACTTAAAAGTAATTGCTTGCTCGCCTTTAAATTCGGCAGTCATGATTGAATCACTTAAGGCTGGTGAACTGCTTGACTTGCCGTCTTTACCTACGCTTTCAGATGGAACAGCAGGTGGTGTAGAAGAAAACGCTATAACTTTTGAACTTTGTCAGCAACTCATTGATGAATCTGTATTGGTCACCGAAGAAGAAATAGTAGATGCTTTAAAACAAACAATGGCAACTGAGCATTTACTTATTGAAGGTGCAGCTGCGGTAGCGGTGGCTGCTTACAAAAAAACTCGAGCTGCTTATAAGGGTAAAAAAGTAGCTATTGTTTTGTGTGGTGCAAATATTAGTCTGACTGATTTAAAAAGAGTACTCGAGTGAGGCTGATTGGGCTTAGTGCTATTAAGGCGAGTTTAGAGGGGCTTGATTTGCTGCCTTTGATTGAACAGGGCTTTGTGGCTTATTCGCAAGGGTTTGCGGTGGTGCCTCCTGTGGCGGAGCTTGTGCTTGAGGAGCACGAGGGCGAAGTGCATATTAAGTATGGCTATCTTAAAGAAGATGATGTTTACGTTATTAAAATTGCGTCTGGTTTTTATAAGAATGCTGCCTTGGGTTTGCCTTCGAGTAATGGCATGATGCTTGTTTTTAAACAGCAAACAGGTGAGCCTTTAGCGATTTTGCAAGATAATGGTTTTTTGACGGATGTTCGCACCTCGATTGCGGGGGCTATTGCTGCTAAATATCTTGCTCCTAAAAACCTTAAGACGATAGGTATTGTGGGTACTGGCGTGCAGGCAAGATTGCAACTGCGTTACTTGAAAACAGTTACGGATTGCCGTGATGTTTTGGTTTGGGGTCGTAGTGAGAGTGCTGGTCAAACCTACTTGAATGATATGCAGACTGAAGGTTTTAGCATTCGTGTTGCGCAAAGCCCTCAAGAGATTATGCAGGCTTGTCAGCTTATAGTGACCACAACTACTGCAAAAGAGTATTTGCTAAGCGTTGAAGACTTACAAGCTGGTACGCACATTACAGCTGTTGGTTCAGATACACCTGAAAAGCAAGAGCTGGATGCGCGCATTCTTGCTAAGGCTGATCTTGTGGTGGTGGATAGTATTCCTCAGTGCAAACTTCGTGGTGAAGCGTCACAGGCGGTACGTCAAGGTCTTATTAAAGAAACTGACATGCTCGAATTAGGGCATGTTATTACAGGTGAACAAGCAGGTCGAACAAGTGATGAACAAATAACTATTGCTGACCTTACTGGTGTCGCAGTTCAAGATATTCAAATTGCAAAGGCAGTGTATTTGGCAAGCCAGTCGTAATTGCTTTATGCTGAAGCCTAATGTCAAAAGGTCATGATTTTTACGATAAAGACCAAGCTTTTAGTAGTTACCAAGAACACCGCAAGCGACAAGAAAACCCAAATAATACGCTTGAACGCCCTGTTATTTATGAATTACTGGGCGATATTAAAGGTAAAAGCTTTCTTGATTTGGGCTGTGGTGACGCTATGTTTGGTGTTGAACTTCTAAGTCAAGGTGCAGCGAGCTACACGGGCATAGAAGGTTCCGAGAAAATGCTCGAGCTTGCCCGCAATAACCTAACGCATCCTAATGCGAAGCTTATTAAGCAGTCTTTAGAAGATTGGCAGCCTTTAAGTGAAAGCGTGGATGTAGTGACTTCTCGTTTGGCACTTCACTACATTGAAGATTTAGAAAGCATTTTCTTTAAAGTAGCTCGAGTTTTGAAACCAAAAGGTCAGTTTGTTGTGTCACTCGAGCATCCTGTCATAACGTCGCACTATGAGAGTTTAGTGAAGGGTAAGCGAACAAGCTGGCTGGTTGATAACTACTTTCTGGAAGGCCCACGAGAGCATATTTGGTTAGCTGAGTCTGTAGTTAAGTACCACCGCACGTTAGAAACGTATCTGCGCTTATTGCAAGAAACGGGTTTTAGTTTAGAGGCGTTACGTGAAGCAGAGCCAAAAGAAGAAAATTTTCAAACAAGAACTGAGTTTGAGCGTCGCCAGCGCATTCCTTTGTTTTTATGTTTTGCTGCTAAAAAACGCTAAAACGTCCTACAAAAGACTGATGCTTTTAGGGGGTTTGCGTGGCATCATGAACACACTAAGGAGATGATGTAAGGTGAAACCATTGGTTTTT
>CAZWJZ010000467.1:197-3349 GCA_964634665.1 uncultured bacterium | reverse complement strand
AGGTCGGAATTATAAAGTCTTACGACATTTATAATTCAGCTTAGTATTAGTTAGCTCAAAATGCTAACAAGGCTCTTTCAAAGTACGAGTGTCTTGTTAGGCTAGCTAGCGCAATCCTTATTAAAATTGTGGTTAAAAGCTCATGTGAGACCAAAACTGCATCTTTAGTTTCTTTTTTTGCTTAATAATGAGCTAATGCGACTTGTTACTTTGGGGAAGTTTGAGCTGTCTGGTAGTCCTCTTAGTCGCCCAAAGCCTTTGTTACTGCTTAGTTATTTGAGTTTAGAGGGTAGTAAAGAGCGGCGGCATCTGGCTGAGCTTTTTTACGCTGCTACAGCTCAGCCTATGCTTAGTTTACGTGTTGCCTTAACTCATATTCGTGAGGCTTACTCTGAGGCTTTTACTCAAGATGAATCTAAGTTAAGTGTTTCTCTAAATCATGATGCTATTGAGCTTATTAAAGCTCATGAAGAAAATAATGTTTCTAGGGTCATTGCACTTTATAAGGGTGCTTTTTTAGATGGTCTTTATATTAAAGATTTAAGTGTTGAGTTAGAAGAGTGGATACTAGGTACACGTGAGTACTTAGCGGGTCTTGTTAGGCAAGCTTATTTGCAGCAGAGTGAAACGCTTGCTACAAAAGGTGACTTTCAAAATGCCGTGGGCTTTGCTGAGAAAGCTTATGGCTTAGCTGGTGCAGCTGCCCTTGAATCCAAACAGCTCGAGTTTATTTATAGTCTGTTGCAGGCTACTAAGAGTACTCGAGCGGCTGTTTTAAAGGGTGAGATGCAGGAGCTTGGTTTGGCTTTGTCACCTGCGCCGGTTGCTACTTTGCTTTCGGATGCTGTTTCTAAGCAGGTTGTGGTTAGGCATAATTTGCCGGTACTTAAAACGTCTTTTGTAGGTCGTACGCTTGAGTTGGCTGAGTTAAGTGATTTTGTTTTGCAGCCTGAGTATCGTTTGATTTGCTTGACGGGGCTTGGGGGTATGGGTAAGACAAGGTTGAGTCTTGAGTTGGCTTGGTCGCAGTTGGCTAATAGCTTGTGGCAGGGTATTTATTTTCTTGCTTTAGATGCTTTGACAGATGCTTCGGCTATTCCGCTGCAGCTTGCGAAGGTTTTGGGCTTGAGCGTGCAAACTCAGCAGGATTGTGTTGAGCTGCTTATTGATTTTATTAATACTGATTATTATTTGCTTATTTTAGATAATTATGAGCATCTTATTCAAGATACTCAGTTTATTTCTTTGCTTTTGGCTGCGTGCCCTAATGTATCTTTTGTGGTGACTTCTCGTGAGCGTTTAAATATTGCTGAGGAGGCTGTTTATGGCTTGCAGGGGCTTAAGTTAAATGCTGCTGATAGCTTACATCATGCTCAGGAGCAGGAAGCCATTCAGCTTTTTGTAGAGCGAGCTAAGCGGGCTGATCTTAGGTTTCAACTAACAGAGCATAATTTGCGTCCTTTGCTTAACATTTGTGACTTGCTTGAGGGTGCGCCTTTAGCTTTGGAGCTTTGCGCAGCGTGGGTTCGTATGATGAACCTTGAGGATATTGCTGTGGAGCTTAAAGCTAATCTTGATTTTCTGCTTAACTCAAAGCAAGGTGTACCTCAAAGACATAAAAGCCTGCGGGCTGCTTTTGAGCATTCTTGGCGTTTGCTTAGTCTTAATGAGCAAAAACACCTTATGCGTTTGGCTGTTTTTAAGGGCGGATTTAGAAGGGAAGCTGCGGCTGAGGTTTGCGGTACCACTTTGCCTGTGCTGGCTGCTTTGCTTGATAAGTCTTTACTAAAACAGGCGGCTAATAGTCGTTTTGAGAGGCATAATCTTATTTATAGATTCACTAGCGAAAAGCTAAGTGAAGATACTGCTGAAAAGCAGCTTTATGAAGCTCAGCATGCTCGTTATTTTTTAAAACTAGCTCAGGCAGCTGAACCTCAGTTAAGAACAAGTGAGCAAAGAAGCTGGCTGAAAACACTCGAGCTTGAGAAGAGTAATTTTGATGCAGCACTTAGTTGGTCTTTAAAGCATGATGTTCTTTTGAATTTGGCTTTGCTGAATAGTTTAGGTATTTTTTGGTATGTAAAAGCTGATTTTCAAGAGGGTTTAGCTTGGTTTGAGAAGGCTTTAGGGCAAAGAACTGTAGATGATGAGAGTCTTTATGCTAACGCTTTGTATAACGCAGCTAGGTTGGCTAGAAGCGTTGGCTATTTTGCTAAAGCGCAGCGACTTTTAGATGAAGCACTCGAGCTTTCGCTAGCTTTGCTCGAAAAGCCACTTAGTATGAAGTGTTTTAATGAGTTGGGTATTTTGGCGGCGACTCAGTCGCAGTATGAGTTGTCTCGATCTTTGTTTGAGCAGAGTCAAATGCTTGCTTTAGAGCTTGAGAATCAGGAGGGTTTAGAGTTGCCTATTAGTAACCTTGGTTTGCTTAGTAGCATTTTGGGTGACTTTGTTTTGGCGCGTGATTATCTTGAGCAGCGTTTGGCGTTTACTGAACAAAAGGGTGATGAGCATAGTCGGGCGCATACGCTTAATAATCTTGGTCTTGTTGCGCAAAGGCAAGGTCAGTTTGATGAGGCATTGCGTTGTTATGAAGAAACGTATCAGCTTAGTGAAACATTAAATAGTAACGATTTAAAAGCTGAGTCTCTTCTGGGTTTAGCTGTTACTAATCAGGCTTTGGGTCTGTTAAGTAAGGCGCGTGCCTATCTTAGACAGAGTCTTGAGCTTTACCTTGAGCTTAGTAAGCCCCCTGGCATTATAGATGCGTTAGCTGCTGTTGTTGGCTTAGCTTTAGAGCAACATAATGCGGTTATTGCACTTCAGCTTTTGGCTGCAAATCATCATTTTAGAGAGCAGTTTAATTACCCTTTGCGTCCCTTTGAAAAACCAGGTTTATTGCAAAGTTTAGCGCAGTGTGAAAAGCAGTTAGGTTCAGTCCTTTTTAATCAAACCCTTGAGCAAGACCAAAGCTTGACTTTAAAGCAAGCTAGTCAAGTAGCTTTAAACTGGCTCGAGTAAGTCACATTAACCCTAAGCTTTGTCGTTAATTGCATGCTTGGTAACGCTTTGGTAACGCTTTCTTGTTTAAACTTAGGCTAGCTTGAACTAAGGAATGAAGATTAAATAACCTCCAGAACTGGGGAGGCTCA
>CAZWJZ010000467.1:0-187 GCA_964634665.1 uncultured bacterium | reverse complement strand
TAGAGCAAGCCACCACAAGCCAATGGGTGGAAAAGATGCACTAAAGGCAGCGCCAGATAAAAGGGAAAGCAAAGCTTGAAGCCAAAACACAATGATTATGATACCAATCTTGAAAGCGCAATGAGTGAATACTTAGGAATGAAGATTAAATAACCTCCAGAACTGGGGAGGCTCAGAGAAGCAAAAG
>CAZWJZ010000466.1:0-3357 GCA_964634665.1 uncultured bacterium | reverse complement strand
CTCAGTATTGACCTTCATAGCCGCTACGCTCCTGTGGTTCAGGACTGTTCTTGGCAAAAGGCTTTTAAGCGAGTAAGGATAGACCCATTCAGTATTTCGTAAACCTTCTATACAAGTAACTTAAACCTTAACTGTCGCGCTACGCTATGAGAACTTCATAAGTTTTCTTCATTGTCATCGTAAAGCGAATCAGGTATTGTTTATGAGAACCTTGCGGCTACACCACTTGTGAAGGCAATTTACCTAATGAGCAAATCTAGCTGATTGTTAAGTGAAAAAAGTTCCACGTTTGGCTCAGCCTAAACCAATAGGGTATTAGTTTTGTAGGAGAAATTGGAGCAAACTATGACTAAGTCGCGACCAAAGTTTAGTTAAACTGAAAGCGCAGCTTTTAATCTACCCGGGCTTAGGTGGAAGTCAAGATTCTGAGTCTTACGAAAAACAAGCAGACGCTCCCTTACTGAAAAGTGACGAACCTAGCTTTTACGCCAGAGCTTATCTTGCTGACGCCATGCCAGATAAATAAGCCATGCCTCTTTTAGAAACAGATTATTCAGCCTTACCCCCTGCTTTTGTCTTAACAGTAGAGTTAGACCCCATAAGAGATGATGGTTTTAGCTACACTGAGAAACTCCGTAATGCTACTGTTGAAGTTGAACACTATGACGCCGAAGGCTTAGTACATGGTTGCATGCAGGCACGCAGAACCAGCCCAGCAACAAGAATCACTTTTGATTCGTGGGCGAAAAAGCTAAAGACCATGCTTGAATAAGGGTATGAAAATGCCTCGAACGAATTAACCTAAAGCTAAAAAGATGACGCCAAGCACAATGAGAAACGCCGCAAATAAACGTCTTTTTGCGTCAGCTTCTTTAAGTAAACTTGCGCCCATAATGGCACCAATCAAAATGCTTAACTCACGAGCAGGCGCAATATAACTAACAGGTGAAAACGATAAAGCAGTGAGTACTAAAATATAAGACAAAGGACTAAGCAACGCCACCATAAAAAGCTCGAGCTTGTGGTTTTGCCAGTGTTGCTTTACTTGCGCCCAATTTTTTATGGCGTTGGGCGTCAAAGCAACTGACCTAAGTAAGTTTGATGCCCAATCAAAAATGATGGGGGGAATCAGCAAAACAGCTACTGCGTAACTATCCCAAAGGGTATAGATCGCTATAACTAAGCCTATTATGAGCCCGTAGCGAATAGCAGTTCGGGTTTTTAGAGATTGGCCAGCCTGAAAAAGCCGAGTGCCTCCAGCTAATAAAAAAACACTAAAAACAATAAGCGCCGCACCCGCTAGGGCTAGAGCGGTGGGTCTCTCTTTGAAGATAAGAATGGCTAAAAGGGTTGATAAAAATGGCCCTGTACCTCTAGCTAAAGGGTAAATGAGTGACAAATCCCCTAAGCTATAAGCACGTTGCAAGGTAACAAAATAAGTTATGTGCAGTAAGGCAGTACCAAAAATAAAAACAAAGGCTAAAACCCCCAACTCGGGGTGTGATTGATAATAAATAAAAGCAGCTACGGGTGCATAAAGTAACGTTGTAGCTACACTAAACAACCAAACAAAAGCAGCACCACCACCAGCACGCTTAGCAAACAAATTCCAAGTGGCATGAATAAACGCAGAGCTAATGACAAGGCCTAAGGCTAAAGAACTAATAAGCAATTCTAGCAGATAGTAATATCCAAAGGCATGTCTTCGGCAGAAAGTAAAAAAGAATGAAGTGAAAAAGTTATGTGCAATTGAAAATTAGGTCTGTTTCAAAGAATTGTGGCCTAGTTTGTTATGCCTGAAAAACTATTACATTGAAGCAGGAACGTCAAATAAGTAAAGGTAAAAAATCAATACTTTTGTCACAAGATAGAGGTTTGACTTTATTCAATAGAAACGTTCTACACTAAATATTCCTTTGAAGGTCTTTAATTTAATATTAAGTCCATTATTTCATCTGAGATAAAGTCACTCAGTTCTGCGTCCATTGTATTGCTTAGTAAAACAAATATTATTTCATGATCAGGATACACAAGCATATCTCCTTCGAAACCAAAAGAGGCACCACTGTGACCCCAAGCTTCCCCAAATTCTGTAATTCTACGCTCCAAGCCCAAACCATAGTCTTCGCGAAAGTGAAAATCAAGCATTTGATTAAGAGATGATGGTTTTAGTAGGGTTTTATCTAAAAGTAAGGCATTCAAGAAAGTTGATAAACCCATGGCATCTGAAACAGCTCCACCATCTCCCAAACCAAATCCATCTTGAGTATTTGTGATGTCTTCCCAATCATTCT
The DNA here is from genome assembly GCA_964634665.1 of uncultured bacterium. Classification (GTDB taxonomy): domain Bacteria; phylum Deinococcota; class Deinococci; order Deinococcales; family Trueperaceae; genus JAHEBB01. The sequence goes on along the minus strand of CAZWJZ010000466.1, from coordinate 1,063 downwards.
CATAACCTCGAACTTCAAGTAAAGAGATAGTTGTAGGGGACTCCATATAGGTTTGGGTTAAGTTCAAAGGCTCTACAATCAGGCGCTGAAATTCAGCCTCTAATGAGTTGCCTGTGACAGCTTGAATAAGTAAATCCAGCAAAATATAGTTACTGTTTGAGTAATCCCAGCCTTTTCCAGGTTCAAAAACCGCATCTTCAGGATACACATAATCTAAAACTTCAATTGCTGTCCAAGGTAAACGTTTAGGATTGGCTTCTATCGCATCTGCAAAGTCATCACTTTCAGTGTAACTATAAACACCGCTCGTCATATTTAAGAGTTGACGGATCGTAATCTCATCCCCAAAAGGAATATTTTCCATAATCGAATTAGCTAAATATTGGCTGACTAAATCATCTAAGCCAAATTTATTTTCCTCACTGAGTTTCAATGTAAGTACAGAAACAAAAGTCTTTGTCATACTTGCAATACGCAACGTGTCACTCGCTCGCATTAATCTAGAAGTCTCAATATTAGCAAAACCAGTTGAGCCTACCCAAGTAAAAGATGGGGGCTGAAGTAGTAAAACTGCGCCAGCTGTACCGGTATTTGTGACACCATCATCTAGTATCTCTTGAAGTTCGCCCTCGATTTCAGAGGGCGGTAGATTAGACTGTCCAGAAACATAGCAAGCAAAAGTAAGTACAAAAAAAATAAATAGCTTTAGAAAAAGGTTCATGGCAGCTATTTTAGAGGAATCTGTACATAAAGGTTAATAAAGCATTACTCTTCTACTGTTTTAGAAACCTAAAAACCAAACGGATGAAGGTTATGCACAGAAATCTAATGCTCGCAAATTAAAGCTTAGATTTGGGCTACTGTTGTGGTGCATTACCGATAGAGACAAGCGGAAGGCCACCAAAACGATTAGGTGAAAAACAAAGCTCAACGTTTATAACAAAAGCCTCTTTACTTCTTCCTGCCAGTTTTTTTATAAACTAGATCATTTTTTTCAAAAGCTTTTAGCCGCGATTCCGCACCCCTAAATATACATTTCGAAGAATTAACAGTTTTCCTTTCC
>CAZWJZ010000465.1:2698-3369 GCA_964634665.1 uncultured bacterium | reverse complement strand
TGGCTAAATACACCAGTAACTTCACAGTAAATGTTTGGTGTTTTGTAAGTACCTGCAAGGAGTGTACCGTAAAGGTAAGTGGGTACAGCTGGGGCAAATAAGGTTAGGTAGGCTCCCAGGTTGGCTGCTGTACTTACTCGTAAACCTGTAATGTTGGCATCTGCATCTACCGCAAGTTCAGCAGTACTAACATGGTCACGTCCGTGGGCATCTGTTAAGAAGCTTTCATGACGCTTGGCTGACCATTTTACAGGGCGATTATGCTTTTTGGTTGCGTAAAGCACAATAACTTCTTCTGGGTATTGGAAGATTTTTGAACCAAAGCCACCACCCACATCTGGGCTTATTACACGTAATTTATGCTCAGGTATGCCCATAACAAAGGCGGCAATAATAAGGCGATGTACGTGAGGGTTTTGGCTGGTTGTGTAAAGCGTGTACTCGCCAGTACCACGCTTATAGTCAGCTAGTGACGCTCTGGGTTCAATCGCATTAGGGATAAGGCGGTTGTTACGCAAGTCAAGCTTAACGGTTTTATATGCCTTAGCAAACGCAGCATCTGTTGCTGCTTTATCACCAATAGCAAAGTCAAAAGCTTTATTACCAGGTGCATCGTCATGTACTTGTGGTCGACCCGCTTCTAAAGCTTTAGCTGGGTTAGCTACGGCGTC
>CAZWJZ010000465.1:0-2688 GCA_964634665.1 uncultured bacterium | reverse complement strand
CATGAACATCGTAATCAACAACCACCAAGTCAGCAGCATCTTCAGCAGCACTACGCGTTTCGGCAATAACAGCAGCAACAATTTCGCCTTGATGACGTGCTTTATCAGCCGTAATGGCATAGTGAGGTGGGGTTTTTAAACCGTCAAGTAACCAACCCACAGGTATTGACCCAATGCCTGCGTCAATCATTTCTTGACCAATAATAACGTCAATAACACCCTCATGTGCTTTAGCTGCGTCAGCATTTATGCTTTTAATAGTGGCGTGCGCATGGGGGCTTCGCACCATAACCACATGAGCTTGACCGTTTAGGCTTATATCATCAACATAATTACCTTCACCCGTAATAAAACGAGGATCTTCTTTACGCTTAATAGGCTTGCCAAAATATTTTTCACCCATTTAGATACTCCTTTCGAGAGTAGTTAAACATCAAACTTGACTTAATCAGCAGCGTTAGCCGCACTCATTTTCTCAGCTGCATACTGAACAGCTTTAACAATGTTGTGATAGCCCGTGCAACGACAATAATTACCCTCTAAGCCATGACGAATCTCATCTTCTGTTGGGTTAGGGTTACGCTCTAAAAGCTGCTTTGCAGCAATCAGAAAACCCGGGGTGCAGTAACCGCACTGCAAGCCATGCTTCTCCCAGAAACCCTCTTGTAAAGGATGCAGCTCACTACCCTTAGCTAAGCCCTCAACCGTAGTGACTTCACCACCATCAGCAGAGGCAGCCAAAACAGTACAAGACTTAACCGCATCACCATTTAACTCAACGGTACAAGCACCACATAAAGAGGTATCACAGCCAATATGTGTACCTGTTAAGCCTGCATTTTCACGCAAGAAGTGAACCAACAGCGTTCTAGACTCAACATCTCTTTTATAGGTCTGACCATTAACCTTAATACTAACTTCCATATACACTCCTTAAAAAATAATGAACGAAACTCGAGTGGTTCTTAGCTTTCATAACTTTGGGCTTGCTCAGCAATACTATCAAAAAACTCGCCTGCCAGTTTTTTGGCTACCCCACCAACTAATCTTGCGCCTACAGAGGCCATTCGGCCGGATATTTGGGGGCTTCCCTCCCAATGTATGATGGTTGTGTCACCTTGATCTTCCAGTTTTAACCTCCCGATTGCTTTAACGCCACCAGGGCCACCTTGTCCTTCAACAGCTAAAGTCATGGCTTCTGGATCTTCTTTTTCGGTTATTTCCACAGTGCCTTCAAAGATGCCTTTGATAGGGCCAATGCCTAGTTTCAGACTGGCTTTATAAAAGTCTTCTTTTTCTTTCGTCATGCTTTGTACACCAGGTGTTGCTTTAGCAAGTACGTTTTGGTCTTGAAGCATGGTGAACACTTTTGCTCTAGGAGCATTTATGGTGTGTGAGCCGTTAAGTTTCAATGCTAGTCTTCCTCCAAAAGATAAAAATACTATCTGAATCGCTACAAACTATTTGGTTTATCTATGTTACCTATTAAGCGTACCAAAAAATGCTGTGTAATTAAAGCATATTAACCCCTATACGACTTCTAAGCTTTATGCATAACTAACACATTTTCAAAGACTTGGATTTGCTAAAGACTTTAGTTAAGGTTTTGATTGTCTTAGATTTTATTTTTTTGCTTTTAGTTGCAGTTCGAAAAAAGCATCACAGCAGACGTTTAGGGGAGTAGTTTTAGGCAGTACAAGCTGTGTCTATGTTAAATGCGATTCCAAAAAGTTGTGATAACTGCATTCAGCTTGCTTTAGCTTTTGCTAAACCTGCCGTTCCTCTCCTGAGTCTTACTCAAGACTTGCTTGAGAAAATGAAGGCACAAGCTATAGACGTAAACTGTCTGTAGTTAGACCGAGGTTTTGCCACTATTTCACTTTACCGTTACCTCCTTGAGCATGAGATTCCAGCCATTATTGCCTGCCCTATTCGAGGTAAACCTGGTGCTAAGGGGAGTCGGAGTTTATGTAAGGGACGTAGCAGCGTTTTAAGTGAACATAGCTTTCGCTCGCCACAGCAAGGTGACTGCAGCGTTCCTGTTGCGGTGCTACGCAGTTTTACCCAGACGAGCAAGCGAGGCCAGAGGAAAAAGCGTAAGGCCAGATGCTTCCTTTATGTCCTGCTTAATATCACACTCAAACCCCAGCAAATCCATTCACGCTATAGACAGCGCTTTGGTATCGAATCCAGTTATCGCTCTATGCGTCAACTTCGCATCAGAACCAACTCACGTAATCCTGCTATGCGTTTTCTCTTTATGGCTTTGGGCTTGATTCTTGTGAATGTTTGGCTTTGTCTCCGTTTCTGCTTTACCCAGATACCTCAAAGGGGGCGAGCTGGTCGTCCCCTTAATGAAGCCTTATTTCGCCTCAAGCGCTTTGCTTCTTTCCTTCGTCATAGCATTGAACGTCGTTATTCCTTTTGTCTTTCCATTTCTGCCACCGTTTTACCCTTGGGTCTTTGATTCCGTGATTCACTGAGACTGTTTTTGCTTCGATGGTCACACTAATGAAATGATTTGCAATGACTCATGGAAACGCTAGTTATAACAGTTAGACAAAAACCCAACAAGCCAAGAAGAAATACTTTAAAAAAAACCTAGAGCTTAGATGAATCTTGAATTTTGTCTAAATTAATCTAGCTTAAACAACTTCAAAGAAGCTCGAGCTTACTGCACCTGAAGCA
>CAZWJZ010000464.1:0-3371 GCA_964634665.1 uncultured bacterium | reverse complement strand
TAGAGGAATGATGACTGCTCAGCAAGCTAAAGCAAATGTTTTTGACAAGGAACACCAAGTTTTAAGTGTTGGTCTTTTGCTTATCATTACTTTAGTAGCTTTTGAGAATTTAGCTATTGTTACGGTTGCGCCAAGCATAGCGACCGAGCTTGATGGTCTACTGCTTTACGGCTGGATGTTTAGTGCTCAACTGTTAGGGTCTTTATTTAGCATTGTGTTAGGCGGTGAACAGTCAGATAAACATGGGCCAGCGCTTCCCTTTGCTATTGGCATTTTGGTTTTCTTTGTTGGCTTAGTCTTAGCAGGCTTTGCAAGCAACATGCTGGTCTTTATTGTGGCCAGATTTTTGCAAGGCTTGGGTGGTGGTGCCACCATCGTGGCGGTTTATGTTGCTGTTAACCTTGCTTATGAAGATAGTATTCGTTCTCGCATGATTGCTTTTATGTCAACAGCTTGGGTTGTACCGGCCTTAGCTGGCCCAACCATAGCTGGCTTTATTGCTCAGACGATTGGCTGGAGGTACATTTTTCTGGCCATAGCACCCTTCACGCTCATTATCCTATTCGTGACGCTAAAGTCATTTTTAAAATTAGGTAAAGGCTCGAGTGTTAAGGCGTCTCAGTGGCTTAGTGCTTTGCTTTTGGCCGTAGCTTCCGGGCTGCTTTTATATGGTTTGGGCTTAGATAATGCTTTTCTTGCTGTTATTGTCTTTGCTTTGGGTGCAGTGCTTGCTTTTTATAAACTTAAGGAATTACTACCCAAGGGTACATTGCGACTAGCTAAAGGCTTACCATCAGTTATTGCAAGTCGTAGTTTCTTTTATTCTGCCTTTCTAGGAGTAGAGGCTTTTGTAACCCTAATGCTTAGCTCTGTACATGGCTTTAGTACAGCTACAGCTGGATTAGCAATTGCGCTTGCTTCGGTCAGTTGGACTGGCGGTTCATGGCTGCAAGATCAGTGGGATTTGCGAGCGCCACAGCAAAGACAATTGCGTGTAGTTATGGGTAGCTTAATTATGACTTTAGGTTTAGCCTTACAACTTGTTAGCCTGTATAGCTCGAGTGTTCCCTTGTTAATTTCACTGTTAGGCTGGTTGTTTGCTGGTTTAGGTATAGGTATGGCACATGCCACCAGTGCCGTTCTTGCTTTTGCCTTAGCGCCTAAAGGTGAAGAAGGACAAGTATCAGCATCTTTACAGTTAGGTGATACGTTTGTGGCTGCCTTAGCAACGGGCATAGGTGGCGCATTATTTGCCTTTGCCACAAAACAAGGCTTCGCAGAGCAAACAGGCATCATGCTTCCCTTTGTGTTTAGCTTGGCTTTAGCTGTTTTTGCTATAGTGGCTGCGCAACGAATTGGCAAAGCTTAAACAAGCTCGAGTGCGAGGGCTAAGGCTTCGCCACCACCTATACATATGCTGGCCATTCCTCTTTTTTTATCGTGTGTTTTTAGAGCGTTGAGTAGCGTTACAACAATGCGGGCACCTGAAGCGCCAATAGGATGACCTATGGCAACCGCGCCACCATGAACATTTACTTTCTCATGAGCTATAGAGAAGGCTTTCATGGCAGCCATGGGTACCACTGAAAAAGCTTCGTTTATTTCATAAAGATCAACATCATCTTCTTTCCAGTTGAGTTTGTCAAATAGTTTTTGCATAGCGCCAATAGGCGCAGTGGTAAATAACTCGGGTTCATGCGCGTGACTAGCGTAGCCCATTATTTTTGCCAGAACAGGCATGTTCTTAGCTCGAGCGTGTTCTTCAGTAGTTATAACAAGAGCAGCTGCACCATCATTTATGGTTGATGCATTAGCAGCCGTAACGGTGCCTTCTTTTTCGAAGACTGCACGTAAACTAGGAATGCGCTCAAACTTGACTTGGAAAGGTCCTTCATCTTCACTCATTAGGGTTACATTACCCTTTTGGTCTTTGACTTCAACAGGGCTTATTTCTTTAGTAAAGCTGCCATTTTTACTTGCTTTTTGTGCTCGTTTATAAGAGGCTATAGCAAAAGCATCTTGATCTTCGCGACTCAAACCATATTCGCTGGCACAAAGTTCAGCGCAAGAGCCCATGTGCTTATCGTTATAAACATCCCACAAGCCATCAGTCACCATAGAATCAATGAGTTGAGCGTTGCCCATGCGTAAGCCAGAGCGTGCCCCTGGTAGCAAGTAAGGCGCGTTAGTCATCGACTCCATACCACCTGCAATAACGGTGTTAGCATCTCCAAGCTTAATCGCTCGAGTTGCCTGAATGATGGCTTCCAGACCACTGCCACACATTTTGTTGAGTGTAACAGTGGGTACTGTGTTGCTTAGCCCTGCAAACAGTGCTGCTTGCCTTGCGGGCGCTTGTCCCATGCCTGCGGGTAGCACATTACCCATGACTACCAAATCAATATCAGAACTATCTAGATTAGCTGCTTTAACAGCTGCTTTTATAGCTGCAGCCCCAAGTTCAGAGGCTTTTAAAGAACTAAAGCCACCCTGAAAAGATGCCACGGCTGTGCGTAACGCAGAAGCAATTACTATTGTCATAGAGAAACTCCAAATGCTCTTAGTTTACAGCCTTACAAGCATAAGCTCAAAGCTGTGTACGATTTATCTGCTTAGCCTGATCATGAATTAAGCAAGCTGTCAAAAAGCAGTTGGATAAGGGTAAATTTTAGATCAAGAACCAATTACTGCTTAATTTCACAAGCAATTCTTCTTAAAGTGTGAGTGCTCTATCAAAAATAATATCAGCAATGGCGCGTTTAGACATACGCTCGAGTTTTTCGTAGTCACCTGTGGGTTTGACAATGGTTATTTGGTTGTCATCGCCTCCAAAAGAACTACCTTCTTGGGTGGGGTAGTTAAGGCAAATAAAATCAAGACCTTTGCGACTGGCTTTGTCAGCTGCACGGTCAACGCCTTTATGAGTCTCCATGGCAAAGCCAACCATGATTTGCTTTTTTCGTAAAGGTTTAAGATGCATCAGAATATCAGCTGTTCTAACTAAGTCTAGGCTTTGTATTTCGCCCATTTTAGCTTGCTTTTCTGTGGCTATGTCAGCTTTACGCCAATCAGCCACGGCGGCCGTCATGACCAGAATATCAGCAGAATCAAAATGCATGGTTAAGGCATTAAGCATTTGCTCAGCACTTTCTACTCGAGCTACCTGCGCGTTTGTGGGGGGTGTTAAGGCACTTGGACCTGTGACAAGTGTGACTTTTGCACCTCTGACTAAGGCTGCTTCGGCTACCGCGTAACCCATTTTGCCACTGCTAGGGTTAGATATAAATCTGACAGGGTCAAGGTATTCGCGAGTTGGGCCAGCTGACACCAAGACATGTTTTCCTTTTAAGTCTTGCTTGCTAAATAGACTC
>CAZWJZ010000463.1:0-3400 GCA_964634665.1 uncultured bacterium | reverse complement strand
GACCCAATTGATGAAATAATTAGCGTAGAAGCCGGGGGTTGATATTTTGGATACTATTCTTTTATGTTTATAAGGGCGCCCATTGCGTCCTTTTTTATGCAGCTACCCAAACAGGACGCTTTGCTGTTCCTAGTGAATATTTACGGTTGAAATATGCTATCCCAATTTACCATCTCAATACTTTTTTAACCTTAATTCCGTTTTTGATTTATTTTTATCCTTTATCTTGTCATATTTTAAAACCATAAAATGACTAAAAAATCCTACTTTCTTGTTTTTGCGATTTTACTATGCTTCATTTCCTGTACAAGCGATTCTGAAAACGAAAATGTTCAACCTGTGGACCAGATAGCCCCTAAAGTTCAATTTACCATTTCAGGAGTAGATCCAAATGCTCCGGAACCTATATTGGTAGATGGAGTACTCGAGATAGAGGTTGATGCAAGTGATCTTGGTGGTATTAGTAAAGTGGAAGCCTTTATCAATAACCAAAAAGTAGGTGAGGCACTTGAAGTGCCCTATCGTTTCACCATTAACCTTAGCTCCTTCGCTTCAAAAACGGGCAAAAGTATGTTGGACAAAAATGCTACCCTAAAAATAACCGCCACGGACAAAGCCGGGAATCAAACCAGTGTAGAGAAAGCCATTACTTTCCTCGAGAAAACGCCACTAATAACCATCACCTTTCCTGAGGGATTTCTAAATTATGGTTTGGAAAATGTTCATGTTTTTGCTTCCACAATGAGCGGTGAATTATTAGAAGGAACAACCATGCCTATAAATTCAACAACCCGTTATTGTACTTTATTAGCTCCATATGACTTTAAAACAGAAGATGAATTTATGATTACCTTCATGTCCACAAATCCGCATAGAGATGCACCTCTTACATATGGAACGACTTATCAAAATTTGACTATTGAAAATCCGGGAGAAATCAATTTAAAGATTCCTAACAGATTAGAAGGAACAGATTATAAACTCTTTCCAGCAAACGGTTTTAACATAGATTCCTTTCCAAAAGGAGATGGCTCAGATTATAGAACCAATTTCGATATTAATGAAAATATGTTTTCTTTCCATACCCTTAACCCTGTAAATAGTCCACAATTAGTAAAAAATAATATGTTTCTTTGGAATAATTCGACGATGCATTCGGACGATTATAGTTATATTTTTATTGAAAGGCCCTTACCCGAAAATTTTGAATTAAATGCAAGCGACTTTGAAACGGAACATTCTGCTTTTGGATCCATTAGCTTCCCAAACTTTCCCGAGGTTCCAGAAATAAGAACGGAACTAACCATACTAGGATATGAATCTGATACAGATTTTCAAAATGATGCATATCATACCGTGTACGCCCACAGCAAAGGTAATTATCCATTTCCAATGTTGTACGGTTATTATTCGGCATTTCATTCGTACCGCTATCGTATGAGCATGCAATATTTTTATGTAGAAGATCAGGGGCTTCCCCTTTCAACCTATACAATTCCGGAATGGGACCTAAATCCGGTATTGGTAGGCAATAGTATTCATCTTAACAAAACGGGAACTGGTCATGCAGTTGGTAGGGTAATGCTGCGAAGCAATTCTTTGGACTATATTTATATCTGGAACATCTTATTTGATAGTGAGAAAGCCGAAACTGTTGTGGTTCCTAAACTTCCTGATGTATTTCATAATACCGCGATACATGAGAACATGAGTCTTAATACCCTATCTATTCGACAGGCGGCATTTAGAAAATATGAGAACATTCCTACTTATGAAAATTATCTAAATACTGTCTTAAAGGAAAATATAGATTCCAGAGATGTTTCTGAAAAAGTAGAAATAAAGTATAAATGGGAATACCCGGTATACGAACAAGTTAAAGATTTATTTTTCTATTAGTCTTTCTAGATAATTATATCGCTTCTGAAATGTATAAATGTAAGGACATAATAATCTATAATAGTGCAAGTTGCCTAGCTTTTAACCAAATTTATGGTACACTATATCGTTTTTGTATCGGGATTTTTGTTTCAATACCATTTGAGCAATAAATTAGCTTCCTAACATCAATCAACCAAACTTATGGATGCCTTAGAAGAAGTACTTGCCCAAAGTAAAGCAATACCAGAAACAGCAGATTTTGATTCAAGGAATTTTAAAAAGAAGTATTTAGATAAAGGTATTCCCGTGGTCTTAAAAGGATATGGAAATCATTGGGAAGCAAAAAGCAAATGGACTTTAGATTTTCTTTCAAATCTAGAAAGTGAGGAAGCTATCACTTTGGAGATTGGTGCAAACAACCAGAATGAAACTAATTTTGTAAAACAAGATTTGAGAAACTATATCAAAAGCATTCAGGAAGGCATCTTAAAGAAAGAAAAGGATCCGGCGTACCTAACCCTGTTTAACATCTTTGATCGTTTTCCGCACTTAAAAAAGGATATAGACCTTTCCATTTTTACCAAATACACTAAGAAAAATGATGTATTTGCATGGATTGGTCCTAAGGGAACTGTTACCGGTTTTCACTACGATTCTCTAAATAATTTATTAGCTCAGATAATGGGGAAAAAATTAGTTGTACTTGTAGCTCCAAAATATAGAAAACAGATGTACGTGAGTAAAAAGTTTGAATATGGTGCTATTTCTAGTCAGGTAGATGTCAACAATTATAATCAGGAACGGCATCCTTTGTTTAAAGATGCTGAATTTTCAAGTGTAGTTTTAGAACCCGGAGATGTCCTATTTATTCCTAAAAAATGGTGGCACTACGTGCGTTCTCTGGATACTTCTATTAGTATCAGTAATTTTGGAGCATTGTTGTCTGACCTTCTTTTTACAAATCCCTATGAACGCATACAATTTGGTCTACATTGCAGGGGCTATTATAAAAAAGGGAATTGCACATGTCACAGAATAGTAGATGGAAAAGTAGTGAATAAATTTGCCTAGTCCATTATCACCCGAATTATTGCAGATACAAAAACTTTATGGAACTTAGTTCTCGAATCCATCGTGCAGGGCGTTATCTTGGGTGCGATGATACTGACCTTCGCCATTTAGCAATGGGTTTCTATCAACTTTATAAGCAACAATAATGGTTTGGTGCTTAAATTCCTTTCATCCTGTCATCAACCCAATTTACTGACAAGATTAGGCAGATATAAATTCGCCATTACCACTTTGTTATTCGCCTAGATGGGTGAATTAAAAATACACAAGGTTTTAAATATTATCGGGGTTCTCACTCAAAACCCGTATAAGATACATTAACCTAATGTTTAGATGTTGCAATAAATAATTGTGATTTTAAACAGAGTTCCGTTGGCCAAAGTGAAGAATTCTTTACTCATTTTGAATGAGTTAAGCAAAAAAATGGTATTTTGGAATACCTAACCCA
>CAZWJZ010000462.1:0-3401 GCA_964634665.1 uncultured bacterium | reverse complement strand
CTTGTACAGGCGGAGAGACTCGAACTCTCACACCTTGCGGCACTAGATCCTAAGTTTAAAAAATATAAAACCAAATAATCCTAAAAAGAACTTAATTTAATGTATTATAGGTAGTTAACATTTTTTATGGTATTAATTATACTCAATCAATATCATAAAAAGTGTTACCCATGTGTTACCCAGATTATTTATCTTTATGAAAATTATTTGGAATATGGCTACTCTAAAGACCGTTTTACATACCAAAATTAACACGAAAGGATCAAAAGACTATCGCTTGGCTTTACGCCTTACTGTTAACCGAAAAAAAAGCTATTATCATTTAGGTCAAAAGCTGGAACCAGAAAATTGGGATGGAGAACGGGAAAAAGTTAAAATAACTCATCCAAGACATAAGGAGATTAATAGGTTAATAAGGAAAAAATATGACGAAATAGAGGATGTCATTTTTGCATTGGAAACCTCTAAACAGAACTACACTGCTGCTCAAGTAATTAATTCTATACGTAGAAATACGCAAAACTTATCCTTTTTTGAACTTGCGGAAGAACATGTAGAAGACTTGATTAAAGTAAATAAACATAACAGGGCAATCTCCGACAAAAGTAAGATTAACAGAATTAAGGAATTTGTAAAAAACCGAAACTTACTGTTTGAAGAAATTGACGAGCATTTTTTAAAAAAAATGCATATTTATCTTAGTAATAAAGCTAGCATATCCGAAAGATCGGTAATGAATATTTTTGTATTAATCCGCCTACTATTTAACAATGCGATTAGTCGAAAAATCGTTGATCGGAAATTTTATCCCTTTGGTAAAGAAAAAATAAAAATAAAATATCCACAAACTATAAAAATAGGTCTCGACGAAAATGAGATTCTGAAAATAGAAAAACTCGAGTTAGTTCGGGAAATGCCTATTTGGCATACTCGAAATGTGTTTCTTTTTTCTTTCTATATGGCCGGTATAAGGATTTCAGACGTATTGCAAATGCGCTGGACAGACATAGTTGATGATCGTTTGTATTATAAAATGGGTAAAAACAATAAGGCGGATTCCCTAAAGCTTCCATTGACAGTAATCCGAATTCTTGAATTTTATCAAAAGGATAAAAGGAGTAGCACGGATTACATTTTTCCATATTTGAAAGACCTTCCTCGATTTGATTCCAGGACAACTTACACGCGCATTAAATCCTCTATAAAAAGATTGAATTCCGATTTGACTATTATTGCGGACCTTGCGAAAATCGACAAAAAGATTACGAATCATATCGCCCGACATAGTTTTGGAAATATCGCCGGAGACAAAGTTTCTCCTCAAATGCTGCAAAAATTATACAGACATACCCACCTTAGTACAACTATAGGTTATCAGGGTAATTTTATCCATAAAAATGCAGATGAGGCCTTGGATGCGATAATTAATTTCTCGAAATTATAATGACCTAGCGCACTAAACATTCTGCTCAAAACAAAATAAATGTAAGTAATAAGGTGGTTGAGAACAGAGACTTAAATGTAATACCTCTTATGCACTTTATGTAAATGCAATTTGATAAGAATTACAAGTAAGCCAAAAAAGGCTTTAAATTGTTGCAATTGCATTTTTTAAAATTAAGTCGAAAATAATCGATGAAACAAAATAATATTTAACACACCTGAATATTTAAAATATAAGAAAAAGGCTACCTTTAGATAGTAAATTCTTTTCAATGAGAATAAATAAATCGACATTATTGGTTCTCCAGAAGAAAAGTATGGTATAACTGAACAAAAAAAAGTGTTGCGGGAATGATTTTTTGATGACTTTAGTACACAAACCCTTATTAGTTACTTTATTTTCTGTCCAAGGGTTTATGCACAAATTGCACAAAGGAAATTAAGCAGAATATTGTGGAACAATTTAACTTTAAAGAATACTTATTAAAGTTTTGATAGTAATATATTCTAGGGCAAGAGTTGCAAAATTGTTTCAAGACATACGTTGATAGTACAGAACATTTTAATTACAAAATATCATATGCTATGATTACATTATCGTTGAAATACAAGCTACTTATTATCCTATTTGTATTACCCCTAATTTCTTGTGAAAACGAAGAATCTAATAACACCCTCATGGACACATGGGCTTTAACGGGTTATGAAGATTTTTCCTCCGATACCAAAACGGAGTCTCCAAATGGCTCTGAACAGATTACCATCACCTTTAATACCTCTGAATTCAAAGGGGATACGGGTAGAAATAAATTATCGGCGGATTATATTGTTGAAGGCGAACTGATTATACTTACCAATCTAGGAGGAACTGAAATTAACGAAAGTGATTGGGGCAACCTTTTTCTTAGTGCTTTGGTTCAGCCTGTCGACCCGGATTCTGGGGTAATACGTCTCGAATACCTTCTTTCCGGAAATACTCTTAAAATCCAGTACGGAGAAAATTTATGGATGAATTTTCGTCGCATATAGTTTTTTTCTTCAATGCAAATTGTTGTTTTTTCGATGTTAAAAACGAAATCAAATTCTATGAAAATATTTTTATTATATGTTTTTCTCTTTTTTGGTGTTATAGTCAGCGCTCAAATTGAGATAGAGAGCGAGCCTTATTCATTGCAAAATCCTATTAATGAGTATCTCTCAAAGTCAATGGAAAGAACTATAAGTCCTGACAAAAGTATTGAAGCAGCACTTGTCGAGGATGAATTAGACAAGGATAATGGAATACCCCCAAGATTTGGACTTAAACAGGACACCTATCTTAATCCGCAAAACTCAGGTACTTGGATAGACCTGCCCAATAAAGACAAATTGTGGGTGATGAACATAAAAAGTCCTGGTGCCAAATCCATAAACTTGATTTATGACTCTTTCCACCTGCCTCCAGGTGGTATGCTCCATATTTATAATGCGGAGAAGTCCCATATCATCGGAGCGTTCACTGAACTAAACAACAAAGGTACCTTGGAAAGACCAGGAAAGTTCGCCACGGGTCTTGTTTACGGAGATGATATCACTTTAGAATATTACCATCCCTCAAGCGTAAAGCAACTACCTACAATAAGTGTATCCGGTGTAATCCATGGTTACCGGTACATCGACGTTACCGGTAGATTGGAGGAAAATCTAAACGAATCTGGTGGTTATGGTAGTTCAGGTAGTTGCCAAGTGGACATCAATTGTGCAGAAGGAAACACTTGGCAGAACGAAAAGCGGGGAATTGCTATGATGCTCATCAACAGTGGACAGAGATGGTGCACTGGTTCTTTGGTAAACAACACAAGCCGGGATGGAACTCCATACTTTTTGACCGCCGACCATTGCCTCGATCAAGATAATCTCGATGCACAAGGTAATACAAATGCTTCTCAATACATGTTCTATTGGAATTATGAAAGGCC
>CAZWJZ010000461.1:0-3402 GCA_964634665.1 uncultured bacterium | reverse complement strand
CTTAGCTTTCCTAAATTTTACACAATTGCTGTCCAAGCAAAGGGGTCCATCTCTGACTGTCTTTACGACAGGCTGTAATCAATATAGTATAAGAAGCAATAGTTTCTATTAATCGAACTCCGAGCTAGCTTGAGGCTAGGGTTAACACATTACTTACAGTGTTTCCACGAGCTAAATCATGCCACCCCGAATCAGATGAAATCGGAATGCCTTAAATTGAATCTTAGCAGATGGCTTTGGGTATTGAAATAAAGGTGCTAAGGGAGCTTCTTGGTTCTGTCTTTGACTTGTCAACCGTATCAGCATCAAAGCTAGCTCAAAAACAAAAGCTCAGTTCAGCGGGGGGACTGAACTGAGCATGGTGCCCTGGGCCGGACTTGAACCGGCACGCCCGAAGGCAACAGATTTTAAGTCTGCAGCGTCTACCTATTCCGCCACCAGGGCAAGTGGAAAAGCAGAGCGGTAAGTAGTATACGTTTTCAAACCAAAATCGTCAATCCAAAATAAGCAACAATGCAATACTACGCACAAGACAAATCGAAAACTAAGCTGCTTAATAAACTTAGTCTAGTACAGTTTCGGCGCTCAAACTATCAGCATCTTTTTGTTCAGCAGACCAGTTAAGTGTTTCAGCCAAAAGAAGAGACACTCGAGTTATTGCCTGTTTTGCACCTTCGGCATCTAGAAAGGCTAGTCTTGTTCTGCGAGATAGAATATCTAGCGTTGAGCGGGCCGCTTCGTAGTTTGCGGCGTAAATGACTTCAGCTTCGATGTAAGCATGCCCTTCCGCTAATCGAGCACTGTAACCTTGTTGGGATAGTTCAGCAACCCTAGGCGCTTGATCACCATAGGCTCGATTAAGGTAGCTAGCGATGTCCAACTCTAAATCATACGTTTCTTGTAGGCTAGCTGTATCGCTTGCTTTAAAGTTACGGCCACCAATGAGTTTAAGTTGTTCCGTAGTTGATTCTGTGGCACTAAAGTTACCTAGTTTTATAACCTCATCAACCGTATCTAAGGCCATTTTTCGGTAGGTTGTCCATTTGCCACCTGCAATGGTTAATAGTCCGGATTCACTTATGTTAATGACGTGATCACGTGATAATTTGGCGGTATCTGCCGCGTTAGGATCAGATACAAGAGGTCTTAAGCCTGACCATGCAGCTTTAACATCATCTCTTGATACAGGAATAGAGAAGTATTTGTGAACATGTCTGAGTATGTATTCAATTTCAGCTTCAGTAGCTTTAGGATGACGCTCAATATCAGCAGGATGATCTGTAGTACCAACAAGGGTATGACCTAACCAAGGCAATAAGAAAAGAACGCGCCCATCTTCAGTTTCAGGAATAAGTAAACCTGTTTCCGGCGGTGAAAAGCGTTTATCTAAAATAATATGCGCACCTGAGCTTGCGCTCAGCATCGGTTTAGCGTTAGCATCATCCATAACTCTAATGCCATCTGTAAAAGGGCCAGTCGCATTAACAATGACGTTTGCCTTTAAGTACCAAGCATCGCCTGTAAGGGCATCTTTTAAGCTAGCACCAATCAGCTTATTATCCTTTTTGCTCAAATGCGTTACTTCAACATGATTTGCCACAGTTGCCCCCTGCTCAGCTGCAGTGAGTGCCAAAGCAACATTCATGCGAGCATCATCAAACTGACCATCATAATAAATAACACCGCCGCGTAAACCCTCCGGCTTAAGCATAGGAAAACGCTCGAGTGCTTCTTTGGCATCGACAAAACGACTGGCTCGTAGATTTGCTTTTCCTGCTAGCGCGTCGTACATTTTAAGGCCAGTCATGAAATAGGGTATTTGTAGGATGTTGTAAAGCGGTGTGACTAGTGGAATGGGTTTTGCTAAGTGAGGTGCAATGTTAATAAGTACAGCGCGTTCCTTAAGTGCATCACGTACCAAATTAAACTGACTACGATCAAGTTTTTTAACGGCTTGCTCTAAATACCTAACGCCACCATGAATGAGTTTGGTACTACGACTGCTGGTTCCTGCTGAAAAGTCATCTCTTTCAACCAGAGCGACCTTTAAGCCCCTTGTAGCTGCATCTAAGGCAACCCCAGTTCCTGTTGCTCCGCCCCCAATAACAAGAACATCAAAGGACTCTGTTTTTAGTTTTTCAATATGCTGTTCACGATTCATAATTATCCTTTAACCCTTACCCTAAAACGACAACCATTTGCTTCAAAATCTCACCGCTAAGCTTAACTTTAAAGCATTTCAATTAAACTAACCGTAAGAACCAACAAGAACCCTAGTCAACCCAAGCTTTAGAACGCTCGAGTGCTTTTTGCCAACCATGAATGAGGGGTTCACGTTGACTGTTTGTTAATTGCGGTTCAAAGCGCTTATCTGCAACCCACTGGGCAGCTATTTCATCTTGTGATTTCCAAAACCCTATGGCTAAGCCTGCTAGATAGGCTGCACCTAAGGCTGTGGTCTCGGTGACTTCTGGTCGTACAACAGCAACGCCAAGCAGGTCTGCTTGAAATTGCATGAGTAAATCATTATTAGAGGCACCGCCATCAACGCGTAACTCTGATAAGCCAAAGCCACTGTCTTTTTCCATGGCTTTCACAACATCATAACTTTGATAGGCAATGCTTTCTAAAGCTGCTCTGGCAATATGCGCTGCGCTACTGCCGCGGGTTAAACCAGCAATGCTGCCTCGTGCAAATTGATCCCAATGAGGTGCCCCTAGACCAGCAAAAGCAGGAACAAGGTAAACACCACCGTTATCGGGCACGCTCATGGCTAATGCTTCAACATCTTCTGCTTTTTTAATAATGCCTAGACCATCACGAAGCCATTGCACCACAGCACCTGCAATAAAGACACTACCCTCTAGCGCATAATACGTTTTTTGCCTTTTCCAAGCAATGGTTGTAAGCAAGTTGTTGTGTGAAGAAATAGCTTCAGTACCTGTATTTAAAAACATAAAACAGCCCGTACCATAAGTGTTTTTGCCTTGCCCTTTAGAAAAGCAAGTTTGTCCAAATGTGGCAGCGTGCTGATCACCTGCGACCCCAGTAATAGGGATATGAGCCCCATAAAGCTGACCTGTGGTTTCACCAAACAATTCAGAAGAAGATTTAACCTGAGGTAAGACTGCCTTTGGAATATCTAAAATAGCCAGCAGGTCATCATCCCAGACTTGACTATGAATGTTAAACAACAAGCTACGACTAGCATTACTCACATCCGTGGCATGAACAGCCTTGCCCGTTAAGTTATAAATGAGCCAAGTATCTACAGTACCAAACGCCAATTCACCATTTTCAGCTTTAGCTCGAGCGCCTTGAACATTATCTAAAAGCCATTTGATTTTGCTACCAGAAAAATAGGCATCTAAGACAAGCCCTGTTTTTTGCTTAAAGGTTTCG
>CAZWJZ010000460.1:0-3403 GCA_964634665.1 uncultured bacterium | reverse complement strand
GGCAAATAATCCTTGGGGGGAAACTTATTTTCCTGAGCATTTACCTAATAAGCTCTTGACCTATTTTGCTAATTTGCATGATGGTCGCCCTAAGGCACTGGGTATGCTTCATTTTGGTGATGCGCCAGATCTTCACTATAGTAATCAAGGTCGCGGGCAAGGGCAGGCAGTTTGGGTGAATAATGAGTATGATCGCCCGCATGCTTGTACCTTGTTTTATGGGCTTAGTGGGCAGCGCCGTGCGCTTGACTCTGCTATTGTTTCAGCGCGTCACTGGTTAGATGTTGATGTTTGTCATTACAGCTCTGACCCTTTACTTCATCAGGGCTTAAAAATACACACCAGAGATCATGTTACTGGCAATGTCATTCCTTCTCATGAATGGATTGATGGCTTTCTTGATTACTACTTTTTAACAGGTCGCACAGAAGCGCTTCAAGTCGTGAACGGTGTAGCTGAAAACATTATGCGGCACATGGAAACACCTGAAATGCGCAGCTTTGGTTCAGCGTCTGTACGTGAGGCAGGCTGGGCTTTAAGAGCCATGGTTGGCATGTACCTTGGTACCGGTGAAGCGCGTTGGCAAGTAGAAGCTAAACGCATTGTTGATATGTTTTTAGGCTGGCAAGAAGCTTACGGGGCGCTGCTTGCCCCTTACACCAGTCATAGTATGCCGCGGGTTCCTTTTATGATTTCGCTCACGGTTAATTCTTTTGCTCGTTATTTGCTTATTGAAGATGATGCTCGCATTAAAACCCTCATTGTCGAAACGATGGATGATTTGTTGGCGCACTGCTTAGGACCAGACGGCATTCTTTTTTATAAAGAATTGCCCTCTTTGCAATGGGCTGCACCTACACCCCACGCACTTGAAGCACTCACCCATGCTTACCGAATTAGCAAAAATAAAGACTACCTAAAAGTAGCAACTCGTCAGTTTGCAGCACTGGTAGATAAACCAAGTGCAGGCAATCAGGGTGGTAAATACCTTGATGCTAGTGGCGCAGTTGTTGACGGTAAAGGTGGTGGCCGTAACTTTGCAGATAAATACAGTTCTATTTTGGTTTTTGCCAGCGAAGCCGCAACTTTAGGCTATCTAGACTGGTTCGACTATCCCTTTTGAGAAACGATGTGCAGCATGACTAAAGCAACAAACAAGCTTAAACGCATTCCTGTAGCTAAGGGCTGGGCAAAAACAAGTGTTAATACCGCTATTTTTCGGCGTAGCGCCCTCACTACTCACAAGAACACTCAGTACCTAGCCTTTTATGATGAAGAAGCTCGAGTTGTTCTTGCTAAACGCCAGCTTGACTCTGAAACTTGGGATATGCAAGTAACGCAATACACTGGCAATGTCAAAGATGCTCATAATGTCATTAGCATTGTGGTAGATGGCGAAGGCTACTTGCACATTAGTTGGGATCATCATAATAATCCTCTTAACTACGCTATGAGTATAGCGCCAGAATCACTCGAGCTATCAGAACCTTTAAGCATGACGGGTCAACGTGAAGGAAAAGTGACTTATCCGCAGTTTTACCGTTTGGCTAACGGTAATCTTTTGTTCTTTTATCGTGATGGTTCATCGGGTAATGGTGACTTACTGTTTAACCATTATGACAGTAAAAGCCAAGGTTGGACTCGCCCCTTAGATAACTTGATTGATGGTGAAAATCAGCGTAACGCGTACTGGCAGATTTGTACCGATCAGCTTGGCAACTTACATTTGTCTTGGGTTTGGCGTGAAACCCCTGATGTCATGACGAATCATGATATTTGCTACGCAGTATCTAAAGATGGCGGGCACAGTTGGCAAAAAAGCAATGGCAATCTTTATGATTTACCCATTACCCAAGCTAGCGCTGAGTACGCCTGCCGTATACCACAAGGCAGCACCTTGATGAATCAAACGTCTATGTGTGCAGATGCTCAAGGTCACCCTTACATTGTGAATTACTGGAAACCTGCAGGGCAAACTGCGCCTCAGTATCATGTTGTTTTTCATGATGGTAAAAACTGGCATAGTCAGCAAATCAGTCAGCGCACAACTGACTTTGCCTTGCAGGGTGGGGGTAGCAAAAAAGTACCCATCTCTCGACCTCAAATAGCTGCCGATAGTCAAGATGAGCAAAGCAAAGCCTACATTATCTACCGCGATAATGAGCGTGGCGGCGGCATAACTATGGCTCACTGCCAAGATTTAAGCCATGCTAACTGGCAAACCATTGACTTAGTAACTGAGAATCTTGGTTCATGGGAACCCTGTTACGACTTTGAATTATGGGAACAAGAAAAGAAACTACAGTTATTTGTGCAACATGTCGGGCAAGGTGACGGTGAAACGCTAGAAGAGCTAGAACCCCAAATGATAGAAGTACTCGAGTGGTCACCCAACTAGCTTAAAAGAGCATGAGGAGCTAAACATGAAAGTATTGTTTATTGGTGGGACAGGCTTTATAAGTACATCCGTGAGCCGCATGGCTGTTGAACGTGGTATTGACCTGTACCATTTAAACCGTGGTAACAAAGAAGCAATGTCAGGTGTCACCCATCTCATTGCTGACTTTCACAACACAAAAGAAGTAAATAAAGTTCTAGAGGGACTCGAGTTTGATGTGGTGGTTGACTGGATTGCCTACAAAGCAGCTGATATTCAACGAGATCTTGATTTGTTTAAGGGTCGCTGTAAGCAGTTTGTCTTTATTAGTTCTGCGTCTGCTTATCAAAAACCTGTTAGTGATTATTTGATTAGCGAATCTACCCCTTTGGCTAATCCTTACTGGCAATATTCACGTGACAAAATTGCCTGCGAAGACTTACTCATGCAGGCTTACCGTGAAGATGGCTTTCCTGTCACCATTATTCGCCCGTCACTCACTTATGCGCCTCAATTCCCAATTGCGATTGGGGGCTGGGGTTGTTACACCCTTGCAGATAGGCTGTTAAAAGGTTTGCCAATCATTGTTCATGGAGATGGCTCTTCACTTTGGGTCGTAACTCACGCTGAAGATTTTGCTAAAGGCTTTTTGGGTTTGCTGGGCAACTATGCAAGTTTGGGTCACGCGTTTCATATTACAACTGATGAGGTTTTAACTTGGAATCAGCTTTATGAAACGATTGCTGATGCGCTTGGCGTAAAAGCTAAGATTGTTCATATGTCTTCAGACTTTATTTCAGAGGTTTTACCTGATATGCGCGGGGGCTTACTCGGAGATAAAACTTGGTCTGTGGTTTTTGATAACAGCAAAATTAAGCGCTTTGTACCAGAGTTTCAAGCAAGCATTCCTTTTAGGGAAGGCATTAGGCGTACGCTTGCATGGTTTGATGCTGATGATACGCGCAAGCGCATTGACCCTAAAGTCAACGCTGAAATGGACTTGTTACTAAAAAGCTATGCTGGAAA
>CAZWJZ010000459.1:0-3415 GCA_964634665.1 uncultured bacterium | reverse complement strand
ATTGTCTATTTTGTAAAGAGGCGGGGCTGCGCTTAAACAATGATCCCAGCGCTTGGGGCAGCGCGGATAAAAGCGGCAACCTTTGGCGTCAGCAGCACGCATGGTTTCTTCATCGGGTAGTTCAATATCGGTTTCCCATTTATCATCAGGGTCAGGTGGAGGAACAGAGTCAACCAGAAGTTGCACATACGGGTGTTGTGGTTTATCAATCACAGTAGTAGTTGTACCTTTTTCGGCAATAGAACCCTGATACAAAATATAAATCTGATCACCAACCTGATAAGCCGTTGATAAATCATGGGTAATGTAAAGAAAAGAAATATTCTCTTCATCACGTAATTTAAGCATGACATCAAGAATCGCAGCTCTTAACGAAGCGTCAACCATAGAAACAGGCTCATCAGCCACAATAAGCTTAGGTTTAACAAGGTAAGCCCTTGCCATCATGATGCGTTGTCTTTGACCGCCTGAAAGCTGGTGGGGGTATTTTCTTAAGACATCTTCACCATAAAGCCCTACCACATTAAGCGCTTCTTCAAGTCGATCTCTGTAGTCGGATTCATTGTCGAAAAGCTTAAAGTTCTGATTGACCAAATCAAAGACATGTTGAACACGGTAAAACGGATTATAAACACCAAAAGGGTCTTGAAAGACAGCTTGCACGTTTCGCCTGTAGTCAATCATTTCATCACGATTAAGGGTATTAATGTCTTTACCCTGAAAGACAATTTGACCTGAGCTAATAGAGGTAAAGCCCAACACTAAGTTTGCTAGCGTGGTTTTGCCACTACCACTTTCACCAGCAATGGTTGTAATAGTGGCAGGTTTGTTGTCAATACTTAAATTAAAATCTTGAAGCGCAACAACCTCTTTGGTTTTGCTAAACATGCCACCACCAACCGAATAAATTTTGCTGGCGTTACGAATATCAAGAAGCGGCTGAGACATTAATAACCTCCCCCTTTTCGTCTAATTCATACAAATGACAGGCAATCTGATGCTTAGCTGTTAATTCACGTAGAACAGGCTCTTCGGTTTTGCAGCGTTCATGCACAAAAGGACATCTGAGTTGAAAAATGCAACCTGGTGGCGGGTTTCGCGGATCATGCGTTATACCCTGTGTAATTTTTAAAGGCTTTTTCTCTTTTAAAGAAGGAATCGAATCAATAAGCACTTGCGAGTAAGGATGCAAAGGCTTACTAAATAAAGACCTAACAGGCGCAATTTCGACCATTTTACCTGCATACATAACCGCAATACGATCAACCATTTGCGCCATAAGCCCCATGTCATGACCAATCATAATCATGGAAACACCAAGTATTCGCTTAACCTTTAACAAGGTTTGCGCCACCACACGCTGCACCACAACATCAAGCGCACTGGTAGATTCATCAGCAACCACAACGGTAGGATTACAAGCAATACCCATGGCAATACAAACACGCTGCTTCATACCGCCTGAAAGCTCATGAGGATACATGCTATATACTCGAGCGGGTAAACCAACGGTTTTAAAGAGATCTAAAATGCGTGCTTTTAATTGTTCTTTGGGCTGTCTACCTTCGTGTGTGACGATAACATCGGCTATTTGACTATGTACTTTCATGGTGGGGTTGAGTGAGTTCATGGCGCCTTGTGGAATGAGTGCTAGCTCTGTCCAGCGGAGTTGTCGAAAATGCCCTTCACTAAGCCCAATAAGCTCTTGTTCATTAAGGTTTACGCTGCCTCCGGCAATTCGGCCAGGTGGCTGCACCAGTTGCAAAATGCCATAAGCTGTGGTTGACTTGCCACAGCCTGATTCCCCTACTAGCCCTAGAGTTTCACCTTCATAAAGATCAAAATTAACGCCGTTTACTGCTAGAACATCGCCTCGAGGGGTATTGTAAAATACCTTTAAGTCACGTACTTTAAGTATGGGTTCGGTTTTTGAAGATGTACTCGTTTTTTGAGCTTGCTGGTTCTGAGATTTCAAGGTCATTCGCTAGCCTTTCTCAGTCTTGGGTTAGACACTTCATCTAGCCCTAGATTAATGAGTAAGAGGCCTATAAACATTATGGCTAAAAGCAAGCTTGGAAAACCCCACCACCACCACAGGTTTTGAATGAGGGCTGAAAGCTCAATAGCCCAGGAAATCATAAGACCCAAAGTGGGCACGCGTTGAGGGCCAAGCCCTAAAACCTCAAGCCCGACTGCTGACAAGATAGCCCCTGCGGTATTGCCAATAAAGCTTGCTGCTAAGTAAGGAATGAGATTAGGCATCATCTCTTTAAACATTATGTCAAACGTAGTTGCGCCTGAGACTTGTGCCATTTTGACATAGCCACTTTCACGCATACTTAGTACTTGACCACGAATAAGCCTTGTTGGCGATGGCCAGGCAAACAGCGAGATAAGCAGGGCCATAGTTATTAGGCTTACAGGGACCACAGACTGAATAACAATAAGTACCAATAAGGAGGGTATGGTTATCGTAACATCTGAGGCAAGTCGAATAATATCATCGACCCGACCCCCCATGAAGCCGGCAGTAAAGCCAAGAATAATGCCAATAAGCATACCTATTGTTGCGGCAATAATCCCAATGGCTAAGGTACGCGGTGCTCCTACAATAATTGTAGCTAATATGTCGCGCCCATCACCATCGGTGCCTAAAGGATGATCCCAGGTACCTTCAGTTGTACCTCTAACGGTTGTGTAGCTAAATCCTGGGGGCGGAAGTTTAAGGGGAGCACTACCGACAAAGGCAAGGTCGGTATCCCAAACGACGCGCCCTATAAGTGAACCAAAAATAATTAGTAAAATAAGCGAGGCACCAATTAAAAGACTAGGGTTTAGCCAAGGGTTATCAAAGCGATTTAAGCGCTTAGCTTTTTTGAGTTCGGTTGTAGCTGCTAGCATCAGCGGCCCTCATGACTGATACGTGGATCGATCAATGGATATAGGAGATCCAAAATGAGAACGGCGAGTGCCGTTGCTACAATCAAAATAAACGAAGTTCCCTGAATAACGGCATAATCTTGGTCACGAATTGCCCTAAAAATAACGTTGCCCATTCCTCTAAAATTAAATATATACTCAACCAAAATTGAGCCACCAACCAGACCGCCAACGCTTAAAGCCAGTGCTGTAATCTGTGGCAAAATAGCATTGCGAATCATGTAGCGATATAGGCTATAAAAAGGGTTTAAACCTTTTGCCTCAGCCAGCATCATATAGTCTTCACCTTCGACCGTAACCATCATGCCGCGCATACCCAAAGTCCAGTAACCAAAAGAGACAACTATAATAGATAGTGCGGGTAAGATTCCGTGCCAGATCACACTTTTGATAAATTCCCAGTTAAAGCTTGGTACTAATCCACGACCATAGGAGCCTTGAATTGGAAACCAGCTAAGTACAACGGCAAACATAT
>CAZWJZ010000458.1:299-3434 GCA_964634665.1 uncultured bacterium | reverse complement strand
TGCTTTATCCAAGCTTCATGCATGACTAAACTTCTTATGTTTTTGCCTGCTGTGTCATACAACGCTGCCCATTCTAAAAAAGCTTGGCTAGCTTCATACCTATCTCCCCCTTTTTCAATACGTTCAGCAAAACGCTGTTTTTCTCTTTGCCTTAAGCGCTCTAAGCGAATCTTGGCTGGCAAGGTCATAAAAATAGCGGTAGAGAAAAGGGGCACAAAAGCATCTCCCCAACTAACTAAGGAACCCGCCAATACCCAGCCTTTAACCTCCTTTAAATCGCTTAAAAGATGCTTTACTCGATGCTCTGGACTATTTTTTAAAGTAAATGGCGGCTCGGTCTTTTGCCAATAGTAATCATCCGTATCAAAAAAACTAAGCTCGAGCTTTTTGGCTAGTGCTTGCCCTAAACTCGAGCATCCTGACCCTGATGCACCAAAAATATGAAGGTGATGTGGTTTTGTTGTCTCACTAGCGTTCATGATGATTTTAATTCTACTAAACCTTAAGCTTTGCTATTAAACACATTCTTTAATCTGCCGCTAAGGCTGGTGTTAGCGAGGCTAGTATGTTGGGCATAAAGGCATTTAAAGCTGCTTCTCCCGCTGCTATCGCCACACTGGCTTTGTGAAACTGCAGCCAGCTTATGGGTGGGTTGGTGTGTACCTGCAAGCCTTCTTGCGCTTGATTAATAAGATAGGTATTAGCTGTATAAGAAAGACCTCTCGCTAATCTAGATAATGGGTGAGGGTTCACAGACTGATTAACACGCCGATGAAGCTTAGAACCCCATGTGCTTGAAATAAGTTTTTGTGTTATCTTAATGGCAGTCGAATCTTCTGACGTTGTTCCCGCGCCAATACCAACAGCTAAATCTGTTTTAAAGGTTTTAAGTGTAGCCAGTGGAATGGGTGCAGCCAAGCCACCATCAACCAGACGACGTCCCTGTATCTCGACGGGGGCAAAGACTCCCGGCATTGAGCAACTCGCACGAATTGCTGTTGCTAAGGGCCCTTCATCTATTAGAACGAGTTCACCTGTGTCAATATCTGTAGTTGCAACCACAAACTTCTTTTCTAAATCTTTAAAGTGGCGTCCTTCAAGTAACTTATCGTAGTACTGCTCGAGCTTATCCCCTGTAAATAAAGCTGCCTTATGAAGACCAAAATCTGCGACTCGAGTGAGTACCTGATGGCTTTTGGTAGCTTTGGCATCTTGGCTGAGTTGTTCTATGCCGTGACCCATTGCGTAGAACACACCTATTACTGCGCCGAAGCTGGTTCCACTTATGAGATTGGGGTAGAAGCCGTTTTGCTCTAGGCTTGAGAGTGCACCTATGTGTGCGTAACCTCTGGCACTGCCACCGCCAAGCGCTACTGCTATTGTTTGTGATGGTGAAGAAGGTTCTTCATTCATGGTTCTAGTGTAAGCGCTCAATGTTTACATAACCCTTACTTTGTGTGAACTTGCTTTCATAGTTATAAAAACTATGTCAGACTTATGTGTTGTGTTTGCTGATGTCACTATTGTTATAACTCACTTTCAAACCTTAGCCATCTTAGATGAATGTCTAGAGAGGGTCATGAGATTTGCTTCAGCTGCAACGGTTATGGTGATAGATAGCAGTGAAGATGATAGCTTTGAAACAATAAAGGCAAATCACCCTGACTTAGCACTTTTAAAAGTGACTAACCACAGTATGGCAAATACGGTTAATGCTGGCTTAAAGCAAGCCAAAACAAAGTTTATTTTACAAATGAATGCTGATGTCTACCTAAATGAGCAGAGCTTAACAGACCTGCTTAAAGCACTAGATCAAACTAAGGTTGGCATGGTTGGTCCCCTATGTTATAACAAGAATGGTGAAGCTCAAAGGCAAGGCTTGCTTTACAAACGGTATTACTGGCAGCTAAATTCTCAGGCCAAAGTGAGTCTCAACGTTTCTTGGCTGTCAGGCTGCTGCATGCTTATAAAAAAAGAAGCCTTAGAGCAGGTAGGTGGGCTAAACTCGAGCTTGCGTTTTTATAATGAGGATATGGAGTGGAGTTGGCGTTTTAGAAAAGCTAAGTGGCAGTGCCATCTGGTGAATACCCGCGTAACACATTTAGGGGGAAGTTCTACACCTAATGATGCTAAATTTATTGTCGAGGGATACCGTGGTGGCTTATTGCTATCTCTTTGGTATAAACCCAAAATCTACCAGCTTATGCATTTTGCTTTTGTCTGGCTTGAAGCTCGCTTCAAATCTAGAAGCAAGCTTCCTTTAGAAAGACTTGCTTACATCGCTATCCTAGAAATGCTTTCAACACCTGTTCATGAAAGCCCTTTTGCTGAAACATTAAGCAACGCTGCTCTTTGGTTTAGAAGCCTAGAAAAAGCTGATGAAACACAATCAATACGCTTACCCTAAGCCCTTTGAGTTTTGTAATTATGAAACAATTAATATCCTATTTTTATTCAGGTGACTCTATATACGAATCCAAAGAAAACAGGATTTAATGCTACTTCAAAATGAAAATTCGTGATTAAGCAAGACTCAATTTAAAGCTCTCGTGCTATACTTTTTCAAGTGTTAAGCATGCAATCTCTCATGGCCTTCTACCAACAAGAGCCTTTCTTAAGCTACACCTTGGTGGCTAGCATCCTGCTTTTCTCAGTATCTTTTTTATCTGGTTTAAGACGTCTAGATGTAATATCTGCTTTTAGCCCTAAGGGCTTATTTCACATTACCATTGCAGCACTAAGCGCCTTAACTATCTATTTACTTGCCAACAATTACCTTTCCCTAAGCTCATTTGATAGCAAAGCCATAAGCTTAGGTCTTAGCCGCCTACCCTTATATATTATTGCGCTAGCTTACGGACCAAGCGCTGGGCTTTTGGCAGGCGCTTTATTCTTAGCATTAAGCAATTTACTTGCGTTCCCTGAGCTTATACTTCTTTTAGAATTGGTGGTCTTAGGATGGTTTGCCATAAGCCCTTCACCCCGAAAATTCTTTTGGGCTGGACCTCTAAATATCATACTCGCTTACCTAATTACATGGGCAGCAGCAGGGTCTGCATTCTTAGAGTGGCAAAGCAAGCTTGGTGCAGACCTAAATGCACATATCGCGCTTCATAAAAGCCTGGGGCTTGGAAC
>CAZWJZ010000458.1:0-289 GCA_964634665.1 uncultured bacterium | reverse complement strand
TGCCCCCAGTTATCTACAGGCGCGTCTTCAACGAATCCCATATTGCCCCTAAAGAAAGCCTTCAAGACGACCAAGCTCAAAGATCAGCTCAAGACACCCTTAGCTTACCCAGCTTAAGCATGTCCATAGATTCTAATCCACGTACCCTTAGTGACTTAGAATTACTAGACGCATTTGTATTAAAGAAACCCGCCAAACCAAAAAATCGCACGCTAGAACCCCTAAATATAGCTGGCCTAAGCAACAGCTCGAGTACAACTCGAGCTCCTAAAGCACTCGAGTCTAGGTA
>CAZWJZ010000457.1:0-3443 GCA_964634665.1 uncultured bacterium | reverse complement strand
CGGTAAGCCTTCGACGAGTTGGGCTATCATGATTGCGTCGCTTACGTCTTCTTCGGTGAGTTGGTAGTCGTGTTTGGCGTGTCTAGCTCGATCTTGCCAGAGTTGCATTATGTCGTACTCGAGTGCTTCTTGGGGGATTAGGTTGCCGCGTAGGGGTACCTTTAGGCCGTCTATTTCTAGGGCTATTTCTTCGGCTATGTTCAAGCGTTCACGGCTGGTGACGAGTAGTTTTAGGTTTGGGCAGTGACTGAGTAGGGTTGAGCATAGCGGTAGGCTGTTGAGCAGGTGTTCGTAGTTGTCGAGTAGCAGTAGCATCTGTTTGTCTGCTATGTGTTTAGTTAGTTGCTCGCTGGGGTCTGTTTGGTTTAGGTTTAGATTTAGGCTTTGGGCTATTTGGGTGGGTATTTGGTCTTCGTGGTTTAGGGCTTCTAGTTCTACTAGGTAGATGCCGTCTTTGAATTGTGTTTGTTCTTCTAGGTAGCTTATGGCTGCGTGCATGGCGAGTCTGGTTTTGCCTACACCGCCTTGCCCGTAGAGGCTTAAGAGGCGGTAGTTTTGTTGCTCGAGTAGGTCTCTTATTTGGCTTATTTCTTCTTTTCTGCCTACAAACAGGTTGTTTCTTAGTTGCAAATTGGTTTTGCTGTTTGGGTTTGCTGTTTGGTAGCGGGCTAAGGCTTCTGCTTTTGTTTCGCTTAGTTCAAAGCCGTAGTCGCTAGCTATTTTTCTTACTGCATTTCGTTCAAAGCTATCGTTTAGTAAAAGTAGGCTGTAGAGCTGCTCGAGTTCTTGCGGGCTTGGGTCGGGTGCGCCTGTTAGTTTGAAGGCTTTTTCTGCTAATTTTGTGGCTGCTGCAAAGTTTTCTTGCTTGGCTTCTTGGTCAGCTTTTATTAGGTAGGCTTGTCTGACTTGTGCGCCTATGAATTCGCGGGTTTGGTAGACCCATTCTTCGAGTTCTACGGGGCAGTCTTTTAGAAAGAAGCCTTCTAAGAAGGGGCCTGTGTAGAGTTCTATGACTCTTTGGTGCTTACCTTCTTCACTTGCTGTGAGTAGTTCAGCTGCATCTGAGTTTATAGTTATCTCTACTCTTTTTTCATCTATATCTACGGCATTGTCAGCATCTTTTTTTATTCTACTTAAAGTCACTCTTAAAGCAGCCATGGGGTTACTTGACTCTATATGAAAGAGTTCGCTCAGGTCACGGCGTTCTTTTGAACCTTCAACACTAAGGTAACTTAAAAGCAGTAAAGGTTTAGGCCTGTCAAGCTTAGAGTTTGTAAGCTCGAGTGTGCCGAGGGTGCGTAGCTGCATTGCTTATAGTATAGCTTGTCGTGTTTGCTTTTGGGTTTCAGATGCATGTTTTTTTACTTTTTCTTTCTTTACTGAAACTGCTACCGCATGTGCTTGTCTTAAGTGCTCTACACTTTTGCTTGGTAACGCTTTGTTAAAAACTGGTAACGCTTTGGAAACGCCTTGTTTTCTATGCTTTGCTTACAAGGAGCAAAGAACATGGCTGCACATGCAATCATTCCGTTAAGTGAAGGTTTTTTACTTGGTTTAGGGCTTATTGTTGGCTTTGGGCCGCAAAACAGTTTCATTTTGCAGCAGGGTATTAAACGTGACTATGTTTTACTTATTGCTTTACTAGCTAGCCTGATTGATCTTGTACTTATTGCCTTAGGGGTTGGTGGTGCCGCTAGTCTTTTCGCAGGCATGCCGCTTCTTATGGCGCTCATTACTTGCTTTGGTATTTGCTTTTTAACTGCTTACGGCTTTAAGTCCTTTAAATCCGTCTTTTCACACTCGAGCTTAAAGACTAATGTTTTGGCTGTGGGTCGACTTGGCCTAAAAGAGGTTGTGCTTGCGGTTTTGGCTGTGAGTTTGCTTAACCCTTCGTCTTATCTTGAAACTATGTTTGTTATTGGGGGTAGTGCCCTTAGTTACACTGAGCCTCTTAGGGTTTTCTTTGCGGTGGGTGCTGCTATTGCGAGTTTTGTTTGGTTTTTTGCTTTGGCGTTTGCTGCTGCGAAGCTTAGTAAGACGCTTAAAAACCCGTTGGTTGCTAAGTCTATTGATGGTTTTAGTGCTGTGATTATGTGGGCTTTGGCTGCTCGTTTGTTGCTTACTTTCTTTTAATGTTTTGGGTCTGTTTTTTGCTTGGTAACGCTTTGGTAACGCCTTGTTTTTTAAACTTTGTTATTAAATTCTTTTAGGAGACCTTATGGGTTGGTTGCTTTTGCTAAGTGGTGTTGCGGTAAACATTACGGGCGTTATTGTCATTAAGTTTGGTCAGCATTTAGATAGGGGTCTTATTAGCCTTTTGGGTTACTTTTTTTATTTTGGTGGCTTTGTTTGCTTAGTTTGTCGTTTAAGCGTTTAGATGTAGGTATGGCTTACGCTATTTGGTCAGGCATTGGTAGTGTGCTGGCGCTTAGCTTTGGGGTTGCTTTTTTTGGTGAGAGTTTATCTTTTAGTAAAATGGGCTTCTTTATGCTGATTATGGTGGGGGTGATTGGCATGAGTTTAACAACTTAATGAAAAGTGGTTTCTGCACCCTAAAAGTATTTCTGTTAATGATCTTATACCATTTCCGTTTAGTTCCTTAAGGAACTAAACGCGGTCTTGGACCGTTGAAACCAATACCAAGTCCGTTTGCAGCGTATAAATCTCTTTAGAGTTTATTAAGCGTATTATCGGACTTGGTATTAAAGCTGGGAATGTTCTGCTGTCAGCAACAAAAACCCATAAATACAATTTAAAACTTCAGGTTCTAAAGCTTCAGAGCTTTTTAGACTGTAAGCCTACTCTGCCAATTAACTAGACTTAGAAATCAGTTCGCTAACGCCAAAAAAGCTTGGTAACGCCTCGGTAACGCCTCGGTAACGCCTCGTTTGTTAGGCTCCACTGAGAGAGCTGAATTAAAAAGGAGGAAGGCACATGAAGGTGATGCATTGACTATTCGCATTAACTTAGCAGTGGTTTTAAGTATCTATTTATTCTTCAAGGGAGACTTATTTTTATGAAGCAACTTTTAGTACCTTTTATTCTAAGCGCACTACTTACCCTAGCTGCCTGCGCGCCAGCTGCAACAAGCGAAGCAAGCACTAGCAACGCAGCCCTAAGCCAGACAGTAAGCATGAATCCTTTAAATACCCTTAGTTCAGGGGCAGTAAGTAACGTAACAGGTAGCGCTGAACTCAAAGTACTCGATAACGGCAAAACCCAAGTCACCGTAAGCTTGAGTGGACTCGAGCCTAATGCGTCTTCTATGGGGCATATTCATGTGGGTGATTGTTCGCTTGTTGGGCCGGTTGCTTTGGGTCTAACTGCGGTTGAGGCAGATGCTAACGGTAACGGCATAGCGGTTTCTGAAATCACGGCAGCTCAGCTGCCTTCGCCTGCTTATATTGCTTATCATCAGCGTGGTCCTACGGATCCTGCGGGTG
>CAZWJZ010000456.1:0-3466 GCA_964634665.1 uncultured bacterium | reverse complement strand
CTTACGGTATGGGGGAAGTTGAATACAGTTGGATTACTTTTCTAGCAAAGCTACCAGCTGGGTCAGTGCAAGACCGTTATTGTGGCGTCTTTGCATTAGGTGATCAAAAAAAACACGCATTAACGTTTGCTGGTGGACTAAAAGGCTTAACTAAAGAGCTTGAGCGTGTTGGTTTTACTCCAATTGGAAAATGCTCGATCAAGGATTATTTGCTAGGTGATTCACCTGCTCTTAACGAGGATGGCTTCTTTCCAGGTCTTGTGTTAGATGAGATAAACGAGGCCAGTAAAAGCTCAAAACGAATAAAACAGTGGTTAAATCAGCTTGGCTAAGTATTCAATAAAGCCAGTTAGACAAATGTCAGGCATTAAAAAAGGTATTTTACGCGCCACGAAACGCTGATATTAGTTTCTGCTAAATACCTAAGAGAAATACGAAAGGAAGCTATGAAACCTTTGAATCAAAACCCCCTATTTTTACAGATTAAAAGTTTGAGGGGCTAACCGTTTCTGGGTTGATTAACTCTAACTCAAGGTACCTGGAAAAATCCTTTAAGTTTAGGAAATCCAAAGGTTTAAATCTTAAAATTCTCGACTTTTTATTAAGTGCTTTTTTAAGCGATATGCTTTAAGCCTAGTTTTCGAATTGAAAGGATAATAATGGCCAAAACACTTTACTGTAACGATTTAGGGTTTGATTGTGGTTTTGTGGCTAAGGCAGAGACTGAGCAAGACTTACTGGGACAAGTTGCTGCTCATGCTGCTTCTGTTCATGGCATTAGCGAAGTTACGCCTGAACTTTTAGAGCAGGTTAAAGCTGTTATTAGTGATGACTGATAAGTACTATGAATCGTATTTTTATTATTCTAACTTTTTCTAGCTTTTACGTTATTAAGGACAGCGAATGACTAAACAAGCTGCCTCTAGCCTAATACCGCCAATTTATGAGAGTATTTTCCCACTATTCCGTTTTAATAATGAATCAGCATGGTTGCAGGGTGACGTAGCTGAGGATGTCTGTAAGTTTACCTTTGGTAATCCTCAGGATATGCCTTTACCAGGCTTTGTTGAGGCGTTACAAAAAGCAAGTATTCCTCAAGATAAAGACTGGTTTGCTTATAAAACGCATGTGCCAGAAGCTCAAGCTGCCATTAGTGCGCAGCTCAATGAACGCTTTGGCGCTTACTTTGAGCCACACTATATCCTCATGACTAATGGTGCCTTTGCGGGTCTGAATGTAGCGGTTAAAGCTTTAGTTGAAGCAGGTGATGAAGTTATCTTCATGTCACCTCATTGGTTTGCTTATGAAGGCATTATTATAGGTGCTCGAGCTAACGCTATTAAAATTCCAGTTCAAGCAGAAAGCTTTGATTTAGATCTTGAAGCCATTAAGACTGCTATAACTGCAAAAACGCGAGCCTTTATTATTAACACACCGCATAATCCAACAGGCAGACTTTATTCTCGTGAAACACTCGAAGCTTTAGCTGAGATACTCGAGCAGGCTAGTAAACAATATGGACGAACGATTTATGTTATTTCTGATGAGTCTTATAACCAAATTATTTTTGATGATAAAGAGTTTGTTAGTCCAACCACAGTTTATCCTAACAGCATTTTGGTTTATACCTTCGGCAAGGTTCTCTTAACGCCAGGGGAAAGACTTGGCTATATTGCTTTACCTAAGCAAATGCCTGAGCTTGAAGAAATACGTAAAGCCGTAAATCTTACGATCTTTTTTTCAGGCTGGGCGTTCCCTAATGCTAGTTTGCAATACGCAGTTAAAGACCTCATAAACCTTTCGATTGACATTAAGCAACTACAAGCTAGGCGAGATACTTTAGTTAAAGCCTTA
Organism: uncultured bacterium; assembly: GCA_964634665.1. GTDB lineage: Bacteria > Deinococcota > Deinococci > Deinococcales > Trueperaceae > JAHEBB01. The sequence goes on along the minus strand of CAZWJZ010000456.1, from coordinate 1,612 downwards.
AGTGAAATAGGCTACCAAACTAATCAACCCGAAGGAACGTTTTACATGCTTGTTAAATCACCTATGGATGATGCTTGGAAGTTTATGGAGCATCTAGCTAACTACGGTGTTCATTGTTTACCCGGCATGACCTTTGGTCTTCCTAATTACTTCCGTATTTGTTTAACAGCAACGGATGACATGGTTGCTAGGTCTATTCCTAGATTTACTCGAGCGTTTCAAGACTTAGACCATTAACTACTCACTAGCTATCAGTCCATACATCAGAGTTTTGTTAAATAGGGATGCTTGACTTGATTTACTTGCATTACATTAACTGGTTTTAAAAACACAACAAGGTTGATTCGCACTGATTTGGGTGCTTGAGTTTAGAGTTTTACAGGCTGATAGTAAGCAGCAATTGCTTGAAGTTTGAGGAGGAACATGAAATCAGAAATTTCTGTTAGTGAAGCTTATTCAGGGCAAAATCTGGAAGATGTGAAAGATCTTTGTAGGAACTTTCGTCTGTGGCTTTATGAACGTTACTCAGATGATAAAGAGGCTATTGATCAGTATTATAATCCTGTTCAGTTTGAAGGTTTATTAGAAAAGCTACCCGTCTTGCATCAAAAACCTGAAGGAAGCATTTTGCTTGCGCGCTTGAATGGTGTGGCTGCGGGTTGTGTGATGCTTAGTAAAATGGATGCTTCTATTTGTGAGATGAAGCGTTTGTTTGTTGCGCCAGATATGCGGGGTCAAGGCGTAGCAACAGCTTTATCTCAGGTACTGTTTCAAAGAGCTATTGATTGTGGTTACTCAACAATGAGGCTGGATACGGGTCCTTTTCATCATGAGGCGTTAGCGCTTTATGATGGTCTTGGTTTTAAGCGTAGAGATGCCTATTATGATCCGGGTCCAACTTGGCGAGATCGGCTTATTTTTATGGAGATGCAACTTTCACAGCCTAACGTTGAGCTTGCCTAAACGAGCTTCCTAAACTGTTTCTACCCTAGCTTAACTAGTGACGTTTAGATTACTGGAGTTGAATTTTGAATAAAGGTTCTTCAAACCCTTATGTGATTGATTACGCTGAAGAGCATGCGAGACTTGAACGACAAGCGCGTATTGGAAATATTGAAAATCATCTTCAGAGGTTTTCTTTTGCTAAGGATGCAACGATTTTAGATGCCGAGTGTGGCTCTGGAGCAATGACAAGGCTATTAGCCAAAGCAGCTTCACAAGGGAAAGTCATTGGTTTGGATAGTAATGAATCTTATCTTAATTATGCTTTTAATAACTCTTTATTCATCCTTTTACTTTACCCCCTAGACACCTAACCTTTTCAGGGATGCACCCCAAACTTCAACCCCCTTGCTAACTATATCAGTCTGATATACACTAAGAGTTGTGGCGTTCAACGTTATAGCCAAAGCTAGCCTTCGTGACCTCTGGTTAAAACATGAAGATAGTCAAGATGCACTTTTGGCTTGGCATAAAATAATGACCAAAGCAGACTTTAAGAACTTTGCTGAACTCAAAGAAACCTTTTCTAGCGCAGATTTAATTCAACCTGATTATACTTTAGTTTCCGCTAACTCTAGCTATAGAGCTATAAAGTCGATAGATTAAATCG
>CAZWJZ010000455.1:0-3482 GCA_964634665.1 uncultured bacterium | reverse complement strand
CTTCAAGAATGTCAAAAAGACTAACCCAATACACGCTAGTTGACTCCATTGCCACAATCTATTTTACAATCTCCATGTTAAGATTCTCTAACTAAACATAGAGGGGAAGCAGCATGACCCAAGTAGAAACCGAACAAAAATTCCTAGATGAGCTAGACAAAAAACTCTGGGCCAGCGCAGACAAACTACGCAGCAACCTAGACGCAGCTGTCTACAAACACGCAGTACTCGGACTCATCTTCATAAAATACGTCAGCGACTCGTTCGATGAACGACGTGAAGAACTCAAAACCCAATTCACCAACCCAGAAGACAACTACTACCTAGACCCAAACGACTACGACACAAGCGAAGAATACGAAGCTGACCTAAACGACGAGTTAGAACTACGCGACTACTACCTAGAAAAAAACATCTTCTGGATACCTGAACTCTCACGATGGAAAACCCTGCAAGACAACGCCAAACTAGGCACAGGCACAAGCCTAAAGCTAAACAACAATGAAAGCTACACCCTACGCGGTACAGGCAAACTCATAGACGACGCGCTAGATAGCGTAGAAAAACACAACCCCAAACTCAAAGGCGTACTCAACAAAAGCTACGCAAGCCTGCAACTACCCCAAGACAAACTCGCTGAACTCATAGACCTAATCGCAACCATACCCTTCAACCACAAAAGCCTAAAAAGCAAAGACATACTCGGACACGTCTACGAATACTTCTTAGGGCAATTCGCCCTGAACGAAGGCAAAAAAGGCGGACAATACTACACCCCAAAAGCAATCGTAAACCTAATCGTAGAAATACTCCAACCCTATGAAGGCCGCATCTACGACCCAGCCATGGGCAGCGGCGGCTTCTTCGTAAGCAGCGAAAAATTCATAGAACGCCACGAAGGCAACATAAATAAACTAAGCATATACGGACAAGAAAGCAACCCCACCACATGGCGACTCGCCGCCATGAACATGGCCATAAGAGGACTAGACTACAACTTCGGCAAACAAGCCGCAGACACCTTTACGAACAACCAACACCCAGACCTAAGAGCCGACTATGTCATGGCAAACCCACCCTTTAACATAAAAGACTGGTGGAACGCTCGTCTAGAAAACGACCCAAGATGGCACTACGGCACCCCACCGCAAAACAACGCCAACTACGCATGGCTTCAACACATGCTCTACCACCTAAGCCCCACAGGCAAACTCGCCCTACTACTCGCCAACGGCAGCATGAGCACCAGCACCAGCGGTGAAGGCGATATACGCCAGAAACTCATAGAAGCAGACCTAATAGACTGCATGATTGCCCTACCCGGCCAGCTCTTCAGCAACACCCAAATACCAGCCTGCATATGGGTACTCAGCAAACAAAAGAAAAACAAAAACAAAACCCTATTCATAGACGCAAGAAACACAGGCTACATGAAAGACCGCGTACTACGAGACTTTAGCCAAGAAGACATAGACAAGCTAGCCAGCAGCTACCACAACTGGCAAAAAGGCGAAAACTACCAAGACATAGCAGGTTTTTGTAACAGCGCAAGCACCCAAGAGATAGCCAAACACGACTATGTACTCACCCCAGGCCGCTACGTAGGCGCAGAAGAGCAAGAAGATGACGGAGAACCCTTTAGTGACAAAATGGAACGCCTAAGCAGCCAACTAAAAGAACAATTTGAACAAAGCGCAGTCTTAGAACAACAAATTAAAGAGAATTTGGCAGGGATAGGGTATGAACTCTAAAACCCAAATATAAGCTTTAAACCAGAACGAATAGGCTCGAGCTCAGCCTCTGTTAAACTACCCAGTTTACGAAGAACTCGAGCTGCATCAATACCAGCAAGTTGGTCAAGCAAGACAATAGAATCAAAAGGTAAGCCCCCAGCACCTTTAGTTAAAACAGGATAAACAAGAGGTGCACTATGCACCCAAGACCCTGACTGAGTTGTTAAAGGTACAACCACCAGCATAGAAAAACGCAAGCTTCTTAAAACATCAGGTAGGCCGACCACAACCACAGGACGCCTACCCTCTTGCTCATGCCCAGAAGGAACTTTAGACGGAAGCGCTACCAGTAAAACATCACCCATAGCAATCAAGACTCAGAAACCCAACCTTTACCCTCAACAAAACGCAAAGACACCCCCAACGTGTCAGGCTCGAGCTCACCCCAGTCATACCTAGGTGCAGCATCAAAAGCAGATGCCAACCACACGGCAGACTCAGAGTCAACAGACTTCTTAGTTGCATCTAAAAGCATAAGCAAGCCCTCTAAAGCCTCATCATTAAGCGAATCAAGATGCTCATTAATACGAGCTAACTGCTGATGGCGTGTCATAAACAAAGCATAGCAAATAAAGCCCTTAAGACCAAGCAAGCAAAAACCCCCCATTAAGCTAAGCAAAGCCTGCTAAACTAAGCCATGGTGAGCAGGAGAAAAGCAAATAAACGCATCAATCTTAAATCAATAAATCAAAGAGAATCTAGCAGGGATAGGCTATGAACTCTAACCCCCAAAGCCCTGATAAACTAAGCAGCATGAGCACAACCCTAGCGCCACAAGACTTTTTTAGCAGCTACCAAAAAGCCTTAAGCGAACTCTGCCAAAAATACAACGTGGCAAGGCTGGAAGTCTTTGGTTCAGCTGCAAGACAAAGCGACTTTACAAACACAAGTGATATAGACTTACTTGTAACCTTTAAAACCACAAACAACACAAAAACAAACAAAGCAAAACACTACTTTGACTTACTAGACGAACTAGAAGCCCTATTAGGCAGAAAAGTAGACTTAGCAGAGCCAAGCGCCCTACGCAACCCCTATGTACTTAAAAGCATAAACAAAGACAGAAGAACGATTTATGCCACACCGTGACTTACAAGGCTACCTGTGGGATGTCATAGACAACTGCAAAACCATAGAGCAATTCACCCAAAACAAAACCCAAAACGACTACGAAAACGACACCATGCTACGCCTAGCTTGCGAACGCAGCCTAAGCATAATAGGTGAAGCACTAGCCCAAGCAAGGCAACACTTTCCGAACGAATTAAACACCATAAGTGACTTACACCAAATCATAGGCTTCAGAAACAAACTCATACACGCCTACCTGAACATAGATGATGACACCGTTTGGAGCATAATACAAAGCTACCTACCCAAACTAAAACAAGAAGCTCAAACAAAACTAGACCGTTTAGAGCAGGAGCAAAAGGAATGAAGAGGAGAACAGCAAAGCAAAGAGAATCTAGCAGGGATAGGCTATGAAATTTAGAAGTATATTATGAGAAGTGAATGGAAAATTTCTAAGCTCGGAGACGTCTTAGAAGTGAAATATGGAAAAGACCATAAGAGCCTAGAAGCTGGAAGTATACCCTGCTATGGCTCTGGCGGAATTATGCGCTATGTAAATACAGAGTAACCACTTACCCTGTAGCAAAAAAGGATAAAGTGTGAAGAGAGATGAAACGA
>CAZWJZ010000454.1:245-3513 GCA_964634665.1 uncultured bacterium | reverse complement strand
AAGATTTTAGAGGGATGCCTTATGAAACTTTATGTTCATTTGTTTGGTTTTACCCAAATCGTTCCAATTCTGACACTGTTGGCGAAGTCCTAAAGAGCTAAACGAGCAAATCTAGAAACACGAGTTGAGGCACTTGGAATGCCAGAAAACCAATCAGTAACTCTCTGGATATTGATGGCAACTGATATAGCAACATGCTGTAGAGAGGTCTTTCTTAAACCTCGATAACGCGATCTTCTTAAATCATTAGCACGAACCCCTTGAGACATAGTGGCTTCAATACCAGCCCGTAGTTTATAGCGATGTTTCCAATCAGCATGGGCTTGTAGGGCTCTGGCTTCAACTAAAACATCATGCTCTTCACGAGCTTTGATAGTTAAGTGTCTTGGCCCTTTCTTGCTTCTTGTACAAAGCTGACGAGATTCACACTGAGCGCAATCAGCTTGTTTGAACTTAACCGCAATGCGGGAATTACCTGATAAATCTTTAGTTGCAGCCCACGAACTACTTTCTTTTCCCTTAGGACAAGTCATTAATTCAGCATCCCAATTGATGGTGAATCGTGAAAGGTCATAAGCTTCTTCCATCTTTGCTTGCCAGCTGGTATCTGCCCTAATTGGCCCAACTAGCTCAAGCTCATATGCTTTTGGGCTTTCTAGCATCAGCTCTGCATCGACAAAGCCTGCAGCAGCTAGGTGTTCTTTGGGAAGTAACTGCTTATCTTTCAGGTTGTTATGAATTCTTTCAGTTTGGTTCATATCAGATTCACTAGCACCTGTAGTAATGACATTAGTAATGACATGGGGTTTATCAGGATCACAGGTTTCTGTAATAAAGACTTTATAGCCTGTCCAAGTCATACTTCGCTTATTGCCGAACTGAGCTTCTGGATCATAAGGAGAGTTAATGCGTTGACCAGCAGGTGCTAGGTCTTTTGCTTCTCGGTAAGTGACGACGCCTTCATTTATCCAGAACTGATCCAGCCATACCTTGCGTAAAGTTTCAATAACAGGCAAGCCAGCTAAGTAGTTATGGGTTGAGGATTGATAAATCATATCTAAGAGCGTAAAACCGTCTTTACCTACTTGCTCTAGGTATCGAACTCTAGCTTCTTTACCCTTAATCAGGCGAGCTTCTTCAATTCTATAGGAATAGCGTTCAAACCAGACGTCTGGCACCCAAGCTTTTAACCAATCAGGCTCAACCGTTGCCACTATATTTAAAGCAGCTCGTAAGCTTTCAATAATACATTCTGATCTATTCAGCGATCTGACTTGCGCTAGGATATGTGTTGAATCACTTCGTTGTTTACCTCTAGTTTTCAGTAATCCTTTTGTTCTGAATTTATCGAGCATCTTATCGAGCAGCAATTGTTCAGAATCATGCTCGCTAAGGCGTGTACGAAATTCTGATAAGACCGAAAAGTCAAAACCAGCATCCTCAAGTTCAAGACCCAGAGCGTATTTCCAGTCAAGGCGACTTCTTACTGCATCTGCAGCTTGTCTATCACTTAAACCTTCTAGAAATTGAAAGACGGTTATTAAAGCCAAGCGCCAAGGAGTCAAGGCAGGTTGTCCTGTTGAGGAAAACAAGGTTTTAAAGTCTTCATCCTCATACATAGTGCCAAACTCATCTCGCAAGTTCATGATTCTATTGCCCTTGGGAAAGGCTGCTCTGGCTATTCGAACAGTTGCCTCTGGTATTTCGTTTACTGCTTCAGGTTTTAACATAGACCATTATCTCAGGTCTTTTTTGACTTCGCCAACAGTGTCCAATTCTAGGGATACCCCAGGTTTAAAGCTATTCTCACACATAAATTAATACTACCTGATATCCTTACTTAAAGGAGTTTAGGTAAGATAAAACAAGTTGCAACTGTGACAAGTAAAGGTCAAATCACCATTCCTCAAGATGTAAGAAAACGTTTGGGTCTTAAGCAAGGTGATCAAGTTAGCTTTGAATTAAAGGATGGTCAGACGGTTCTTTCTCCTTATAGAACAGAAACAAATCCTTTTGAAGCCTTTCAAGGTGCCCTTGGTAGTTTTACAACTAAAGAAGAGCTAACTACTTGGCTGAGTGACTTAAGAGATGATGATTAACAGAAATGATGGTATTTAATGCTTACAGCCATCGATACTAATATCATTAGCTGCCTCTGGTCAAAAGAACCTGCCTCTACAAATGTGGCTGCTAGTTTGTTTAAAGCTAAACAAGAAGGTGGCCTTATTATTAGCGCGGCTGTTTATGCTGAACTCCTTGCTTACCCAAACGCAACTAAAACTTTTCTAGATACCTTTATAAGTACAACTAATATTCAGGTTGATTATGATCATGGTGAAGCAGTTTGGCATAAAGCAGGTGAAGCCTTTGCTGAGTATGCCTTGAGAAGAAGGAAAGCTAAAGAAGCTAAACGCTTACTTGTTGACTTCTTAATTGGTGCCCATGCTAGCTTGTCGGCTGATAGGCTTTTGACTTTGGATAAAAATCGTTATGAAAAAGCTTTTCCTGACTTAAGGCTCATAAACTTATGACAACAAAACCCGGCTCATCTGATCAACAGCTTATGACCTTCGTTTTCTGTGTTAAAAACGGTGGATGTCCCTGTCATTTTAAACTAATGTATGTAATGTATAATTAAGTATGATTCGTAAACAAGTCTATATAGAAGTCCATCAAGAAAAAGCGTTAAAACGTCAAGCTAAAGCTTTGGGGGTTTCTGAAGCTGAACTAATGCGTCAAGCTTTAAATACAGTCTTAAAACCTGCAGTTCAAGAACGAGCTAAACCAAGTGCTGCGCTAGAACAGCTTTTTGAAGTTGCTGCTGAGCTGTCTACTGAGTATCAGTTTGAAGAAAACGAATCCCTTAAGCGTCAAAACCTTTATGAAGAGGATCAACGTCAAAGCCGCTGGTCTTAAGGTCTCATGGCTCATCTTATAGATAGCAACTTACTCATTTATCCGTTTGATAGTAGAGACTTAATGAAACAAGCTAAAGCAAAACAAGTCTTAAGCTTATTGGATAGTCACCGTACAGGCTTCTTATCTAGCCAAGCTTTATCTGAATTTGCAAATGTCATGCTTCGTAAACTTAAACTACCCGCTGCACAGGTCTATACGCTTGTAGATAAGTATGAACAAATATTTCCTGTTTTGCCTCTAAGCTCAGCTGTTGTATTAGAGGCAGTTAGAGGTGTTAGGGATTATCAGTTTGCTTATTATGATGCTCAAGTGTGGGCGAGCGCTAAACTGAATCAACTGCCTTCAATCC
>CAZWJZ010000454.1:0-235 GCA_964634665.1 uncultured bacterium | reverse complement strand
AATCCTAAGTGAAGATTTTGCTATAGGCTCAACGATTGAAGGTATTAGCTTTCAGAATCCACTGGACCCTAGTTTCGCTTTAAGTGAATTGAGAAAGTAACCATGCCATCAAACCCACCCTCTAAAAAGAAACCCAGCTCATCTGATCAACAACTTCAAGCCTTCACCTCCTACTTAAAAATTGAACACTCTTTTTAGCAGGTTGAATGAGCAGCTTGCCTTTGAACTTACGAAT
>CAZWJZ010000453.1:0-3528 GCA_964634665.1 uncultured bacterium | reverse complement strand
ATAATCTCTTGCTTTAAATCAAACTGATGCAAACTCTGCTTAACTTGCTTAATAAGGGGTAGCGGGGGCATTTGAACCAAGAATTACGGTTTGAGAACTGATTTTCGATTCAAAACCGTAACTTTCTGTTTCGGTAATCAAAAAATCTATGAATTTAGAGGGTAAAACTAACGTAGGTTTCTTTTACTCGAGTCTTATCTTTAAAAATACAGTCAGTTTATGGGGTTTTTGGCGTAAAAGTTTCCTGTAAAGCATTCAAAGTAAAGATAAAAACGTATTTGACGGGTTTCTTTACTACTTACTTGATGCCGAAACCGTAACTTTCTGTCAGGATGCCCCCGCTACCCCTACTAGGACGGCAAAAACCCCCTTGATGCGGTTTTAGTTGCTTTTAACCAGCTAAACGCCATACTGTAACTGCATTCATGAGGTACTTTAATAAGGTGGCTGTTTAGCTTTGCAGACTCGCCTGATGCTCCTCAAACGGTTCCACAAGCAGCCTATAACCCAGCCCTTTGAGAATGCTGTAAATGGTACTGAGTCTAGGATTGCCCTTCTCAGAAAGCGCTTTATAGAGCGTCATTTTTTCCATGTTGATCTTGCGTGCTAACTCAGGCACACCGCCTTGCGCTTCTGCAACAGTTCGCAAAGCAAGCATGAGATGTTCGGTATCACCATCTTGCTCAAACTCTTCTAAGGCTAGCTGTAAGTAAGCATGCGCTTCATTAGGGTCTTTTTTGAAACGTTCAATAACTACATCTCTAAACTTGCGGTATTTAGTTGCTGTTGTCATAGCTATTACTCCTTACGATCCAAATAATCCTGCCAGTAGCTTTGAGCGGTTTTTATATCTCGTTTTTGGCTTCTTTTATCCCCGCCACTAAGGAGTAAGACAATCGTGTCACCATCCTCAGCAAAGTAAAAGCGGTAGCCTGCACCAAAAAAATATCTCAGCTCAAAAACATCTTCTCCAACTGCTTTAGAGTCACCATAATAACCTTGCTCTACACGATCCAAACGAGACAAAATACGCACCCGCGTTTTTGCATCTTTGAGTCCGTCAAGCCATTCATTAAAAGGCTCTTTTTCAGTCTCGGTTTGATAGACAATTAATTCTTTTTTAGCCATGTCTAATAACTATCATACCTTAGTCAAATTGTAGACTATAGTTTACTTTTATGCAAGCAACTAAGGTTCTTAATTACGCAATCATGAACCAAAACCTAAATTACCTCACTTTTTGACTGATATGTCTTGGTGTTCTCACAAGCAAGCTAACTACTATAATTAGTATGACCCTGAACTCGAGTATCGACTCTATTTTCTCGGTAGCTATACCTTATATATATGTAGCTTTTTTACACACACATGCTTTAGCTTAAACCAAGTCGTTTTTTGAGTTTCGATAGCTTAGATGATTTTTCATGAACATCCCTAGCCAAAGCTTCACCTTTAAATCCTTGAACGGAATCACTTGGTTTTTGCATAAGTGCATGGGTGTGATCGATAACTTCACCAAAACGCCAAATGGGTCTATAAGGTGCGAGGTATCTGGGTTGGGGTAGTTTTCCTTCTTTGACATATTTCCAGACGGTTGCTGTTCGGGTTACACCAACGTAGTCAGCAACTTGTCTACAACTAAGTTCTTTTAAAGCTTCAAAGGCTGTGAGGCGGTCAGAAGGTTTCTCATTTCTCATTGGTTACACTATGTGACATTAAATGACAAATAATGACAGTGTTCTTTACTTTTAAGAAATTAAGGATAGCTCAAACAAACTATTTTACCGTAACCAAAAGCTTATTTCCACAACCAAATCCCACTCCCCATTCTTCACCCCACCCCCCACCTATCTTATTTCCCTCGTCCCTCACGCACTTTCTAAGCTTTCTTTCTATTCATTTTATGGTAACGTAAACATTTATTTACACTACTACATTAATATCTGTGTTTTTTCATCATTTTTGGAAGAGGACTTCTATTTTCTGAAATAGTAAGTTTCGGAGAAAAGCTAGAAGCACTTAAAATCAAATTTGATTTTAAGTGCTTCACATTTCTTAATCTATAACTGGCGATTCAACAATCACTCGCCAATTTTTAACTTCAAAATCACCATTTGGATTAGTACTTCTAAGGGTCGTAGTAAAATTATAACTACCCTCAGGTGTAGCTTCTGGAACCTTTAAGCGGATTACAAATGCAAGGTCATCAGAGTAAGAAACCCGACGACTGCTATTGGATTCTGTTACGCTGCTTACTCTAAAAACGCTAGTAACTGATTCTATTTCAATTATCCAGTTTTCAGGTAAATTTCTCGGGGTTAGCGTAAAATCTCTTGTAGGAACACTCAATCTAAAAATAGTACCGGGGCTACTTCTAAAAGCTTCCTCAGGAATTTGCCCAGGATCGTAATTAAAGAAGTCATCGCTGTAAAGACCTCTTGCATACCAGGTTCCTTCGCCGCTAATAGTAAGCATTGATTCAGAGTTTAAATCAAATGCTCTGAAGCGACTACCCATAACACTAGGGGCACAAGAACTTAAAACGATAATAAGAAAAGCAAAAAAGTAGGATCTAAACATACAACTCCAATCTGATCTTTCTTTAATGAGGTTAAAGTTTAACTTTTAGGTCTAATGCAAACCATAATTTTTTCACTTTTACTAAGTTAGGTAAGGAAAGAACATCTAAACTCTTCCCCTTTCTAAGAACAACTTTTGTCTTATGCTGCTAGCTATGAGTATGTAGAACTGCTCTTCAATTCACTGTTATTGAAATAAAGATAGTTCAGTAAAAGTGAATTGAGTCTTTTTTAGGCTAAGTTTTATTGTGAACCTTTGAACTTATTGTGTGGGTTCAAGAGAAAGACCATCTCTTAGGGGTTTGTCTGAGGATACGCGGATAAATATTTTTCCTTGAGGAAGGATTGGACTAGTCGTACTTGTATCGCCAAAGCCATGAAGAAACCTTTGGTTTTCATCAAAAATACTTACAATTACTGCTCCAAGCGTTAAACGCTTTAAGGAAAACGTAACTTGGGTGGCCGTAGCCAAGTCTAGTTGATACCAATCATTATCCTGTTTACTTACCAAAAGGTCAGGATCATTAAAGGTCAAATCTATTAGTTTTGCTTCTTGCATTGTGTTGTTGGGTTCATACTCTAAATCTGGAATTGCTTCGTCAGTAATAGTAACGCCATAGATGTAGCCTCGATAGTCATTAAAGTATTCACTTGAAAACTTAAAGAAATAATCTCCTTCTTCTACTATAAATACTGTCCTCTTAGAACCTGCTTGACCAAGTAATTCACCTTGGGCACTATAAAGCTCTGTCCGTAAAACATCAAAATTATCTGTAATCCCAATTTCTAGAAGCCGTTGGGTTCCTTCAATATTAAACTTCAACCAATCTTCATCGTTTTCAAACATTGCCAATGAATTATTGAGAGGAAGTTGGATAGGTGTTGCGGTATTGAAACTATTGTTGGGTTCAAATGCAGTATCAGGTAGGTTTGTACTTCGTAAACTAAG
>CAZWJZ010000452.1:0-3553 GCA_964634665.1 uncultured bacterium | reverse complement strand
GAAAGCTTATCAAGCTTTCCAATTAGAGCTGTCCAGTTTTTGGGTTCCACTTCTCCATAACGGTCTTTTTGACCTAGCAACTTACCAAGCTTAACTCAGACTCGCTTACCTTTAAGCTTAGCTTTATAAGTACTAAACTTGCTATACAAGTAACTTAAAGCTAAACTTGCATCTTCATCTATGCATGCTACATTGGCTACTGATGTTGATAAAGATATTGAGGGTAGTAGTTTGTCAAAATCGAATGTTTTTAGACCAAAAGCTAAGCTTTTGGTCTAGTCTTTTATGCCGGGTTTATTACGGTAAATTTGAATTACATCGGGAATACGCGAAATATTTTCTTTAATGTACTCAATTTCTTTATGATCTTTAACATTAACCCTAAAGTAAATACGTGCAGACTGATTATTGGGTACATCAGCAGAAATACGACTTACACTTTTATTCATTTCTGACAAAACATCTAGTACATCTTTCAGTAAGCTAGATCTATCAATAGCAACAATTTCAAAATCAACAGGAAAGACATCATCATGACTTATATCCCAAGTCACATTTATAAAACGCTCATGTTGAGATTGCATAAGATGCTTCACATTTGGGCAATCAATTCTATGAACGCTTACACCCCGCCCTCGTGTTATATAGCCCATGACATCATCACCCCGCACGGGTGAACAACATTGAGCTAAATTGGCAGGCGCATCTAAGCCATCAACCAAAATACCTGAAAGGCTTTTTGTTACAACTGAAGGTGCCTTTCTTGTAGGTTTAGACTCAGCTTGATCTGGCAGCAAGGCATCAATAACTTGTTTAGGCATAAGCCGTTTGCTATCTAAAGCCAGAAACAAATCATCAACCGCATCTGCGTGGAGAAGCTGCTTTGTTACCGCCTCGAGTTTAGCTTTGGTCATGTTGCTGGCAACAGCAAGATTTTTACGACGTAAGGCACGCTCGAGTTGCTTTTTGCCATTTTCGAGTTGTCCTTGGCGTTCTTGCTGCCTGAAGTAATGCCGTATTTTTTGTTTAGCACTTCGGGTCGTCGCAATATTTACCCAGTCGCTACTCGGGCCATAGTTTGTGCTTTTATTGGTTAGTACTTCTATTCTATCGCCAGTTTGTAATGCGTAATTTAAAGGAACAATGTTTCCGTTTACTCGAGCGCCTATGCAGCGGTGCCCTACTTGGGTGTGTACATGGTAGGCAAAGTCTATGGTTGTGCTGCCTCTAGGTAAATTCATGACGTCCCCTGCTGGTGTAAATACAAGTACCCGTTCTGATAAAAAATCAGTTTTAACGGTCTCTATAAAAGCACCTGCGCTGTCGGTTGTCTCATTTACATCTAAGAGCTGCTTCATCCAGTCTAGGCGTTGTTCAACTTCTCGGGTATCTTCGATACCTTCTTTATAAGCCCAGTGGGCAGCAACTCCGTATTCTGCTATTTCATGCATGCTTCTTGTTCGTATTTGTACTTCAATGGGTTGACCTTGTAAGCCAATGACAGTGGTATGTAGAGACTGATAGCCGTTTGGTTTTGGTACTGCTACGTAGTCTTTAAACCTACCCGGAATAGGTGTCCAGAGACTATGCACAATACCTAATGCGCGGTAACAGGCTGCCTTTTCTGCATCAGGATTAATTTCACCTTCGATTAGTGGCGTATCAATGATAGTGCGAATAGCCATGAGATCAAAAATCTGATCAATGCTTTTACTGTCACGCAGCATTTTTCTATGAATACTATAAAGGTGTTTACTGCGACCATAGACTTCATAACGAAGGCCTTCTTTGGCTAAGCGATTTTCAAGCAGGACAATAGCCTGATTAACATAACTTTGGCGTTCGGCATGGCGTAATCTGACTTGTCTTTGCAAAGAGGTATAACGCTCGGGCTCAAGGTATGAAAAACTTAAGTCTTCAAGTTCATTTTGAATATGACTAATACCCAAACGGTGAGCTAAGGGTGCAAATATTTCTATGGTTTCGCGGGCAATCTTGGTTTGTTTTGCAACAGGCATATGCTCTAAGGTGCGCATATTATGAAGCCTGTCTGCTAGCTTAACCAAAATAATGCGAGCATCATTAACCATAGCGAGCAGCATTTGTCTTAAATTTTCAGATTGCTCATCCTCGTAAACACGAACACTCAGCTTACTTATTTTGGTTTCACCCTCAACAATTTGCCTAACCATAGAGCCAAACTGCGCTTCAATATCTTCAAAACTAACATCGGTATCTTCAACCGTGTCATGAAGCAAACCCGCCATGAGCGCTTCAACATCTAGATTCATTTCAGCCAGCAGCTCAGCAACCGCAATTACATGCGTTACAAAAGGCTCACCTGACTTACGTAAAACACCCCTATGTGCCCGCTCAGCTAACTGATAAGCAAGCTCGAGCTTTTGTAAATCTGCTTTGTTTAAGTAGCTTACTTTGTCCGCAAGTGATTTTGGTAGCATCTTCGCAGATTCTAGGGGCATGGTGTTTATGGCTGCTTTACTGCGGGGGCTTGTCATAGTGCTTAGCTTTGCGGCCTTTCAGGTTTAAGTAGTAAATAAATCCCTATAGTGGCAAGTATTATGTTTGCCGACCAAACCCCTAACCAAACGGGTACGGTGCCTGCTTGAGCAAATAATTGCCCTAGTGTAAACAAGACATACCAAACAAGCGTGACAACAAGTGACAATCCGAACGCAACACCACGATTAGCAGCATAAAGCAAGCTTAAAGGAAGGGCAACCAAAAGCAGGGTTAAATTTGCAAAGGGCTCAGCTAATTTTCTATGAAAAAGAACAGCAGCTCGAGTTCTTTCACTTAGGGTTAAGGCTGTGTTTTTAGAGTCATCTAGTACTTCGCTAATAGAGCGACTATCTTCAAAGCCACCCCCAGAAAAGCGAGTAATTAAATCATCTAATGATTCTGATGTTTGCAGGGTTAAGCTTTGCTCAGGTGATTGCGCTGCATTATGATTTAAAACAAAAGCCTGAAATTGTTCAGAGGCTGAGTCAAAAGGTTGCGTGAGCGCATTAAAATCTATTGTATCTGATTGATAATTAAATAGTTCTAAGCCATTATCGACAAAGCGTGCCCGATCAGCAAAGATAATAGTTTGGCGTTTATCTTGCCAAGCCTGAATGCGTACATCAAGCAGCTCTTCGGTTTGTGGGTCAGGCTGCTCAAAATACAGTTTAAAGCCACTGATAGGAATATCTTGCGTAGCCAAACGCCAAATACCACTTCTACCACCA
The DNA here is from genome assembly GCA_964634665.1 of uncultured bacterium. GTDB lineage: Bacteria > Deinococcota > Deinococci > Deinococcales > Trueperaceae > JAHEBB01. The sequence goes on along the minus strand of CAZWJZ010000452.1, from coordinate 305 downwards.
GATGTTAACTCCCAATACAAGCTGCCCACTCGAGCGTTGGTTATGGGTAAAACGCGTTCATTAATGATGAGCGCAGTGGCTGTGAGGGCTGCGCCTAAATAAACAAAAATGAGTGCCATTCTTATGATGGATACGCCGCCAGACTGAACAGCTTGTAACTCGTTATTGGTTGCTAAGCGACCAAAAGTCAATATGACCGCTAAGACCATAGCTACCGGTAAGGTTTGTACCAATGCTGTTGGTAGTTGCAAAGCAAGCCAGCCTAAGAGAGAGAAGATGGGTGTACCAACAACCCATTGCAAGCG
>CAZWJZ010000451.1:0-3555 GCA_964634665.1 uncultured bacterium | reverse complement strand
CACCATTCGCCCTCGCCTTGATTCAGGGAAGTAATTTCTGTACGGTCACTAAGTTTTGTTTGAGTTGCTCTTCATTTCTTGCACCAAGAATAATGCTAGAAACCGTTGGGCGTTGCATAAGCCAATTAAGTGAAATTTGAGGAACGCTTTTACCTGTATCTTGGGCTATTTCATCAAGAACATCAACAACCTTATAAAGATAGTCATTATTAACAGGAGGTCCACTTTTGGCGGTGACATGCAATCTACTGTTTTCATGAAGCTCTTGACCACGGCGTAACTTGCCTGTAAGCCTACCCCAACCCAACGGGCTCCAAACAATAGTGCCAATGTTTTGATCTAAGGCTAAAGGCATAAGCTCCCACTCATAGTCACGACCAATAAGCGAGTAATATGCTTGATGGCCCACATACCGTGACCAACCATGCCTATCTGAAACAGCTAAAGACTTCATAAGATGCCAACCTGAAAAATTAGAGCAAGCAATATAGCGAACCCTACCGCTTTGCACCAAGTACTCCAAGGTGTACAAAGTTTCTTCAACAGGTGTTTGAGCATCAAAGCCATGCAGCGTATAAATATCAATATAGTCTGTACCTAAACGCTTTAAACTAGCTTCGCAGGCTTTAATGAGATGATGCCGTGATGACCCCACATCATTGGGGCCTTCACCCATACCAAAAGTAGCTTTGGTAGAAATGAGCACTTTATCTCTGCGACCCTCGATAGCTTTACCCAATATTTCTTCTGACATACCCTGCGAGTAAACATCCGCCGTATCAAAAAGATTAACCCCAGCTTCAAGACAAATATCAACCAAGCGACTGGCTTCTTTAACATCTGTTTCTCCCCAAGCTTTAAAAAACTCATTAGACCCGCCAAACGTCGCGGTTCCAAAGCCAAGCATAGGTACTTTTAAGCCAGAACCCCCAAGTAAACGGTATTCCATAATTATGTCCTTTCAAGTGAAACTCGAGTTTATCAGTTTCTACGTGCATTAAGTGAAGCGGGAGGAGCTTGATTCTGCTTATAGAGAGGAGCGCTGCTTTTTTGTTGCGCGTAGCTAGGTTGGCTATCTTTATGTTTGAGTTTTATGCTTTGATGACTTTGCAAAAGACAGTGTAAACTCAAGTTGTTGGCTCAATTGTTTTTAGATGGCGCTTTCTGTGCTTATAAATCTTGATACGCTATAACGAAACGCAAAGCTTTAGGAGTAAGTTATGAAGGCAATTTTGATACATGAACTTGGTTCGTCTGATGTTTTAAGCTACCAAGATTGGGCTTTGCCAGAACCCAGTGCTAGGCAAGTGCGAATCAAAACGAGTTTGACGAGCGTAAATTTTGCAGACATTAAAGCTAGGCAGGGTAGCTATGCTAAGCGTAGTTTGCCTTTCATACCGGGGTTAGATGCAGCAGGGTATATAGACGCGCTAGGGTCTGAAGTAAGCCATTTAAAAGTAGGTCAGCGTGTAGCGGCTTATACAACAGGTGGCTCATACGCTGAATATGTTCTTGCTGAAGAGCAACTCTGTTCCCCCCTGCCTGATAGTGTCAGCTTTGAACAAGGCGCAGGGATAGGTATTTTGATAACAGCTTATAATGTGCTGACCTTAGCAGGACGCTTTGAAAAAGGTGACAAAGTACTTGTTCATGCTGGTGCGGGAGGCGTAGGTAGTACTCTCATTCAGATGGCCAAAGCGCTTGGCGCAGCAGAAGTCTATGCTACCTGTGGTAGTGAAGAAAAAGCTGAGATTGCTAAAAATCTAGGTGCAGACTACGTTATTAACTACCGTGATAGAGATTTTGATCAAGTGATTAATGAGCTAACTCAAAATGAAGGTGTTGACCTTATTTGTGACAGTATTGCAGGTTCAACAAGCGAGCGAGGCATGAATTGTCTAGCTAACTTTGGCAGACTTGTCATTTATGGTCACACAAGTCCAGATGGTGCAGCCAAGCTAAGCAGTAAGATGCTGCATAATCAAAATCGAGCAGTTATAGGCTATAGCAGTGGTGGGCACCGCAACGCCAAAGCCCACAAAATACAAGCAGCTGCTAAAGAAAGCCTAAACTTACTAGAACAAGGGAAAGTCAGTGTCTTGCAAGGAAAACGCTACAAATTACAAAATGCAAAGCAAGCACACGAGCTAGTAGAAAGTAGGCAAAGCACAGGAAAGGTAATACTCGAGCCTTAAGCTAAATTACAAGAAGCTATCTCATTTTGGAAACAATATCTAAAAGAAAGCTGTAGGGAGACAAGATGCTTGACGCCGTAGCCAATTATAATGATTTATCATCTTTTCATTACGATAATCTGAGTAAGTTACTCACAGGAATAACAGGTGAAGAATTGAATTGGCATATTCATCCTGAAGCCATGAATATTCGTTGGATTATGGGGCACTTGTATTGGTTTGAAGATTGGGTTGCTGATGCTATTGAAAATACGGGTCGTTATGGTCAAGATAAAGGGCCTTTAGCGTATGAGTTTGAAGATTTAGATCCACTGTTGATTGATTTTGATAAGGCTAATAAAAGGCGCATTAAGATTTATGAATTATTAACAGAAACTGATCTTGAAAAAGAGATTGATTACTTTGGGGCTTATAGCGTTAATGTCTTGTCTTTGATTCGTACCCATGCGGGTCATACTGCGGGTCATCGTTATCAAATCCGAATGATTAGAGGAACCTATAGCAGGGCTAATCAAACGGATAAATCTGTTTTTGACCCTTGGTAAAAGGGCAATTAAAGTATGTTTAGGAGGCTCTACTAAGGTTTCCATTTAAAGCAATGCAGCGAGCAGTTTAATCAGACTTGGTGTTTGCTTCTTTAAGGCTACGTTTGTAACCAAGGTAGTCAAACTCGATAGGCTCTTCATTTATATCTGGCAGCCGTTTTTGTAAGGTATCTTCACCAACTAAGCCAAAAGCCCCGTTTTGTAAATGTTCATATACCGACTTGTAACTCTGAGTCATGGTGTTTACAAGTTCAGCTGTTTCTACAAAGTGGTCACTAACTTGGGTTTTGTATTTTGCTAATTCTTCTTCTAAAGTCTGAATTTGACTAGCATTATTGTTGCCTTTTAGGCTCAGTCGTGTGAGTAAAATGCCTAATAAGAAACCAAATATTGCAGCTATAGCAATAATGCTAATTAGCATTATTGTGTCAGATGAGAGCAAAGAATTTAGGTTCATGATATGACCTCCTTAAGTACATGCTTACTGCGTTTAAGCAATTAAGGCTAACAATAATAAGAAATACTTTCTTAACTTGCACATCAGAATTCAATAAGCCGCATTGATATAAAAAGAAAAGCCCTTGTGTGCTAAACTCATAATCTTTGACTACAAGTTTTGTCCAGCAAGGACTTTTCTTTATGGTGCGGAGAAAGGGACTTGAACCCTCACACCTTGCGGTACTAGATCCTAAGTCTAGCGCGTCTACCAATTCCGCCATCTCCGCGAGACGCTTTCTTTAAAGACCGTTGTCTTTAAATGTGGGGTGGCTGATGGGTCTTGAACCCACGGCCTCCGGAACCACAATCCGGCGCTC
>CAZWJZ010000450.1:540-3566 GCA_964634665.1 uncultured bacterium | reverse complement strand
GTCTTCGTGCTAGTATCTGTCGCAAAATAGCTGCTCATAACCTCTTTTTATTCCTGAACAACTAGCAGTCGAGGTAAATAGCGATTCCGTTTACCTTGGCCTTATGCTACTTTGCCAACAAGCTGCGCTCGAATGATGGGTTTCTTAGCAGACTAATTTTGCTTTAGCCACCATGTCCATTTTCAAGGCCAAGGTAGTTTTGTAAATACCAAGGCAGGCCTATTAAAGTAATGAAAACCAGCAGGATAAAGCTTGAGACTAAGGGTATGAAGAAAACAAAATTTGTCTTGCTTCCTCGAAAAAATAATTGTAGAAAGCCAATAGAATTTGCAATAAGTAAGCATGAAAGTAAGTTTAGTGGAAGCGTGGCGGTTTTTTGGAACATGGTGACATGACCATCAGGAAAGCCAAAAAATGACACTCTGTAGAAACTAAAGCTAGCAATGACTAAGGCGGACAATGCAGAAGCTGCGCAGATGAATTTTTTGTAAGCATGAGCTGTAGTCGACATATAAGTTACTCCGTAATACGTTTGCAAATGACTTAGTGCAGCGGTTTGTACTCGCCCTGCTTGGGTTTTCAAACAAAGGATTAGTTAGCTCTAGCAAGTCCTTGTTCTATCAAATAAGAATAGCTTTCTTGCACAGCTTTAAGCATATCCGTAGCACAGTCATCTAGCTCAACAATAACCCAGTCAGGTGTTTTAGCAGCCTTCATTAGGGCAGGAAAATCCATAACACCCTTACCTACTGCTAGCTTAGGCATATCATTAAGACCAGGACCATCCTTCAAGTGAAGTAAAGAGGCTCGATTAGCCAGTTCAACGACAACCTTTGCCGGATCTAAGCCAGCTACCTTAACCCAGTAGGTGTCAAGCTCCCAAAAGATGTCATCATCCATCTCAGCATGAAGAAGCTGATAGGGGTATTGACCTTCAAGCTGCTCAAACTCCCACCAGTGATTATGAATACCAAACCTACAGCCATTTGCCTGAGCAATCATATTTGCCTGATTATAAAGACGCGCAAGTCTTTTGATGCCTTCAATACTTGAGTAGTCTTCAGCTTGCGGCCAACCATGCCAAACTAAGCTATTACAATCAAAGAGAGCAGCCTGCTCGAGTACCTCTTTTTCTTTTCCTGCAACAGGAATATCACAATGAATAGCAACAACCTTTAAGTCTAGCTCCTTAAACACTCGAGCTGCTTCTTTTAGGCTTACTGATTCAAAGAAGGCAGTTTCTACGCCCACATAACCTATATCCGCCACTTTCTCCATGGTTCCAGTGAAATCTTTGCTTAGTAAATCACGAAGCGTGTAAAGCTGAAGTGCAATAGTTGGGATCATGTGGGAGCTCCTTTTGAAATCGTAATTAAGTATGCTTATAGTAACAAAAGCAAAGCTTTTAAGTTAGTTCAAACTAGGTTTACAAAATTCTGAGTTGTTTTGTTCATACGCTTCGCTCGGTACTACGGGATAGTCGCTTGAAGTCCTTAATCCAAAACAAGAAAGCGCTTATGAGTGAAAAAACTTTGATGTCAAAGCTATGCCTTTGGCTCAAGGCTGTTTTGAGAACGGATGAAGCCACTAAGCATCTTGAAAATGTACTACGGATTAGCTTAGAAAGCTAGCAAACATAATTTAGCTACTCACCTAGAAACGATTCTTAGCTGTGGCATCACTGCTAACTACAGTGGCCCGACTTAAAGAGGGGGATATTCTGACCAAATATGTGGGAAAACCCCCCTCTATTCTTTAACTGTTGATACCTTAAGCTCGTGGGGTACTCCATCGAAGAGTTTGCAGTATAGCTGAGTGGGATTGCCCGTGTTCGCTCCACTCGAGCATCGGAATACTGCAAACAGAGAATGGAGATACTTATATGAAAAGGCGGTTACCGTGATACCTAGTGTTAAAAAAGTTGATCAACGTATTCGCGTTAGCGCAGTAGGTTTTCTAATCCTTGCCTTGACGATTGCTTGGATGTCGGGGACTTTGGCCTTTATTTTAGGGCTTATTGGCATAGTTCTTATCTTAACGATCCTAATTGGATTAATCCGCTCTACACTTTAAGTGATACTCAACTGTAATACTAAGAAGGTTTTGTAAATCAAGTACCCCTTGGAATGTGATGAAATCAATGATACAAAAACTAGCACTCTGGTTTTTATTTGGAATAGCGGCTCTCTTTGTGATTATTCAATTTATCCCTTTAGCAGGTGCAAAAACAAACCCAGCTGTTCTGGCTGAACCCCAATGGGATAGTCCACAAACCAGAGCTTTGGCTGTAACTGCGTGTTATGACTGTCATAGCAATGAAACCGTTTGGCCTTGGTATAGCAATGTTGCCCCTATTTCTTGGCTTGTTATTAAAGATACTAATAAAGGCCGTGAGTACCTCAATTTCTCAGAGTGGAATCGTCCTCAAGAAGAAGCAGATGATGCTTCAGAGACTATTCTTGAAGGAACTATGCCTTTAAGACCCTATTTAATTACTCATCCAGAGGCACGGTTGACGCAGCAGGAAAAAACTCAGCTAGCTCAAGGTTTAGACGCTAACTTTGGAACTAAGGTTAAAGCTGATGAGGATGACGATGATAACGACTAAATTATTCAGTCAGAATCAGTTTGTAATTGCTTAAGCCTTACCTTTATGCAGTAAAGCAAAGCAGCGAGATCTTTAACTGAAATCAGGCATGAGCATCTTTAGCTTGTAAAGTATCACGGCTTTAGGCGGTGACTCATTATAGAGATTCGAAGTTAACCTGAGCACAAGCCAACAGCTGTACAAAAGGATCGTCAATACACATTTTACCTACGTAAAGAAATGCATCAAGAGCTTAAAGGAGTAATTATGAATAGTATTTCAGAAAGTCCAGTTACAACAATGCCACGCTTAAATGAAGCTGCACCAGACTTTGAGGCTAAAACAACCCAAGGCATTAAAAAGTTATCAGATTACAAAGGTAAATGGTTAGTACTGTTCTCACACCCAGCTGATTTTACACCTGTCTGCACAACTGAGT
>CAZWJZ010000450.1:0-530 GCA_964634665.1 uncultured bacterium | reverse complement strand
GTTTATTGGTTTTACAAAACACTAACCTGAGTTTCAAGCTATTAATACTGAGCTTTTAGGCTTATCCATAGATAGTATTCATTCTCATTTAGCATGGATTCGCAATATAAAAGAAAACTTTGCTGTAGACGTGCCCTTTCCAATTATTGATGACCTATCTTTGAAAGTAGCGCATGCCTACGGAATGATTCAACCAGGTGCAAGTGATACTTCAGCCGTACGAGCAGTCTTTGTTATAGATCCAAAGGGAATCTTACGCGCCATGATTTACTACCCTTTGAGTAATGGTCGATCCATTCCTGAGATTTTAAGACTCCTTAAAGCCTTACAAGTTAGTGATGCGCATGGTGTTGCTACTCCTGAGGGTTGGCAAGCAGGTGAGCAGGTTATGGTGCCACCTCCAACTACTCAAGCAGAAGCAGAGCAAAGACTCGAGCAGGCTTTTTAAGAAAGATGGTGCTGATCAGTGGGATCCTTGATAAAACGAAAGCCTCTTTCAACATACTTCTGACCTTTATACCCCTCTAAGA